>PMMJ01000248.1 GCA_003162255.1 Acidobacteriaceae bacterium | reverse complement strand
CGAGATCATCGAGCGCAGCACAGCCGCCGGAATCTTGATCACTCCCGCCGATGGAAACACTGGCAGGCTCGGGAAGTTCGACCGCGCCATGCCCACCATCTTCGTATTGGACCGGCCGCAGCGAATGCTGACCCAGTGGTTCTCCAGCAACCGTATGGTGATATCGGCGTCGGGCAGCAGTTTTACGTAGTCATAAAGTTTACGCGCCGGAATTGTGCACGCGCCTTCTTTTTTCACCTTCGCATTGCAGGATGTGCGCAAGCTCAGATCAAGGTCCGTTGCCGTCAGCGACAACTTGTCTCCTGCAGCCTCGAAAAGATAGTTGGAGAGGATAGGAATGGTGGTCTTGCGCTCAACCACGCCCTGAGTAGCTGTCAATTCACGAAGAAGCTCAAATTTACTGACCGTAATTTCCATGGTCGTTGAGGATACCGCAGGGGCGACTTCCACCGGCATATTGGGTCTCCCGACTCTAGAACCGGTTTGACTAGGCCACAAGTTTTAGCTATGGCAATCAAACCAGCTCTACTTCTGTTCTCTTCTTATATCAAATATAAAAGCAATAAAACCAGTAGTAACCGTAGGCGCTTCGGAGAAGTGGAAAACCAGTCCAGATCCCTGCGGTTCAATCGCTTCCGTACAGATCCTTCATGTGAACAATCGCTCCTTGCCTCAGGGGATGCCATCGTAACCTCGGGACGGCTCTCCGGTTTCCATCCCGTCTCCCACAGTTTCCACAAACACTCCACAGTTAAGGGAAAGGAAGAACAGTCTGATGAGTGCAAAAATCGGTCGAAACCGCTGTTTAAGCGCCTAATTGCTCGGTCAGTTTATTAAGCAATCTGTTTAAATCCTTGTCGTTCTTGCGAACCTCTTCAATCTTATCCACGGAGTGCAAAACTGTAGTGTGGTGCTTGCCACCAAACTGGCGTCCAATTTCAGGGAGCGATGCCTCGGTGAGATGCTTGGCTAGGTACATCGCAATCTGCCGCGGATAGACGATGGAACGCGAATTATTTTTCGCCTTGATCTCCACCAGTCGCAGCCCAAACTGCTCAGCCACCGCCTTCTGAATGGATTCAATCGTCACCTTGCGCGCCTGCGAGTCAATGAAATTCTTCAACACCTGTTGCGTGTAGGGAAGCGTAATCTCCGCCCCAATGAGTGAAGAATGCGCTACCAACCGGATCAGCGCCCCTTCCAATTCACGTACATTCGACCGTATGTTCGAGGCGATAAACAGCGCCACATCCGTAGGCAGCGTCACCCGTTCCTGCTCCGCTTTCTTTTGCAGGATAGCGACCTTCGTCTCCAGGTCGGGCGGTTGAATATCGGCAATCAGTCCCCACTCGAACCGGCTGCGCAAGCGATCCTCGAATTCCGCCAACTCCTTCGGCGGACGGTCGCTCGCGATCACAATCTGCTTCATCGACTCATGCAGCGCATTAAACGTGTGGAAGAACTCTTCCTGCGTCCGCTCCTTCTGCGCCAAAAACTGGATGTCATCAATCAGCAGCACATCCATCGTCCGGAATTTATCCCGGAAGCTGATCATCTTGTCGTAGCGCAGCGAGTTGATCATCTCGTTGGTGAACTTCTCGCTCGACACATAGCAGATCGCCGCCTGCGGCGTCCGCCGCTTGATCTCGTGCCCGATCGCCTGCATCAGGTGCGTCTTCCCCATCCCGACGCCCCCATACAGGAACAGCGGGTTGTAGGCTTTCGAAGGACGCTCTGCGACCGCCTGGCAGGCTGCATGAGCGAACTGGTTCCCACTGCCGATCACGAACGCGTCAAACGTATACCGCGGATTCAGTTGCGCAGCGCTGTCCCAATCGAACCGCCCCTGTGTCGCCGGCAACCCCGGCGCCGCCTGCGGAGCCGAACCGGCATTCGGAACGGCGCTCGGACTATGAGCCGAGAGCCCGCCGTTGTGCCGGATCAACGTGTTCGAAGGATCGTCCTCAGCGGTAACAAATTTCACATCCTCGTATCCCAGCCCGAGGTTGTCCACCGCTTCCTGAATCAGATCCGCGTATTTGTCGCTGACGTGACGAAACTCGGCGGTTGGAATGCGCACGAACAAAACTCCATTGCTGGCATGGCTGTACCGCGTTGGCTTCAGCCATGTGTCGTAGGAGTGCCGGTTGATTTTCTTTTCCAGCGCATCAAGGATGCGCGCCCATGGATTCGGAATGATGGCAGAACTAGAGAGAGACATTGTTTACCAGAATATCGAAAGCGCCGGCGTAGATACGTCCGGGGAAAGCCAATCTTGAAATTATGAGTTCTTCTTTTACTGCAGAGCAGCTTCTGTTTTGCAGTACGAATTGGCGATGAAATCTATTGCGAGACGAACCGCATACTAGCACAAAAAAATCGCCGCGTCGGTGCGTCGCAATAAAATTTTTCCACGCAAGCGCTTTTTAGAATCGCGATTTTTTCGCGCTGTCAAGTGTCGAGAAACTAACTGCCGCACAAACTGTGCAAACAATCGAAGATCGCGGAGAGACGGGCGTCCCCGCCCGTCCAGCCGAGCGCAACTCAATACCACGAAATGGACCCGCTACGAAATCGTCCGCCGTTCCCGCCGCGCCGGCACCGTCGTCTTGTAACTCTCCGGATACACCACCACCGACCGTCTCCCGCCCTCGCCATCGCTCTCCGTGCGCAAATCTTTTTCCTCGCGCAGCGCCAGATGCACAATCCGCCGCTCGCGCGACGACATCGGCCCAAACCGGTAAGGCTCGCTCGTCCGCCGCACCTGTTCGGCCGCCACCCGCGCCGCCGTCTGCAACTCCTCGATCCGCATCGCCCGGAAATTCTTACAGTCGAACCAGATCTTCTCGTGCTCGTTCCCCTGCAGGTGCAGGATCTCCGTCGCCAGCAACTCAAACGATCGCAGCAAGTCGCCGCTTCGCTCCAGCAATAGCCCGGAATCCGGCCCCGCAAACTCCACCAGAATTTCCGGATGTTCCCACTCGCGATTCTGCGCGATCGGCGGATCCACCGTGATCCGATACTTCAGCTTGAAGCCGCCATTCGAAATAACGGCCTGCAGAAATTCCCCAATCTGCCTAGCGGCAGCAACCTTGTCGGTAATTGGCATAGTTAAGCTCTCAGCTGTCAGCTATCAGTAGAATGCAAAGAACGTTGCAAATGACGTAAGCCTCGTATCAGGGTATCGCTTTAGCGATACCGCAATTTCTTCAAAACCAGATGCCTCTTTAGGGGCTGCGCGGGATCGCGCAACCGTCAGCCCTAACCAGAATGATTCTACTGACAGCTGATGGCTGAGAGCTGACCGCTATTTCTCTTTCTTCCGCGCCCGCTTCTCCATCATCTCCCGCATCTCGCGCCCAAGGGACGTGCGATTCATCACTGACTGCTGCACGATCCCGATCAACTGTCCCGCCGACCAGTACAGCCCCAACCCCGCCGGCAGGTTCCAGGCCATCAGGCCCAACATACCCGGCATCATGATGTTCATCATCTTCTGCTGCGACGGGTCCATGCCCGCTTGCGGCGTCATCCGCTGCATCACCACCATGGTCACGATGATCGCGATGGGCAGTATGTGCCACGGATCGGGCGCCGAAAGATCTCTAACCCACAGCCATGGCGCATGTCGCAAATCCATAGCCACGTTGAGCATCCGATAATACGCAAACAGAAAGGGCATCTGGATCAGCAGCGGCAAACATCCACCCGCCGGATTCACGCCTTCCTTCTTATACAGCGCCGAAATCTCCGTGTTCATTTCGGCTTTCTTCGGATCCCGCAAACTATATTTCTTGTACTTTTCCTGGATCTGCTTGATCTGCGGCGCCACGCGCTGCATCTTCAGCATCGACTTCATCTGCGAAAGCCGCAGCGGCAGCAGCGCCAGATTGATCACCAGCGTCTGCAGCAGAATCGCCCAGCCCCAGTTCGACACGATGTGGATGTGCATCCATTTCAGCCACAAAAACAGCGGACGCGCGATGAGCCCCAGCCAGCCAAAGTCGATCACCGCCCGCAGATCCGGTGGCGCCCCAGTGATCCCCGGAATAGAAACCGATTGCAGATCCGCCAGCGCCTTCGGCCCGACATACAAGCGCTCCTCGGTTGCACCCTTAAGACTGCCGACCGCAATCCCGTACACATCGACCTTGTCTTGCTGCTTGTTATTGGGATCGGACGCATTGTGCGGAATTTCGAGTGCGCCGCGCAGCGTCACCATCGCCGCGTTCTGCGCATCCTGCGGCAGGAAGACGGCCGCAAAATATTGCTCCGAGATAGCCGCCCAGTGGAAAGGACCAGGGATGGTGCTGCCGCCAATGACCTTGATCGAGGGTAGGATTGTCCAGCTACTCGTCGATAGACGTTCAACTTTGCCGTCGTACTGATAGGCCACCTGGCTGGTTGCATAGTGCGCAGCGCTTGCCTGGTCGCCAAACCCCGCCGGCCACATCGGAAACGCCGTGACCTGCGCTCCCTTCACATGAACGGCAGTCTTTACCCCAACCACATAGCTATTGCGATCAAACGTGAAACTCTTCTCAACCGACACGTCGCCGTCGGAGTATACAAACTTAATTTCGGATGGAGCGGCGGCTGCCCCATCCTTCCGCGCACTCTCAGGAAGCGTGGGTGAGATGCTGGACGCCACATACAGCGCCGAGTTCAGCTTGTTCCGCAACGTCTCGTCATACGTCCACAGCGTCAGCGGATACCCATACTTCTCCGCCGCCAAGGCATTCACCAGTTCCAACTGCCCACCCTTATCGTCGGTGTACCTCGGATCCTTCAGCACCCAGGACTTAACCCGCCCGCCGCGATTGGTGAACACGATCCGGTAGACGTCATTCTCAATCACCGTCTCCGATTCACTAGCCGCCATCACAGGAGTCGATGTCCCCGCACCCTTCTCAGTTCCAGCGCCAGTGGCCGTTGCGGGTTGCGAAGAAAGCTGTGCAGGAGGTTGCGTGGGAGGCAGCGCTTGATTCTGCGCCGCCTGCGAGCTCTGAGGCCTCGGAGCCGGAGGCTGCGGCCCATACTTCTTCAACAGCGGCTGGAAAAGCATGATGACCAGGAACGTAAGCGCAAACACAATCAACAGCCTGCGCTCCATCCCGGGTTCTTGTTGCGGATTATTAAATTCAGCCAATTCGTTAGCTCACCATTTCCAAGTTAGTTACCACAACTCACGTAGGGACGGACGCCCTCGTCCGTCACCGAGCGAAGCTCGGCAGTTGTCGACTTAACAGCCGGGTGCCCCACTCATTCGCGCCTTTTGCGAATGAGTGGGATTCCCGAAAGCCTTCACCACCGGATCATACCCGCCCTTAGCCAGCGGATGACACCGCAACAATCGCCAAGCCGCCATCGCCAAGCCGCGCCAAGCGCCATAGCGCTCCACCGCTTCCATCGCATATTCCGAACAAGTAGGCACGTACCGGCACGACGGCGGAAACGCCGGCGAGATCCACCGCTTATAAATTCGCAGCAGGCCTAACGTGAGAGACTTCATTTCTCCCCCAGCTTTTTCGCGATCGTATCCAGCGCCCGTCCCACTTCTTCGAGCACCACCCGGAACTCCAAAGTCAGCACCGACTTCTTCGGATTGATCACTACATCCACCGCGCCCGTCAGCGCCCCGCGCCGCAACCGCACCGCTTCCCGCAGACGCCGCTTGATCCGGTTCCGTTGCACCGCGCCGCCCAGCACGCGTCCCACCGTGAACCCGACGCGAGCGCCGCCCGCCTCCTGCCGCAGATAGAACACGGTCATGTGCGATGAAAAGTGCCGCCGTCCCTGCTTGTACACACGATCGAAGTCGGAGTGTTTCAGCAATCGCGCCGCGCGCGGAAATCCCGCCCCCGCCACCAGATGCTCGACTCGCTGCTCGGGAGCGTCGGCGCTCACCAACTTACCCTCCTGCAAAGCAGTACACAGTTGCCCAGTATGCCGACCCGCTTTCTCCGGGTACTGAGTACTGGGTACTTGGGTACGAGCATCTGTTGGGAAAACTACTCGCGGAACCCGGGCTTTACCGAGACGCGCTTGCGCCCCTTGGCCCGGCGGCGCGACAGCACCGCAGCTCCGCTCTTGGTCTTCATGCGAGTCCGGAACCCGTGCTTCTTCGAGCGCTTGCGCCGGTTGGGTTGAAATGTACGTTTCGGCATTCGAACTTCCTTGCTCCTGATTGAATCGGCTGGCTTAAGGCGAACCGTAAGTATAAATGACGCGCGCCACATGCAGCAAACCGGTTTATGACGTGGTAAGCTGCCTCGTTCGATGCTGATCTTGCCAATTCCGCGGACTTGGATGGATTCCCATGCCGCACAACGTGTGTATCTCACTTGTTCCGTGCTGGCTCTCGCATTGAGTGGGACCCTCGCCGGAACGCGCGCCGCTCAAGCTGTCATCGGATCACACACATTGCCGCCAGCAACTGCTGCCCTGTTGCGGCTGGTCCTGATTCCTGAAGCCGTCGGATCGGCATTGTTGTGGGTGGCGATGCTTTACTTTTGGTTCAACCTCGACCAGTCATCCTGGCTGAAACGTGCGCTCTGGTTTCCCTTTGTCTTCTGTTTCCTCCCCTTCGCTCTCGCCCTCTACTACTTCTTTGTTTATCGCAAGTGGACAAGCTGCGATCGACAAACATCTAGCGTGAACGCAGCCTCTCACGGCTAGAATGTCCGTGTGAATCTAGATGACACCATAGTCGCCATCGCCACTCCGCCCGGCCGCGGCGGCATCGGAGTAGTTCGCCTAGCCGGTCCCGAAGCCCGAGCCATAGCCAAGCCGATGCTTAATCTAAATCGCGAGCTGGAACCGAACCGAGCCCAGCGCTGCGACCTAATCGACCCCGCCACGACTCACGTAGGGACGGACGCCTTCGTCCGTCCAGCCGAGCAAAGCTCCGCCCCTGCCAGCACTACCTCAGCTCCCCGGGTGCCCCACCCAAGCTCCGCTTGGGTGGGCAGTTCGCTGCCGAGTCCATCCGAGCAAAGCACCATTCCCGCCCGCATCGACGAAGTCATAGTCACCTACTTCGCCAGCCCCCACTCCTATACCACCGACGACATCGTAGAAATCTCCGCCCACGGCTCGCCCGTAGTCCTGCGCCACATCCTCGAACTCGCGCTAGCCCAAGGCGCCCGCCTGGCCGAGCCCGGAGAATTCACCATGCGCGCCTTCCTCAACGGACGCTTGGATCTGACCCAAGCCGAAGCCGTCCGCGACCTGATCGACGCGCAAACTTTATTCCAAGCCAAGGTGGCCGCTCAACAGTTAGAAGGCGCCCTTTCCAATCGCTTGAAGCCGATCAAGCAAAGGCTAATCAACCTGATCGCCCTGCTGGAAGCCGGCATAGACTTCGCCGAAGACGATGTCTCCATAGCCCAGGACGCCACCATCCAAGCTCGCATCGCCGAAGTCAAAGTCCCGCTGGAGCAACTAGCCGCGACTTTTACCTACGGCAAAATCGTCCATCAGGGACTGACTCTGGCCATAGTAGGTCGTCCCAACGTGGGCAAATCGAGCCTCTTCAATCGCCTCGTAGAACGCGAGCGCGCCATAGTAACGGCCCAGCCCGGCACCACGCGCGATCTAGTCAGCGAAACCGTAGCCATCGGTGGAATTCCTGTGGAACTAGTGGACACCGCCGGCATTCGCCGCGCCCTCGACGAAGCCGAGAGCATAGGCATCAAGAAATCAATGGAAGCCATCGCCGGCGCCGACTTAGTCCTGGTAGTAATCGACAATAGCCAACCCCTATCCGATGAAGATCAAGAGTTACTGACTCAGGTAGAAGCCCGCCCAGCGATAGTAGTAGAAAACAAATCCGATCTGCCGAGATTGTGTGGGGACGGGCGCCTCGCCCGTCCAAGCCGGGCAGAGCCCGGCAGGGTTTCGCCGGCAGTGCCCGGTTCCCCGCCGCGCATCCCCACCTCCGCCCTAACCGGCGAAGGCATCCCCGCCCTCCGCGCCGCTATCCTCAAGCACGTCGCCGGAGACAACGCCACCCAGCAAGAAACCGGCTTCCTAACCAGCGTGCGCCACCAGAAACTAGTCAACGACGCGCAGGGAGCGCTAGCCGCCGCCGCCAACGCCGTAGTCAACCGAGTCCCGCACGAGATGCTCCTGCTCGATCTCTATGCATCCCTCCGCCCCCTGGACGAAATCACCGGCGCCACCACCAACGACGACATCCTGAACCTAATATTCAGCACCTTCTGCATCGGAAAGTAGAGTAGAGTCCAGCGGGGTTTCATTGAGAGGCGAGATGATACCTTGCAAGTCATTGTTTCTAAAATGGATAGCGCATGACGGCGGAAAGCGCAAAAAAAAGACGGCAAATGCTTGACATGTGATTTAGTGTTATAGTTAACTAGTACACATGGGATCGATCAAAGATCATCGCTCGCACCCTGTAGGCGAGGGAAACCCCCAGCCTGAAGTAAGAAAGCTTAAGGAGAATGAAACATGAAATTCCTTCGTGTAATGTTGTCCGGCGTCGTTCTAATGGCGCTCTCCACTGTGGCTTTTGCCCAGTCCGACGCGCAAAAGTCCTTCGACAAAATGAAATCTCTGGCGGGTTCGTGGGAAGGCCGCGTGACCACCGTCCCGCCCCAACCCGGTATGGGGGACGGAGCCATCTTGGACGTCTCGCTGCGTGTGACTTCTCGGGGAAACGCGCTTGTGCATGAGATGAAGGCAGCGGGAACGGCGGACGATCCGACTCGGTACGACCATCCCGTCACCATGTTCTACCTGGAGAACGATCGCCTGCTCCTGACGCATTATTGCGACGCCGGCAATCGGCCGCGCATGGCGGCCAGGACATCGCCGGACGGAAAAACGGTGGAATTCGATTTTCTCGATCTCGCCGGCGGCACGCAGTACGGACACATGCACCATGCCGTCTTTACCGTCATCGACGCGAACCATCACACCGAGGACTGGACGTACATGATGCCTGGGGACAAGCCGGTCAACGCGCACTTCGATTTGCAGCGCACAAAGTAAGCGGACAAAGTGACAGAGCGCATCCCAGCTAAGACGATTTGGAAAACATGATGGACCGTGAGTGGAACGACAGTCAGCCGATTTACCGCCAGCTTCGCGACCGCGTCGTCGCCATGATACTCGACGGCGTGCTCAAAGAAGGCGATCCACTGCCGTCGGTGCGCAATGTCGCAGCCGAATATCGGGTCAATCCAATCACGGTCTTGAAGGGCTATCAACAACTGGTCGACGAGCAACTGGTCGAGAGCAGGCGAGGTCGCGGAATGTTCATCAATGCCGGCGCGCGCAATTTGCTGTTGCAGGGCGAACGCAAGAAGTTTCTTGCCGAAGAATGGCCCAGGGTTTACGCCAACATTCAGCGCCTCGGCCTGACTCCGCAGGAACTGCTGGATGCCACCGCAAGTCGCCAGCCGTCGCCGGAGGTTGCAGATTCGCATGAAACAGAAAACGAGGAACCGAAGCCATGACAGTCATAGAAGCACGCGGTCTCCGCAAGGCCTTCGGCGCAACCATCGCGCTGGACGGCGTGGATTTGCGTGTCGAAGAGGGCCGCATCCTCGGACTCATCGGCCCGAACGGCGCCGGCAAGACCACCGCGCTCAACGCGATTCTCGGCCTCACCCCATATCAGGGAGAACTGAGAGTGCTCGGACGCAACCCCTGGACCGAGCGCGATCAACTGATGCGCGATGTCTGCTTCATTGCCGATGTCGCGGTGCTGCCGCGCTGGATCAAGGTTTCGCAGGCGCTCGACTACGTGGCCGGCGTGCATCCGCGATTCGATCGCGCGAAGGCGGAAAGTTTTCTGGCGAAGACAACCATCCGGAGCGCCAGCAAGGTCAGGGAATTGTCGAAGGGCATGGTGGCCCAGCTGCACCTCGCTCTGGTCATGGCCATTGACGCAAGATTGCTGGTGCTGGACGAGCCGACGCTTGGCCTCGACATCCTGTACCGCAAACAGTTCTACGATTCCCTGCTGAACGACTACTTCGATCGCAGCCGCACCATCGTGGTGACGACCCACCAGGTGGAAGAGATCCAGAACGTCCTCACCGATCTCATGTTCATCAATCGTGGCCGGATCGTGCTCAATTGCAGCATGGAAGAAGTCGAGTCGCGTTATGTGGAAGTGACGGTGCATCCCGAGCAAGTCGCCGCAGCACGGGCGCTCAAGCCGATCCACGAGCGCCAGGTGCTCGGGCGCAGCATTTTACTTTTCGACCTGATGACACTCGATAAGGTTGACCGCCAGCAACTCGCCGCGTTTGGCGACACGCGCACGCCCAGCATCGCCGACTTGTTCGTTGCCGTGATGGGCAATCAGGCCAGCGCAGCACCAGGAGCACGCAGATGAATACTGAATCGAACGCCGTGCCCGAGTCCTTCGACTCGCAGCCAATCGCGCCCGCCGCCATCTCCCCGACTCAGCCATTTTACTGGTCGGTGCGGCGTGAATTGTGGGAGAACCGCTCCATCTATATCGCACCGCTCGCGGTCGCCGCCGTATTTCTGTTTAGCTTTCTGATCAGCGCGATTCATCTGCCGTCTAAAATGCGTGCCGCGCTGGCGCTCGACCCGATGCAGCAACAGGAGTTGATCGGGAAGCCGTACAACTTCGTGGCTCTTTCGATCATGGCGACCGCGATTATCGTCGGGGTGTTTTACTCTCTCGACGCGCTGCACGGCGAACGTCGCGATCGCACCATTCTGTTCTGGAAGTCTTTGCCGGTTTCCGATTTCACGACCGTGCTCTCGAAGGCGAGCATCCCGATAGTGATTCTCCCGCTGCTGGCGTTCGCGATCACCGTTGCCACGCAGTGCATCATGCTGCTGGTTAGCACCGCGGTACTACTGGCGAGCGGTCAGAGTGTCACGACAGTATGGACACATTTGCCCTTGTTCCAGATGTCTCTGATGCTGTTCTGCCATCTTCTGGGGGTGCATGGGCTCTGGTATGCGCCCTTCTATGGCTGGCTGCTGCTAGTCTCGGGATGGGCGCGGCGCGCGGCGTTTCTATGGGCGGCCTTACCGCTGCTCGCGATCGGCGTCGTCGAGAAGATCGTCTTCAACACTTCCCATTTCGGCGCCCTGCTAACGTCCCGCTTGACGGGCGGTTCGGAAGGTGCCGCCCTGACAGGCAGTGCCTCGATGCATCCGATGACATATCTCGCCCTGGGTAGATTCCTGAGCAGCTCCGGTCTCTGGATCGGCCTGGCAGTCGCCGCGGCATTCCTAGCCGCAGCGGTCCGGCTGCGCCGCTATCAAGGACCAATCTGATTAGGACTGGTCTCATAAATGGCTTTGGCTGCGGCACGGCTTAATTCGAGGGCAAGCGCGGTTCTGATCGGATCACGGAGGGCCTTATGAAGCGAATTACGATTGCTACTTTTTTCGGCTTGATTGCAGGTGTGCTTTGCGCAACCGCGGGATTCAAGGGCGGCTTTCTTAAGTTCACGGCTATCAACTTGGTGTGGGTCTTACTGAATAGGGCAGTGATGGGCTTTGCTATCGGCGCGTCTGGGCTGAAACTGCGTTGGGCCTGGAACGGCATCGTCATGGGGCTTGTCGTCGGATCGATCTTCTCCTATTTCCTTTTTATGAACCTGGGATTGGGACTGCTGCCGTTGGCCAACCTCCTCATCGGCAATCCGATATTCGGGTTGATCATCGAGTTCTTCACGACGGTGGCATTCAAGCAGCCGGCGCTTGCAGCCCCGCGCGAGAAGGTGGCCAGCGCAGCCGAGGCACGGCAATGAATCACGCCGTCCCGCTCCCCTTCGTACCGAAATCCCCATCCCTTCAAGTCATTCTGTCACCACCCCGCCCTCAAAGACTTTGGTCCACCCACTGTCGCGCCGTAGCAGCGTGGCCTTCACGTTGCCGAGTCGCTGACCGCGCGCGTGCCGTTCGGCAACATAACGGATCATTCCGCTGCGGGCGATGCGAAATACACGCACCGGCGCCAGTTGGCCCAGCTCGCGACAATACCGGTAATGTACGTTCTCCTGCAGCGATGCCTCCAGCTTTCGACCGAGCCCCGAGAGTTCGGCGTCGGACTTGCCGGCAGCCTCGACATAGAGTGTATACGCATGATCTTCGCAGGCCACTAACAGGAACTCCGCATGTGCGCCCTCCAACGCCGCACGAACATGCGCCTCGTTGACCTTCTCGCCAAAGCGATCAGACACGTTGTCTTCCTTGCCAACGAACCGCAAAAGCGGACACTCTCCCACAAACCCGGTCACGCGCACACAGTCACAAAGACGATAACGGTACAGCCCACCACCCGTCGTCAGCACCACCGAATACTCGTCGCCCTCGATCAACTCATGCGCCAGTTGGGGACAACTCTTCTTGTCGAGGAATTCGAAGAAATGCGAGCGGACCGCCAAGGCTGCGCCGTCACGATCCCACAGCGGCAGCGAGACGAAGCCTTCGGTTGCGATCAGTCCTTTTGGCTGAATCCGCGCCTGCGGGAACAACCGCGCCAGTTCCGCGGCCGGCTGAGCCGCTTCCGCGTCGGCCCAGCAACTGATCACTCGCAAATTCGGCCACAACTCAGGCAGCTCGTCGCGACGCAGCGGCTCGACCAACAACATCAAAAACGTCGGATTCCACACCGAGATGAATGTCAAATCCCGGCACGCGACCAGGTGCCGCAGCGTAGCGCGCCGCCACTCCTCGATGTTGGCAATGTGCCGCACGCTCACAGGCACCGCAAGTGTGGATGCGACCAATCGTCGGGCGCGCCCGAGATATTCGGTGTCGTCCGCAAATTCATCGCCGGTCTGCCCGGCCGGTGAAATCGCCCAATACGATCGGCCGCCGAGCATGGCCGGGTTGTGCTGGAACAGATCCACAATCCAGGGCGCGATGCCACGTTGAAATTCCCGCTGCAGTGCCGCCGTATACGGAATCCATTTCGTTGCCGCAGTTGTGCCACTGGTCGGCACGCGCCGCAGCACGGGATCGGTCGTCTCCAGCGGTGCGTCCGACAGCGGCACTCGCTCTTGAAATTCCGGAATGCTCCGAACGTCCGCGTACTCCCGGCTGCGCTTCAGAATCTCCCGCAACACCCGCCACTGCGTAGAGGCCACGCGGTGACAGGCGCGTCGAAATGCCAGCGCTTCCGGCAGACACGATGCAAACCAGAGCGAATTGGCGATGAGCGGATTCACAAAGCCAGCAGCTTGCGCGCGGCCGGAGTCTGGTTCGCGCCCGTCAACGGACACAGGCAGACGAGTTCATCGCCACGCACGTAACCGGGGTTGACCCGCGCAAAGAATTCCACATGAGGATCGCCGAGACGGCTAAGCGGAATTTCTCTCAATCCATTGCGCAGGACTTGCGGTGTGGCGAACCGCACGATGCCAGTGTCCGGATCGTAGCAACTGCCGAATCGTTCACGAGCCAACGCGGTGAGCATGGCCGGTAGCTCTGGCGAGTTGTGCCGCGGGTAGAAGTCTTTCCAGAATACGGAAAGAAAGCGGTACGTACGGAAGCCCGAAGTAATGAGCAGCCAATACAACGGCACGTCGCTCTTCCATGTGCTCACCGCCTCTACCCATGTGCGCGCCAGCGCATTGCTGCCCCGCGCGTCGCGATGGACGATGGTATCGCCGGAGTAAACGACGCGCACCCGCTCCCCGCCCACGAGCGTCGCATACAGCAGCACCGTCGAGAACCCTCGCACCTGTCCCCGCTCGTTTTCGAGCAAAATCACCCAGTTCTTCTCAGCGAGGTCGCGCCCAAACCGTTCCGCAGTCACGCCGGCGAAATGCTCCTGCATCAACGCGAGCATGAAAGCGCGCTGAGCGCTGGTGACTTCGGTTTGTGGCAACAGGCGGCCTTTCACAATACCGCGACCTCCGGATGCGGGATGCGGCCATCGAGCGCTGGCGGCTGGTCCCGCAGCTGGTCAAAATGAACCGCGTAGAGAATGCTCACATACTCGCGGCAGCGATAACATCGGCGCACCACTTCGCTGAGCGGATGCCGCGCGGCAAACCCAATGGTCACGCAATCCAGTTTGGCCTGGCGAGCGCCCTCGATTGCGGCAGCCAACAAGGCAGCGAGCACCTGGGGATCGTCATCGTCCACCGCGACGTGACTAAGATGCGCGTGAGCCAGAGGCTCGCCCACTGCCGGCAGGCGGGCGCCAAGCAAATTCAGCAATGGCCGGCGCCATGTCATCGTCCGATCGTAGCCGCGGATAACCACCTGCTTGAATGCGCGTTGATCCCAAAGCGCCAAACAACCGGCGATGTGGCTGCCCGCAAGCGCAACGTAGAATCGCTCCGGCGGCAGGATGTTCGTCGTAGTCCAATGCCATGCAAACTGGTGGCGGCGGCCGAAGCGTTCCAGACACTCGAGAATGGCGGGCAGCAATAACGCCGATCCGTTTGCGACTTCGACCCCGCGTCTGCCAGCGCGGAGACGACCACGCACCGGCAACAAGAACGTCACGAACTCTTCCAGTTTTTGATAGCGCGGCAGGCCGGGCAGGTCGGCTTCGAGAATGCGGCGGGCGGTTTCGTTGCCCTCGACGATGGTGGTGATGTCGAATGAAGCTTCGCCTTCGACGTGCGTCTGCCGGAGCAGATCGAAGCCGATCCGCAACAGTTGCCGGCCGGGGCGGCGGTGCTCTGGCGCGATGCGCAACTGGCTGAGGTAGCCAACGCGCTGCGGTTGGCCGTCGACGAACATCTCGTAGACCGACCGGCTGCCCATCGCCGCCAAACGGCCGGTCAGACGGTCGCGAATGGCCACGGTGTGATGGCGCCCGCCCTCCTGCCGCGCGGCCGCAAAGAAGTCGGATTCGCGCTCCAGCGAGACCTCGATCGGCCCGGGCATTGGCGTTTCGCGCAGTAGCCGGCGCAGATCGGCGTCGTCCGCCGCAGTGGCGAGGCCGATGGCGTAACGGCTGTCGGTCAGTGGGCGCGCAATAACGGTTGTGTCCATGTTTGATCTCCCAACGGATGCCCGTCGCGCAATCCCAATTCCGCGCGATGAAGGAGGTTGACCATCCAAAAGTTGCGTTGCTGTGGGCCGGCGGCCAGGCTGCGCCGCACCATGTTGGGCCATGAGAAGAACGCCCGCCGCGCGGCCAGGCACTGTCGCCGCAATTCCCCAGGGCTCAGATGGCGAGGCTGAAACGCGACCGTGTTGTAAGCGTAGCTCGGGTCGAGCCACCAGTGTTCGTGCAGCAGCCGTTGTTCGCAAGCCAGGCGGCGGTAAAGTGGCGTGTCGGGAAACGGCATCAGGTGGGCGAACGCCGCCATCAGAAATCCGTTTGCGACGGTGAACTCGACCGTGCGCTGAAAATCGTCCGCTGTGTCGGCGTCGCACCCGAACACGAATGTGCCATACACCGGCACGCGAAACCGGCGCAGTTCGCTGA
Source organism: Acidobacteriaceae bacterium (assembly GCA_003162255.1). Lineage (GTDB taxonomy): Bacteria > Acidobacteriota > Terriglobia > Terriglobales > Acidobacteriaceae > Acidiflorens. The sequence goes on along the minus strand of PMMJ01000248.1, from coordinate 13,708 downwards.
CCGCCCGTTCGACGCCGCCGTGGGCTTCGTTGATCGCTTTTCCCATCTCGCGCAAGTTGGCCGGCTCGAGACTTTCGAATCCGATAAGGAGGCAGCGGCAACCACTGCGGACGATCAGGTCGAGCAGCTCCGGATCGTGCGCCACGTTGATGCCCGCCTGCCCGGCCCAGCCCACCCGCAATGGAATAAGCCCCCGCAGGAATTCTTTCAGCCGGTCGGGTTCGCACGCGAGGTTGTCGTCCACAAAGAAAATGAACTTCGCGCGGTCACCGTTGCCAGCCGTTGCGGCTACCTCGCTAATTACCTCGTCCACCGGCCGTTGCTGGTAAGTGTTGTGAGACGCGGCCTGAACGGCGCAAAACTCGCAGGTCAGCCGGCAGCCACGGCCGAACTCGATCAACTTGACTGGCAGATACCGTTTGCCGCGGAAGACGTCCCGGTCGTAACGCCAGCCCTTCAACAGCGCGCCACCATTCGACCCGTAAGACTTCTCCAGCCGGCCGTGCCGGAAATCATCCAGCAATCTCGGCCACGTTTCCTCTGCGTCGCCGGTAACCACGCACTCGGCGTAGTCGGCGACTTCATCCGGGCAAAGGGTCGCGTGCACTCCGCCCATCACCACCGGGACGCCGCGCCGGCGGTATTCGCTCGCGATCTGGTAGGCGCGGCGCGCGGTGTAGGTTTCGACGCTGAGGCCGACAAGATCGGCCGGTTCATCGAACGGAATTTTCTCCAACCGGTCATCGTAGAAACGGAGTTCGATATCGCCCGGAGTCAAGGCCGCGAGCGCGGCGGCCCAAAGGGGTTGCATCTGCCAGGTGCGCAGCCCGCGCCGCTCGCCGGCACGCCGGCCGAGAGTCGGATGAATGAGCGTCACACGGGGCACGGGACCTCCTCCAGTTCGGCCGGCACCTGCCAGTGCTCCGGAGCGGGTGGCTGACCTGGATCGTGCAATGAGTACGGCTGCGCAAACCGCGGCTCATGATAGAGCCGCCGAACAAAGATGCGGTAGCAGAAGTTCCCGACAAAGTTAATCGCGCAGCGTATGTCCGGGTGGCTGACCCGTCTGACAATCCGCGGCAGGCGGAACGTTTCCCTGTAAGCCCACTTGAAGCCGCGATAGAGCTCATCCGGCGTCATTTGCGCCGGTTGGATTACGACGTGCATCGTGTCGTAGTCGTTCCAATTAAAACTGAGGATGCGCCGCTCCTCCATCATCCGCTGGAACAGAGCCGTGCCGGGATACGGCGTGTACAGCGAATAGCGCGGGATGTCCACGCCGAGCTCCTGGACGAGTTGGACGGTGGAGGCGAAGACGCTCTCGTCGTCGTGATCGAATCCGAACACGAAGCAACCCTGTATGGTGATGCCGCGCCGTTGGAGAGATGCGATTAAATCTTTGTAGGCGAGCGTGTGATTGAAGTTTTTGCGGATGCCGCGCAGCGTTGTCTGATCGCCAGACTCGAACCCAACCAGCAGATAGACGCAGCCGCTGGCCGCCATGAGGTCGAGCAACTCTGTGTCTTGCAGGCTGTCGGCCGTTACCAGTCCGCCCCATTTTTTGCGCAGCGGGACCATCGCAGTGAAAAGTTCCCTGGCATACTCGGCGTCGTCCACCAGGCTGACGTCGTTGAAAGCGACCATCCGTCCGGGAATGTCGCGGATGTCGCGCAGCACATCCGCGACCGGGCGTTTCAGGAAATGAGGCCACACCGCAGGCACGCTGCAGAAGTCGCACGCGCGCCGGCAACCGCGAGTGGCTTGGACGGTATTGGGCATCATGTAGCCGCTCCGCCGCTGCAGGTCGCGGCGCGGCGCGGGAACGTCCGCCAGAACGTCGTCCGGCAGTTGGTGCTCTCGATATACCCGCTTCATCCGGCCGCGCCGGAAATCCTCGAGCAGCCGCGGCCAGGCGCTTTCGCCACGCCCCACGACGATGCTGTCGGCATGAGCGATGGCCTCGCCCGGCAGAATGGAAACATGCACGCCCCCGAGCACCACCGGGATGCCGCGTTGCCGGAAATGCCGAGCGATATCATACGCGGGGCGGGCGCAACCGGTGATGACGCTGATGCCAACCAGGTCGGCCGGGTAATCGAGTGGGATGCAATCCACGCTGCCGTCCACAATTTTCACCTCGATGTCCGGTTCGTCGGGCAGAAGCGCTGCCAGGGTGGTCAACGTCAATGGCGCTTCGCGCAGCGAGCGCACAAACGGCCCCAGGCGCAGCTTGTGCATGTGCGCATCCGGCATGATCAGGAGAATTCGCATAAGCAACCTCGCGCTTCGATGTTGTCGGTCCCCCAGGCGGTAATCCTGCCGCGTAACGGCCGCATCGAGCCATTCGGAAACATCGAAGCAATCTTCATGTGGCCGTCCTTGTTGCGGAAGTCCCTACCGGAAGAAATGTCCGCCGGTAGTGACGGAATCCCACATTCACCGCCAAATCAAGAAACGGCATCGGCGTCGCACCGACCACACGCTTGAAGATGGATCGGAATCCATAAGTATGCTTCCAGGCGGAATAAAATCCATTCTGCAGTTCCTCGACCGTCATCCCCACGGGCTGGAAGACAACGTGGCGGCCATCGTAGCGGCCCCACTCGGTGGTCAAAATTCGGCCCTGCGAGTTCAGCCGCGCCCAGCCGCCGGTGCCCGGAAATGGCGTGTACACGGAGTAGAGCACAACGTCCAAGTGATGCTGGTCGACGAATGCCACCGTGCGCTCGAACACCGACGTATCTTCGCCGTCGAATCCAAAGACAAAGCAGCCGAGGATGACGATGCCTTCGTCATGGAGCATCCGGCACATCTCGCCGTAGCCTTGCACATCGTTGAATGATTTACCTGCGTTAGCCAGCGCGACGGGGTCGAGCGATTCAAAGCCGATCACTAGGCCCCGGCAACCGCTGGCGCGAGCCGCCTTCACCCACCGCTTGTCCGCCGCCGACTTATAGGAAGCACTGGCAAACCAGGTGCGGCCCGCGGACGCGAGTGCGGGAAAAAGATTCGCGGCATAGGCGTCGTTCTCCATGGGATTGGCATCGAGAATCGCGAACTGCCCAGCAGGCATGTCGTCAATCTCCGCGACGATCCGATCCAGGCGGCGCTGCACATATCGCCGTTCGTGCATCGGCGGGACGATGCAGAACGAGCACTGATTGGGGCAGCCACGCGAGGTCTCCATAGTATTCGGAAGCGAGTACGCTCTGCGATTCAGGAGATCGCGCCGGGGAACCGGCAAGCTGGACACAAACGCATCCTGCCAATCGGCCTCATAGACTCGCCTCATTGCACCGCGCGCAAAATCGCGCAGCAATTCAGGCCAGGCAACTTCGGCGAATCCTTTGACCACGGCATCCGCGTGCTCGCCCGCTTCTTGCGGCATGAAGGTCGGATGATATCCCCCCAGCACCACCGTGATTCCCTTGCTCCGAGCCATGTCGGCAAGTTGGTAAGCCCGCTGGGCATCGCAAGTCATGGCGCTGACGGCGACCAGATCCGCGCCGCCAAAATCGCCGGGAACCGCATCGACCGCTTCGTCAATCAATGCGACGTTGGCATTCAGTTCCGGCGGGACAAGCGCAGCCAGCGTGGTCAGCGTGGTTGCGGCATAGGCGTACTTGGAGTGTGTCTCGTGCCACCGTTTGCCGTCGTCGAGACGGAGCGCGTTGGCGGCAATCAGTAGAATCTGCATAACCGCCGCCTCACGGGCCCCGATATCCCGCGGACCGGAATATCAGGGCTCGTTCCTTGATTAAGTATTGCAACGCCGCCACGCCCATGATGGCAAGCCCCATGACCAGCAACAGCACAAATGTCCGCGTATCCGAAATGGACCGCAATACAATTATGCGATAGGCGATCAAGCAACTTCCGGCAAAAGAAGCTCCGATCAGCCCAAAGCCAACCACTCCCCAGCTGGTGACAATCTCCACCGGGCTTAGTTTGAGCCGGGCGGCCGTGTTGTTCATCTCAATCATGCCGCTGCTGACACCACAAACATCGTGGTGGCAGGACACGACGCATTGAATAAACGCGCCGCACAGCACGATCCGGACGATGTTTCCCCAGGTAAGCGGTGTGCCCGGGGCAAACGCTATATAAAAGACCAGCGCCAAGTACGGGGCGTACATGAAGCCATGGTGAAGGTAGTAGTTCTTCAGACGAAACGGGCCGTTGAACTTCCAGAGGTGCAGAACATTGGTCCCGATGCCGGGATAGATATACCCAAACAGCACGCCCAGCGTCAGAACATAAATGGCGAACAAGCCGCTTCCGGTCCGCCGGTACCAAAGGAAAAGCATCAGCGCCGTCAAAGGCAGCGGCAGCACGAAATCGATCAGTATGAGATAAGCCCGCCTCATACCGCTGCAGGTCGTGGAGATTTCTTCCTGCCCCAAAGACCGCCAGCAGCCAGGAATCCCAGCACCAATCCAGCCACCACTCCGGACACCCCGACGGTGATCCTGGCGCGCCTGACAATCTCAGTGACGACTGCGTTGTCCATCGGATTGACCGTCCCTTCAACGCGATAGATCTTCCATTCCCCATTCTGCCGTCGAGTGATTGCCGTCCATCGCGGACGGAAAGCGAATTCCTTGCCCGCTGCCGTATGAAACATTTCCTCAGAGTACCCGCGGGAAACGGCGACATCGCCGAAGAAGTCGGTCTGATCCGTGACCACCGTCACGTGATAGCTGCCGCCCGCACCCACCAAATCCCAGATCTTTTTCCAGAAGGCCTGCAGGTCTTCGAAGCTTTTGATTTCGTCGCCAGAAATCATCACGCCCGTGAAGCCATCGGCGAGAAGAGGTTTCAGCTTCGCTAGATCGTTGCTATTGAGAGCGTCTTCGTAAGTCGCGCTGATTTTGCGCAAAGCACTGCGATCCGCCTCTTCGTCAGCCCAAAGCGCCGAGGAGAAGACGAAAAGGATTGCGAACACGAACAAACTCCGCCAAAAAAACCGATGCCGAATGAACATGGCTTGTCTCCTTTCAACCTGAGTAGTGAATTGTTTGTCTCCGACTGCTGGAACCTGCCTGCATTTGAGACCAACTGGCAACAGCGGCTGTTGGCGGTGGATCATCACGATTGCTCCAGACCCAGCCGGAACCAATAATACACACAACCTTCAGGCACAATCTTCTTGGCTGACGCGCGCGCCTCCGTCTGCCAATGCGAGCAGGCGGCTTGCTGCTATTGATCGCCGCGGACCTTCCACCAGTCCAGCCGTTCGAACTCCGCCGTCTTTTCCGCCCCATGTTGCGTATACCAGTCCTGCCACACCGATGCGTTGGCAGGCAGGGTTGCGTCGGTGATTTCATGCAACGCCAGAAAGGCCCAGTTGCGCATTTGTGGAGTAGTCTGGGGATCGGCCGCTACCTCGATCAGTCGGGGCACCATTCGCATGCGCTGCTTGCGCTTGAAGTTGCCGCAGTCGGACACGTTGCAGCCCGCGCGATCGCGCACCGCGTTGGATGGGTCGTGCGTAAAGGAATCGAAGAGTTCGCCAAGAGCCTCATTGGTGCCAAGATAGCGCATGCCCTCGACCGCCCACTGGCGCACCTGTGGGTTGGGGTCATGCTTGGCGTAGTCCACGAGGACGGGATAGATGCGATCATAGCCCACGCCGCGTCCAGCCAGCATTCCCATGTGGTACACGCTGTAAGCGCGATGCGCGGGGTCGGCTTGTGCTTGCGCGATGAGCTGTTCCGCCGAGTCGTCGGTTTTCGGCAATCCGTCGATGGCCAGATTGAGATCGGCGTTGGCGTAGCGAACGCGCAGATCGGTGGAGAAACTCGAGCGCACCTCCAATTCGTTCATGTGCGCCGTGCGCGTGATATTGTGCCAGACGCCAATCTTCTGCTCGAACAAGTCGAGCGCGCGGGGATCGTGCTGAATCGCCCGGGCCAGCAGTTCTTCCGCCTGCGCCTGTTCCGGCAGTGTTTGCAGACGCTGCACATCCATCTCTGTGAGCGGCGAGTAAGCCACCTGCTGCAGCGGACGTTTAGTTGGTGCGCCGACTTTGGAAATACGCTTCGGCTGTCCCTGCCTCGCAGAGAAGACCCGGTAGCCGACAAACCCCGTCCAGGCAAGAAAGAAGGCAAGCCCTATCGCAATGCCGACTGGACTATTGCGTCGAAACGCCGCGGGCGATCCTGATCGTGCTAGTCCGCGTTGCGGTGGCGGACCATAGCCCCCGAGACCGGCGTCGACCGCGACGTGAGTGTCGAGTTTCAGGCCGGCGAGCGTTTCCAGCCGGGCAGCGACCCAGCGCGCTTCCTGACGGCTATCGATCGCGTCCGCGAGCGTCAACTTCCTCCCATCCCTGGTCTGCAAGCGAAGAGAGTAAGAAGCTCGCGCACCTTGTTGTTGCGCACGGGTCACGGTCAAAATCTGGGCAATATCAGAGAAGGGAATTTCATGAGCTGCCCCAATGCCGAGCAGCGCTCGACGGAAGACGATCCTCCCGTTGCCCACCTCGATGCGAAACGAACCCATCGCCGCTTGCATCAGTCCGTAAATCAGGAAGAGGTCAAAGAACCCGAACACCGGAGCGAAAAACCAGGGCGCTTTGGAATGTGCGAGAAAATAAACGATGCCCGTCCAAACCGCAGTGAAGAGGGCCAGCATCAAAACCTGGGACAGGTTGCGAAAAGCCGGAAAGTAAAATTCCGTGTTGCCGTTCATCCCGACCGAGACGACAACCTTCGGGTCCCTGGGAGGGGCCACGTCGGAGGCATCGGATTGGAAGGCAGGCGGAGCGGCTCCGCCCTGCGCCTCGCTCAAAAAGGAAGCTGTTGGCTCTGAGCCTGAGGCCTGCGATGGGGTAAGCCGGAAAACCGGCACCTCAAAATCGTCCGAATAACCCACGCCCGGAACATCCGCGTGCGCGTGCAAAAGCCAGAGGACCTGGTCGAGCGGCTGGTCGTGATTCGACTCATATGCGTCGCTCGGTATGCTGAAGTCCACCGGGATCGTGGCATCGCCCATGGGTCCGGGCATGAGCAGTTCTTGCGGCACATTCTTGTCCGCTTGCCAAAGAACGCTCTCCTGGACGTAACGATCCTTACCCGAACTGGTGCTGACATGGCGCACACAGGAAAGGCTCAGATCAATGCCGTGTTTGGCCTCGGTGTTGAAGCGCAAGTGAATCAGGCCACTAAGCGACTGGCCCGGAGAAAACGGCAGCGCGGAGAACTCAAAGTAGGTTTGGCCAAAGCGTTTTCGCCGAATGCTCGCCCGAATCGCCGCGCCCGCCAGAACGACGCCCACCAGGCAGAAGGCAAGCGGAAAGAAGGCCTTGGGATCGGAAGTGCGCCACAGTGCGGGCACGGTCGTGGCCGCGACCGTGAATACAATCGCATTCACAAAAATCGCCGCCATCCAAAGACCGGCGGCGCTGTTGCGGTTCTTGCTTTCCGCTCGCCGAGCCGCCCAGTCCTTCCGCCACAGCCACGGGGATTCCGGATTGGACTGCTCGGCTGCCGCTTGCTCCTGTAATTTGCGGTCCCCGTAAATGCCGGCGTAAACGATCCCGCCGCCCACCAGGATAAAGATCGTCGAAACCAGCACTCCCACCCAGCGATTCCCATGAACCTGGCCGGGAGGACTGAATAAAAGACCGCTAGCGAAAAAGACTCCAGCGGCCACAAAAATCAGCCCAAAAACAACGAGGAAAACTTCGCCGCCCTTGGATGGTCTGGTCACAGCAAAATTATAGAGTTGCTAAAGACCGGAACCGGACAGGAGAAACAACAACGTTATTACCCAAGTCACGTTTTATCGAGTTCTACCCTGAATCTAAGCTCGTGTGGTGACGGGCCCCCCGCGAGCCTGCCCTGAGCGAAGCCGAAGGGTCCAAGCCGAGCGCAGCTCGGCAGCTGCATCAACTCTGGATTCGCGTGACCGCGTAACGAGTCATCCAATGGAGCGACGGGCGTCTCGCCCGTCCAGCCGGGCGGGGACGCCAGGCGCTCCACTGGCAATCTCAAATCAACCGTTGCAACAATCTCGCGGTCACGGTACTAGCGCTTGTGCACCTCCAGCTGCACCGGCCGCGCGATCGAGCTTACCTCGGGATCATAGTACTCATAGACACGCGACTTAAACGTCCGAGCGCGGATCGGGTACTTAGCCCGCAGCCTGAACTTCACCGTGACCGTGTCACCCGGAGCGAACGAATCGAAGTAGAGAATGGCCTGCGTCGCCGTAAGGCTGAACTTCGACAAATGGCCACTCTTCCGGCCCGCGCTCTTTTCCTGGTAGTCCTGCAAGTCTTCGCTAAGCAGGTCAAACCCCGGCGGAATACCGAGATCGACCATCACCATGTTGGCCGTTTTGTTCAGATTGTTCCTGACCGTCGCGCTCGCCGTAGCGATGTCGTTCTGCGCCAGCTGCGTGCGGTCATAAGCCACATCGATGGAGAGCGCTTCGCCCGCCGGCTTCTGATCCCAGGGAAGGAAATAGCTCCCCACCACCTGATAAGCCAGCCCGCCCTTGCCCTCGAATTGGATTTCAACCGTGCCCGCGCCTTGCGAATCGATGTCCTTGAACACGAACTGATGCAGCAGATCGTTGTTCTCCGGCGTCAGGACAAGCTTTTCGGCGGGCTTGCCATTGAGCAAGACCACCAGCGTGCCGCGAACGTCGGAAGCGCCTTTTTCGGTCGCCAGCAATAAAGCCCGCAGCGCCATGATCGTCGCCTGGGTCGTGCCCCAGGTTCCGCCAGCGTCTTTCTTGGATGCAAGGTAACTCATCGCTTTGCGCGCCGTGCCCGACGCCTCACCCCACTTAAGCAGCGCCTGCGCCGCCAGTCCCGTGGTCTCCACGCTCGCGCTTGCGCCCGTGGAGTAGACGCCGGTTTCGTCTGCGCTCCACCATGCCTGCTCATCCTTTTCTGTGCGTGCATCAAGCAGAAGCTGCATCGCCCGGCGAGTGAACTCCCTATCCTTGCCATAGTCGGTGGCGAAGTTAGCCACCACCGCCAAGGTGTAGGAGTCCATTTTCGCGTTCATGTGCTTTTCGACAAACTGCTTGGCTTGTTCGACGGCTGTTCCCTGGTATCCCGTGTTCTCGAGCGACCAGGCGATGTAAGCCGTGATCCGCAGCACGTCCGAGTTGAAGCGATTCGTTGCGCCCTCATTAATAAAGGAGGTGTCGGGCTTCCAGCTTCCATCCCCCTGCTGCTGCCCGGCAAGCCACTGCTGCGTTCGCGAGATGAGTTTCGGATCCACGTCGTAGACCTTCGACATGTCGTAGAACTCCATCAGCCCGTAAGCAGTAAGGATTTTGTTGGCGGGAGCCTGGCCGAACCACGAGAATCCTCCACCGGGAACCTCGAACGTCAGCAGCCGTTGATAGCCATTGGCGATGTATCCCTCCGCCTTGGCATGCACCTCCGGAGTGAGCTTCTTAGTGCGCTTCATGTAATCGAGCGCCAACACGTTGGGATAAGTGCTCGAAGAAGTCTGCTCAAAGCAGCCACCCGGCATGCGCAGAATGCTATCCATGCCTTCGACGACCTGGCTAAGCGGGCCGGGATAAAGCCGCACAAAAATCTTGCTGGCCTCAGGAATGGCGTTAGCCGGAAAATCGACCTCGTGCTGCACCGTCGTTTCCAGTCGCCCGTTGAACACCAAGTTCTGCTCGCGCCCGTTGGGAATGACTTCGATCTCCCGAACCACGATGTCGGCACGATCCGCTCCACCCTTCATGCGTGCCGAAAGCGTGAGCTTGAACTTCCCGATGCGCTTGGCTTCGATCGTGAACTGCGATCCTCCGACGCGCGACGACTCTACCGTGACCGATTTCTCGCTCACGTCATCGACCAGTGAGAACCAACTGTCCGCATCGAGTCGCAAGTTAACGTCGCCAGGCGAACCCGAGTAGTTGTAGATGGCCACCGGAATCGAAACCCGGTCTCCCTGCGTGAGCGTGACCGGCAAATCGAGATCGACAAAGAAATCCTGAAACACCTTCAGGCTCGAAGTGGACGTGCCCAGCGCACCGTGTTCGGTGGAAGCGATCATCGCCATCCGCCACGTCGTGATGGAATCGGCCATCGGAATCACAATGCTGGCGCGCCCATCCTTATCGGTGATGATCTCGGGATTGATGTAAAGCGCCTCGGGGAAATAGGAGCGTACGTGCGCGCCGGACGCTCCGGAGTCTTTCCTGGCGTCAGTCGTGCTATCGGCAGCCATCTCCTTGCTTATGCGTTTAGGCATGGCGCTGGGTGCCTGAAGTTGCGCGAAGTTGCGGCCCTGGAGCGGCATGTTATTGATGACGCCTCCGATAACCCCTCCAGCCGCGCCACTTGGGATCCCGTTAACCACCATCGCTTCGGTCTCAACGGCCATATTCGCTCCGCTGACCTCAACCGTCTCTGTGACGTTGCCAACCGACAGATTTGCCGAAAGCACCGCGCGGTCGCGCGCGTGCAGAGTGAGTCCCTGCGAAGCGGTCCTGAACCCAGCCATGGACACTCGAACTGCGTACTCACCCGCAGGCAGTCCCGACAAACTAAATTGCCCGGCTGCATTGGCGGTCGCGGTGCGAGGCTTCGCGACGGAGATTTCCCGCACCTCGATACTGGCTCCCGGCACGACGGCCCCGCTGGCGTCGGTAACCGTTCCCACGATCTCCCCCAGACCATTGAACGGCCCGCGATCATGTTCGATATTCACTCCGATGCTGCCCGATTCTGAACGGCCGACCACCTTCTTGCGTTGAAATAAAAGATAAGCCTGCAGATCGTCGCCGTTGTTAAGCTGCCCATCCGGACCCGCGCTGCGCAGCACACAGTACGTTTTTCTGGAATCCCAGCGCGCCCGTTCAAAAGTGAAGTTCGTGCCCCACGCATCGCGAAACTCCGCCCCGCCTGCCTGCGCGAGCTTCGCGTAGATCCGAGCCGGATCGTCCGCCTTTGGATTTTCGTCGTAAGCCTTGCTGAGATCTTTCGCTAACTGATTTGCCTGTTTCTGAAAACCCGCCTGGTAGCGTCCCCTATATTCGCCGTACTTGGCCATCGGCACATCTTTGCCGAATTCCGCCTCAAACTTATTCGGATTCACAATCTCAGTAGCCGAAAACAAAGCCCGAGCCGCCCGGTCGCGCTGTTCGACCTGCGACTTCTCCACCGGTTCCACAATTTCCGGCATGCCGATGGAATGAATCTCATAGCGCGGCTTCATCACTTCCTGCTCGAGATAGAAGAACACCTTGGCAAATCCTGGCTGCTTCTCCGCCAGCGCAAACACGGCTTCATCCACCACCTGCAATCCAAGCGCGGCATGAACGCCCTGCCCGCGCGAGTTAGTCACGCGAAATTGGATTCGCGCCTCCCCGCCCGGTTTATAAACAGGAGCATCCGCCACCGTCTCAATCTTCAACTCATCCGCCGGTTGCACAAAAATCAAGCGATGGTCTCCCACCGGGCGTGCGTCCCGACCGAAAAGGTAAGCACTAATATCGACCGTCCCCGCCATCTCCGGCCCAGCCGTCAAAGAAAGTGCCGCCTCGCCGTTTTCGAGTTCCAAATCGCGCGTCTCGATCGTCTGTCCTTCTTTGACAATGTCCACGTAAGCGGCCCCGCGAGCCTTGGTAGAAAAGACTTTGAGTTGTATGCGCTCGCCGGCGCGGTACACGGCGCGTTCCGTGCGCAGCAGAATCTGGTCCTCGCCCACGCGACTCTGCAGTTCGACTTTGCTGGACGCGTGCTCTCCTTCCTGATCGCTAGCGTCAATCTCCAAAGTTTCGCCGCCGCTTCCCGCCTTAACGCGAGCCACCGCAACGCCGCCATCGTCTGTGTTCACGTGTTGATCCGAATTCCCAGCGGCGTGAACGACCACGTCGGTCTTCGCCGGAGTTCCATCGGGATAGGAAGTCAAAACAAACACCTGGTTCTCCAGATTCGGGACCAGCGTGCCACCCTCCGGAACCGCCGTAATCAGCAGCGGCGATTCGCTGACCGTAATCGGTTCGCCGCGAGTTTCCGCGTGGCCGGCCGAGTCTTTCACCGTGGCCTCAATCAGCACGCGAGCCGCGCCGTGGCTCAAAGGCCGTCCGGCAAAGTATTTCGGCAGTTGAATATCAAAGCGATAGGCTCCGTCGGAGTCCGTCTTCCCTTGGGCCGACGCTACTTCAAACACCGCGACATCCATAGCGGAAGCCTTGACGCTGATCTCGGCGTGGTCCACCGGCTTGCCAAAAAAATAGTTGGATCGCACTGTCCCAATGACGTGATCGCCCGGTTGGTAGCCGCGCTTCTGCTTCTTGCCGTTCTCGCTGAACTCCACCGCCACCTTGAATTTCGGCAGCACGTAGCGTTCGACATTGAGCGCGATCTCCGCCGTATTCGTAGGAGCCTCGGCGTCGCCCATTCCCGAACCGAACATCAGCGCGCGCAGGTGGTACGTCCCCAGGTTGACTTCATCGGCCAGTCCAAATTCGGCCGAGGCAACGCCGAACTCGTCGGTCTCGGTAGCTTTTTTGAATACCTTGTTACCGCGAGAATCCTCAAGCTCGAATGTCAGCTTGTGCTTGGCCGCCGCCTCGTGGTCGGAGCGGTCAAGCGCCAACCCGCGCACATGGATCGTCTGCCCCGGCTGGTAAATTGGCTTCTCGGTAGTAAGAAGAATTGAAACCTTGTCTTCCAACCGCACTTCCTGAGTAAACTCGGTTGAGCCGATCGCAGTATCCACAACATAGCGCAACTTGTAACTGCCCACTAAGTTGGCAGGAAAGCGGAACTGCGCTTCGGTCGTTCCCCGACGATTCAGCTGGCCCGTAAATAGCGTCCAAGCCTTATCCTCGGTGCCGGCAAGTTCGATTCGCACCGATCCACGCCCGGGAATGACTTCGTTTTTCGAGTCGGTGACGATCACGCGCACCGCCGCCGCTCCGCCACTCAAGTAAGACTGTTGCCCCAGGATGTGAATGACCGGCGTGCGCAGGATTTGCGAGATGGACTCCGTGCCCTCGAGCGCCGCCGTCTGCTTATCGTCATATTCAAAGCGGTACCGGACGCGATGCCACACCAGATCGTCCAGCGGCAGCGCCTTCTCTAGCTTGATCTGGTCTTGCCACCGCCCTTGTCCCGCGCCCACTTCAACCTGCCGTTCGGCGCGGCCCAGCACGTTGTCTTCCGGATCAAGGACTTCAATAGTCAAATGTCCAGTTCCGGCGCGGGTAGAATGATAAGCAATAGTCAGGTGCAGCAATCCATGCGAATAAGTTGCGGCGGTAGAAGGCGCGCCGCCGGACGCCTGAAATGGCTGCAGGCCGACAAAAACTACGATGGCTAGAAATACGATGAGGGTGGAGAGGATAAATCTGACGTGGTTCCTGAGGTGATCGCCGTTGTCCATGGAGTCTCCGTGGAGTTCGTTTGTTGCTACCACATATCTTGCTTCTTCAACTGGAGGAACGCGCGCCGGTGCCCTTCTTGCGCGCCGATTTCCGCCCTCGCAGAAGACACTAAAGTAAGGTGCATCAACAACCCCTCGAATCAACGAACTCGACACAGACTTAGACACCTCGAATTGTGGGCTGGTTCCTGAGATACCGAGAACCCACCTGAGCACGCAACTCCTCACTCCTCCACTACCACTTTCTCCCATCCCTCGCGTTTCGCCGTCGAACCGTGCGATGATAATCCGGCTCCAAAAGGAGATTCCCCATGCCAGCCGAAGCTTCTCAGAAT
>PMMJ01000430.1 GCA_003162255.1 Acidobacteriaceae bacterium | reverse complement strand
ACTTGCACCACGGGCTGTTAGGCCGGGCTAAAGGCAGTCGTCTGCAAGACAGACAGGGCATCACTAGCTAGCATCACTAGTAGGAGAATATCATCACCAATGATGCACGTTTCCTTTTTGATTTTTTATCTAGAAAACGGCATCACAGTACATCGCCCTGGCCTGTGTGGGACACCGTGAAACGACTTGTCAAGCTGTCAACCGTGTGTTTCCTCTGACACTTCCCTGTAACACTGACTTGGCGAGTCCCGATTCCCCGCCGTCGTAGAAACGCCACTTTAATCCGGGATTGGATTGACCGATGCCGAACTTAGTCGCAGGATTTTGAACTCGTAACCAAGCATTCTCATAAGTGAGTTGAATACGAGCGCCAACCCCAAAATCAATGTCGAGGTCGGGGACGTGAAAGACGGATTGATTGCTGTAGAAAAAGGGCATGTACCCGAGATTGATTTCCCAATTGAGATGGCCGGGTGTACCTAGATCGTTGGTGTAATAAGGGGGCCCTCCCTGCGCCGCAGTCGGCAGCGAGAGCGCGGCCAGCATCACGAACAACACCGGGGCTGTGAATATGCGGACTGAGTCCTTCACGCGGAGCAGGGCGACGAGCTTGGCTATAGTTGGAGCTTCCTTGTTGACGTCCAAAACGATTATCTGCCTTGCGCTGCAGCCTTCGCTGCCGGCGCCGAAATCGTGACCGAGTCGGGTTCCGTCCAGACGGATGTGCCGCTCGTCAGATCGAGACGGTGCATGGTGATTTTCACACTGCCGCGATCGACATCCACCATGACGTAGTGGTAATTCACTTCCTTGCTCTGGAACGGATCGTCCTTAGCGCGTTCAATCGGATACGCGTCCGCTCCGGCGCCGCCGGTCACAAAATAGGTCACGCCGCCGTGCTCATGGCGTTCGTAGTTGTGCACGTGTCCGGAGAAAACGACGATCCGGGCGCGCTGGTTCTGCTGCCGCGCCTCCAACATTTTGGCGAGTTCCTTCTCCTGGGAGCGAGCGGAATGTCCTCCGCCGAACATCTTGGCATCCGACGAACTGGTGTAGGGAGGATGGTGCAGCACAATGAACACGAAGTCCACATCACCCGGAAGATGGTCCAGTTTCTGGGCGAGCCACTGTCCTTGCGGACCAGAGGTTTCGTCGAGCGAACTGTCCAGCACCAGCATCAGCGCGTTGGCGAAGCGCACGGAGTAGTAGACGCTGTTTTTCAGGTCGGGGAAGCGCTCGAAATAGTTGGCGAGGGCAAGTTTTTCGTCGCCGTGAAGATCGTGGTTGCCGAAAGCGGGATAAACCGGAATCTTCTTCTCGCGCCAAACCGCGGTTTCGCTGTCCCACACCTTCCAGTCGTTCTTGTCATAACCGTTGTAGACGATGTCGCCTCCGAAGGAGATAAACGCAGGATTGGTCTGCGCAATCGCTTGTACCAATGCCTGACGCACGGCCGGGTTCGCCGCTTCGGTGTCCTTGGGATCGTGGAAGCGCGAATCTCCATAGGCGACGAAGTGGAAGGGCGTGCTCACTTGCAGTTGCAGTTCCACCGGTTCGGCTTGAGGCGCCGCCTGCGAATGCGAACGGGTGCACGCAACGCAGGCGAGAAGAATAACAACCGGCAATTTTTGTAAGAGCTTCATTTAGCGGCCCACCACCAGCACTTCAAACTGTCCCGCTTCCGCGGTGGACAGGAAGAGACGGTGTGTCTTGGGATCGAGCGCCATGGTCTTCGCCTTGGGCAGCGTCTTCACATTTTCGACAACGGAGTACTTGTCCGGGCTGTCCTGGTGAATCACCGTGACGGTGCCTTCCCCATTGGAGTTGAAAACCAGCCGCGAGTCGGGATCGAAAGCGGTAGCATCCACGTGGTCGCCAATTGGAAGCGTAGCGATCACTTGTCCTGTATCCGCATTCATGACGGCCATCACCTTGCTGCGGCAGCCGATGAACAAGCGCCGATTGGGCCGGTCCATAGCAATGCTGGAAGGAGACGCACAAGGAGCCGTCGGCCAGCGTTGTTCGACCTTCAGCGTGCGGGAATTGATTTTCAGAAGCAGGCTCGCATCCTCCAAGTTATCGTAAACATACCCCGAACCATCGGCGACCGCAAACTCGGGACCGCCGCCGAGATCAACCGTTCCCGCCACTTTTCCGTCCGCCGTCTGAATGGCGGTGGCGCTGTTACTGTCGCCATTAAATGCGAACACGCGGGAGGTGGCGGAATCGTAAATGATCGCGTCTGGTTTCTTGCCCACCGGGACTTCCGCGATCGTCTTTAGCGTCTTCAAATCGAAGATAGTGACCGTCGAAGACTGGCCGTTACTGACGAATCCCCGTCCCAGTTCTGGAGCGATGGCAATTCCATGTACACCGGGAGTGTTCTCGATCTTGCCGACGATGGCGCCCGAATCGACATCGAGCACCTCGACCTGGGTTCCGTGGGAAACGTACAGGCGGCGCGCGCCTTCATCGATGGCGAGATAGTCCCAACTGCCTTGGCCGGCGACAGGAATTTTCTTGGTGATGTGGTACCCCCCGGTGGTTTGGGCTGATGCCGCAGAAAGGCTCAAGGACAGGGCGAGGACAAATAGTGTTTTCAAGAGGCTCCTCCAAAGAATGTTTGATTCAAGATGTGCAGATTGAACTAAATGACAACGGAGCAAGCGAGGCAGGCCGAGCGATCCCGCCTCGCCGCACCCTAGAACTTGAGGCGAAGCATGAATTGAAGCTGCCGCGGCAATCCCGTGCCCGTGTTGGGGGAAGCCTTGTTGTCGTTGTTGTTGTTGAAGTTGTTGAACGAGCTGATGATCCCGAAGTTGCCAGGATCCGTCAGGGAGCCTGTCGATGTAGCAGTAGGATCGTAGTAGAGGGACAGGACGCTCGGGTCCGCCAGTTGAGTATGGTTGAAAATATTGAACGCCTGGATCCCCAAGTCCATCGAAAAGCGCTCGGTGAGCTTTGTTTCCTTCGTAAGGGCCAGATCGATTTGCCAACTATTTAAGGCGCGAATCAGGCCGTTGGGGGCATCTCCATAGCGTGTGAAGTTTCCGTTTGCGTCGACCGGTGGAGCCTGGAATGCCGCCATGTTAATGAATGGCGTGCCCGTCGTTGGGGTGAGAGGGTGCGGATTTGGCAAAGTCAACGGCACCCCAGGAACAACGTCGGGCCGCACACTGGTTTGATCATTGCCATCGGGAAGGAGGTAAGTAGGGGAGAACCCGTCGAACTGCCCTCCAACAATGTTAGGACTATGGCCGAGGTCCATGTTAACGGTTAATGGGTGGCCAGTGTGCCAGAGGGCGACGCTGCTGAAGCTCCAGCCTCCAACCACCTTGCCTATCGCTCCAGAACCGTTCAGGTAAGCTTTGCCGGGCCCAAAGGGCAATTCATAGACGGCATTCGCGGTGAAGTTGTTACGAATATCGAAGACGCTCGGCCCTTTGTCGCAGGGGAGGCAGTTCACATTTTGCGGCCCGTTCGACTCTCCCCCGCCAACCGACCCGTCGTTGATGGAGTGGGACCAAGTGTAACGCGATTGAAAGGACAGGCCCCGGCTAAAGCGGCGCTCCAGCGACAACCCAAGGGCGTTGTAGGTGCTTGAGCCGATGTCTCTCTTTATGTCCACCGAACCAAAAGGATCTCCGCTGGGATAATACAGATCCAATGGACGGAAGCAGTCGCCATCGGCAGGGTTAAGAGTGACCGGAGGGGTGCAGAGATTGACGCCGCCGCGGGAGAACAATCGCACCCCACGGCTCCCAAGATACTGAGCGGAAGCCAGGAAATTGGCGGGCAACGCTTGCTCGATGGTCAAGCCCCACGTTTCCGAATAGAGATCGCGCCGGCCTTGCCGCTGTAAGGCGCGCGGGTGGGAGCCTGCCTTGTTGAGGCCAACAATTGACGAAAGATCAGGATCTGTCTGCTCAAAGGCCGGTACCACCGTAAGAGCCCCGCTCGTCTTTATGCGGAAGGTGTCGCTCTCGAGTCCGGCGTTCAAGTCGTCATTTTGCGCAGCACCGTGATAGATGCCGAAGCCAGCACGAATGACTGTGTTTCCGTGCAGGGCGCTCGGAGCCCAGGCCAACGCGATTCTGGGGTCGAAGTTCCTGTAATTGGGGTTGTACAAGTCCGGGTTCTTGGGGCACGTAATGCTCGGGTTTACGGGACCAGGATTCGGCGGCACGTTGAATGAGCCCGAACCCAGACAGACTCCGTGAAACTGATCCTGATCGTATACTGTTGTCCGATTGGTTGCTTCGTGAGCCACGCCGTAGTATTCCCAGCGGAGTCCCGCCGTTAGTGTGAGAGTCGAACTGGCCTTCCAGGTGTCCTGGAAATACGGCATGAAGAACGTCCGGCGCAGCCGGTGACAACACCAGGGAGCGTTATAGGTGAGGTTGTCGAGTGTGGCAGTCACTAAAGAATTGTCATCACTGAAGTTCAAGTTGTTGTCGGAAGTCTGGCCCTGATTGAGTCGGACGCGGCGAACCTCAAAGCCGGTCTTGAAGGCATGTCGGCCATGGGTCCAAGTCAGGTTGTCAACGACTCCATAGGTCGTGCCAACTTCGATGTCGGCCGTGTTGTCGTTGAGCCCGACGAAATTCGCCGTACTCACTGCATACGTGAGCGCGCTCGCTTGAGGATTGTGGAAGGGCGAGCGATTGATGTAGACCTTGGCCTCATTGAACAGATTCGGGGTGAAGGTTTGCTGCAGAGCCAACAGGTAATTCGCCGGGTGATTGATGGTTTGCAGCTTATCCGCCGGGAGACCGCTGCCATTCGGCGCATTGACCAGGCTGATGTCGCGCTGGGCGCGGCCATACAGCAGAGTCTTCTCGTTGATCTTGTGGTCGATCCGCACCAGCCACGTGTCTTCGTGCACTGTGGTCGGGGTCGCCGCCGTCAACTGATCTGCGTCGCTGTTTGTTGAACTGACTTGGAAAGCGGTGTCCGGATAAGTAAAGCGGGGCGCGCACCCGTTGATCGTGGTAGTCGAGGCTCGCCAGGGAAATGCCTGCATGATAGGGCACATTACGTTCTCGTTCGGGCCGTTTAGCACCTGCCCCTGGAACGTGGGCCCAGGTACTTGGTATTGCTGCGTGGTCGATTGCAACTGTCGAAGGCCCTCGTAGCTGAGAAAGAAGAATGTGTTGTTCTTGACGATCGGCCCACCAACCGTCATTCCGTATTGCCCCATGCGAAATGGGGGAATGGCCGGGTTCCCATTCAGGTCGTAGTCGTTAAAGTTGCGCGCATCAAAAACGGAATTCCGAAAGTAGCCGAAAACCGTACCGTGCCAATTGTTCGTGCCCGACTTGGTTTCAATGTCGACCTGGCCGCCCGCCTGCGTGCCGTACTCGACATCATAAAGAGCACTGTTGACGCGATATTCTTCGATTGCATCCTGCGAAATCTGCAGACGGGTTTGGGATTTCTGCGCCTGCTCCTGGATGCCGCCGGCGTCCACGCCGTCAATCTGAAAGTTGTTGTCGTCCCGTGCGCGGCCGGCAAAGCGAATCGTGCGCTGATCGCCGCCACCGTCATCCTGCGCAAACGGGGCGAGCAGAGTGAAACTCGCCCAGTCGCGGCCATTATTCGGGAGATTGGCAATTTGATCGGTGCCGATCACAGTAGCAGCTTCGGCGGAGGTGTGGTTAGAAGGGGCGTTGGATGCTGTGACCTCAATTGTTTCTGTAATCGCGCCGACTTGAAGCCGTACATCCAGCGTGCGCGTCTGGCCCACTCGTAATATGACCTCTTCAACCACACGGGTCTTGAATCCGGTATTCGCAACCGTGACTTTGTAGCGTCCGACAGCCAGGCCGGGGAAGCGGTAGTAGCCGCTCGAGTTCGTGCGCTGTTCCTGCGTGAGATCCGTGTCCACGGCGAGGATCTTCACGCTGGCCCCGACGACAGCGACTCCCGATGGATCGGCCACCGTGCCTTCGAGTTCAGCGCGATCGACTTGGGCAAACGCCGTTGTTCCTAAGATCAGGGCTAGGATTGCCGCCGCAGCGCATTTCGAAAAAAAGGGAAGAATCGAGGGGGAGTGTTCTGGCTTCATAAACTTCAGCTCCTCAATAACCAAGCACATCGAAACCGAGAAAGGCCTGAACATGGCTCCTGGCGGAATGCAACTCACTCAGGAACTGCAGGGTCTCCCTGAAACGGCAATGTCACCCGGTCGAAGTGATAACGATTTTACGAAGACGCTGTGAAGCGGTTATTAAAGGAAGGTTAATAATCTTTCAGACTCTGTTCTCCAAGCGCGTTCGCGTTCTACTCTAGTGCTCAGATCTCGCGACCAATCGGAACCGGACAGGCTCGTTCGATGAAACTGCTAGTTGTAGAAGATGAACGGCGAATGTTGGAATTGCTGCGAAAAGGCCTGACTGAGGAAGGACACACGGTCGCGTGCGCCGCGGATGGCAGCGAAGGATTGCAGATGGTCCGGGACTGCGACTTCGATGTGGTGATTCTCGACGTGATGATGCCCAAGATGGACGGATTTGAATTGGCCAGACGCATGCGGGCCGAGAACAATTGCACGCCCATCTTGATGCTCACCGCGAAGGACTCTGTCCCTGACATCGTGAATGGCCTGGACCTGGGTGCGGACGACTATGTGACCAAGCCATTCTCCTTTAGCGAACTGCTGCTGCGACTGCGCGCGGTGAGTCGAGGCGCGGTTGCTCCAAGGAGAACGCAGCTGCAGGTCGGCGACTTATTCCTGGATCCCGCCAGCCGCGAGGTCTACCGCGATGGCGTGCGCGTCAGTCTGACGCGCACCGAATATAGCCTATTGGAACGGCTCATGCGGGACGCGGGAGAAGTTATACCGCGGGAAATCCTGATTGCGTCTTCGGGCCGCGAAATGGGGAGCAATACGCTGGATGCCTTTGTGCGGCTGCTGCGAAACAAAATCGATTGCACTGATAATGCTCGGCGAAAACTGATTCACACCGTCCGCGGTGTCGGGTACGTTATTGCTCTGGATTGGCAATCATGAGAAGACTCTCTATCGGCTTTCGGCTCACCTTGTGGTATCTGGCGATCTTTGCTGCGGCCCAGCTTTGTTTTGGCATCGGCATGTGGTTTGTCCTTCGGCAACACCTCTACAGTATTGCCAACGAGGGATTGACCGCTCAGATCGAGGACGTGACTCATTTCCTGGAATCGCAGAAGAAGAAGAATATGACGTTAGTCAAACTTCGGGAAGAGGCCTCCGAAGCTTACGATTTGGAGCACTCTGGCGACTTTTTGCAAGTTTATGATGAGGATGGAAACTGGATCTTTCGCGCTCCTTCGTTGGAACGAAATCAATTTCCGCCGATATCACCTGGCGTTGTGAAAGGTACTTCATTTCAGAACCGTCAGCTGGGAAATAAGCCCTTTCGTTTCATTACGCAAAGGATCGAGGTGAATGGCCGTTCGTACACGGTGCAGACAGGCCTTTCCACCGATCAGATCATTGCCACGCTGTCTCTGTTTCGGCGTTATCTCCTGATGCTGGCTCCGCTGTTGCTGCTCGCCGCTGCATCCGGGGGCTACTGGCTGAGCCGCAAAGCCTTGTCTCCGGTCGATGCAATCACTCAGACTGCGAGAAACATCGGCGGCAGCAATCTAGGCGACCGGTTGGAAAAACTGACGACTGGCGACGAGCTTCAACGATTGTCAGACACGTTGAATGAAATGCTGGCGCGCATTGAAAGCGCCTTCCTTCGTGTGACTCAGTTCACCGCGGATGCTTCGCACGAACTACGCACTCCGATCTCGCTGATTCGCACCGAAGCCGAGATCGCGCTCCGGAAGTCGAGAGGAAACGAGGAATATCGAGAAGCTTTACGCCACGTCCTGCTGGAGGCGGAACGAACTTCGTCCCTGATCGAAGAGCTGTTGTCGCTCGCCCGTGCCGATTCCGGGCGTGAGAGCTTGCCTCTTGCGCCACTCGACTTGCGCGCAACGATCACAGAAACCGCGAACGACTGGCGCCAGCTAGTGGAGGCTCGTAATCTCCAATTTAATCAAACTATCGCGGATTGTGAACTTCCAGTCTTGGCAGATCGCGGATCCGTGAAACGATTGCTGGCCATCCTGCTCGACAACGCAGTTAAGTACACGCCGTCCCCAGGAGTCGTCGAACTCCGTGTGGAAGCGCGCAATGACAAGGCCGTAATCGCTGTGCGCGACACGGGGGTTGGAATCGCCGAGCAAGACCAAGGCAGAATCTTCGAGCGTTTTTACCGCGTGGACAAGGCGAGAAGCCGCGCGCTTGGCGGAGCCGGAATCGGCCTTGCCATCGCCGATTGGATTGTGCAGCAGCACCGTGGGTCAATCGCGGTTCAAAGCTCGATTTGCAATGGATCTACCTTTCTCGTCGAGCTTCCTCTGCAGCCGGCGTCGGCAGTTTTGGATCGATCGCAGGCAAACGCGTTCACGGACTACGCCGACAACTCGCCAGAAAGGCCTCGCGGTTGATCGGTCGACCGCGAGCTTCGGGCATCCGACTTTCGAGCAAACGAGCTGCGCCCACGGCCTCATCGATTTCAAGATCGAGGCTGCATCGGTCGATCCTCGTCGCGATTCACAAATAGTGTCATTGGCGATTTTCCCCTAGTGGACTATCGGACACTCCGAAGTCGCCACTGTCCGCGCCTTTCCAGATCAGGCCTCGCGCGGCTCAGATGCCGAGAGAGGTACGAGAGGGCCTTCCCTTAAGGATGGTCGGCGCGGCCTGCCGAGACACTATTTGCCACGCTGGCGAGCAGACTCTTTCTATT
>PMMJ01000488.1 GCA_003162255.1 Acidobacteriaceae bacterium | reverse complement strand
TCAAAGTGGCAAAAGACGTATCCGGGAAACAGAGGCACATCGATTTCGGTGATCCGGTCGACTCTCTTGCGCCTCGACCGATAAAAAGGCGAAAAAACAGCGTATCCCTTGCCTCTCAGTCCGCTTTCAACAACCTTTTCATGTCGCGATCGAACGTATAAAGCGTACCAATGGCCTGTACCTCCATCAGGATCACGTCCGAGATTAAGCCCCGCTCCTGCCAGCCCAATATCGTCGGCAAGACAAGCTGTCTCTAAGCCTTCCACACAACCTCCGATACAACCAGGTATAGCCCCACCGCCAGACCAGCACCTCGTCTCATGCCATTCTAAACCGGCCCGGCGAATCATTCTACTTCAGTTGGTACGGCTGAGTTGGGACAAACGGAGGATGGAGTCGGCTCGGCGTCGGACCTCCGGCTTTGGGTGCGTTCCTGGGCTGAACATACCAGAAAGGGCATCACGCGCTGAAGACTCAAGAACCGCTCGATGTTTTCTGCATCCAGGTCCACGCACTCGAGACGATGTCGGCAAGATTGCGTTTGGCGGTCCATCCCAGCACGGTTTGAGCTTTCGCCGGATCGGCCACCAGAACCGGAGGATCGCCCGGCCGCCGTGGTCCGATCTTTCGTCGAACCGGCCGTCCAGTGGCGCTTTCCGCGGCCTGAATGACCTCGAAAACAGAATGTCCCCGGCCCGTTACCAGATTGATGGCCAGCGAGTCGCCGCCTTTTTCCAGATATTGCAACGCTCGCACGTGCGCATCGGCAAGATCGTTCACGTGAATGTAGTCGCGNNTAGTCGCGAACGCAGGTGCCGTCCGGAGTCGGGTAGTCGGACCCGTGGATTTGCAACTCGGGTCCGTTCGCGGCGCAGGCGGCCAGCGCCAGTGGAATCAGATGAGTTTCCGGATCGTGGAGCTCACCAATCTCGCCGCTTTCGTCGGCTCCCGCAGCGTTGAAATAGCGCAGACTCACTGAGCGTAGTCCATATGCGCGGCCGTAAGCCTCGAGCGCATTCTCGAAAAAAAGCTTCGAAGCGCCATAGGGATTGACCGGCTCGCGCGGCGTCTGCTCGGAGATCGGAATTTGCCCGGGGATGCCGTACACGGCGCAGGTGGAGGAAAACACGAAGCGGCGGATACCCGCGTCCAGCACTGAGTCCAGCAAGCTGAGCGCTCCGAGGACGTTGTTCTGGAAATATTTGCGCGGGTTCTCGACCGACTCTCCCACGTAGGCGTGGGCGGCAAAGTGCATCGCCGCGTCGACACGCGCCAGCACTGGCCGGAGCCTGGCTTCATCGGCGATATCGCCCTCCAGCAGTTCGAAGCCTTGTGCCAGGCAGCGGGACCCGGTTGAGAGATTGTCGTAGAGCACGACCTCATAGCCGGAACGCCGCANNTGACTGCCGATGTAGCCTGCTCCACCCAACACCAGAATCGCCACCGGGAAACCTCACATAATCCGGAATCTTCTTTTTGACTTCGAAAAGGGCGGCCATTATAAACCGATCTCGCCTGCTCGCGACAGCGTGGAACAATTTTCGTAGTGGCCTACTTTGAATCTTGAGACGGCTGACAAACGTGCCATACTGATGCCATGTCAAAGCAGAAAAAGCAGCAATGATCGCCTGACATAAACGAATTCCCTTACGAACTGCTACAGCATCCCACTGGACGAGCCGAACGACCAATTGTGGAACCTACGAAACAAGAGTTGTCCCGCGTAATGGCATTCCTTGGACGTAAAGGCGGAAAGGCCGGAGGGAAGCGCCGGATGGAGACAATGACACCAGAACAACGACGGCAAGTTGCTATAAAGGCTGCGAAAGCACGATGGNNAAGCCATAATCAGCTTGAATATTTCTTTAAGAAGTTCTGAGAATTGCGGTGTCACCCTTTCGAGTTTCTTCATCAAATAACCTCTCATTTTGTGGATGGTCGCTGTTTGCTGGTCTATTCTTGTCAATAACCAACGGCGCCTCGTTCCCGGAGGCTGCGCCGGCACTAACTATCGAGGGTGTGCAAACATCTTGTAATATACGGTAATATATGTTATCTTCTAGTATTATGAGCAGCACCGAGAAAACCATCAGCTTCCGCGCCGTTGCCACAAAGATCGACACGCTTGATTCGCTGGCCGCCGCGCAGGACCGTTCGCGCAGCTATCTCATCAACGAGGCGATCACCAACTACATCGAGCTGCACGCCTACCAGGACGTGCTGGTTCGCAAGGGCCTCGAAGAGATGCGGAAAGGCCGCGTCGTAAGCCATGCGGAGGTCGTAAAGCGGCTCNNCCGCCAATGATCGAATGGACCGAGCAGGCGACACGGCAACTGGATCAGGCTCATGATTACATCGCGCTCTCTAACAGCGAGGAGGTTGCCGCCCGGATCACGATGCAGATCGTTACCAGCGTTCAACAGCTCGCCACATTCCCCATGTCGGGCAGATCAGGCCGGGTTCCGAGTACTCGTGAGCTGGTCATTTCGAATACGCCCTTTATCGCGGCCTACGCCATCGATCATGAGCGCATCGTGATCCTCGCCGTCTACCACGGTGCACAACAATGGCCGGAGGTCTTCTAAGCACAGAGAACTGCAAGGTTCTGACTGCTCAGTTCATCCGCCCACCGCGCAGCGCAGCCGAACCCGGGATTGCGGTGAGCTTGACGGCCCCCTTCAGGAGCGCCCTGCCTAATGGAATCGTGTCGCCTGTAGTTCGTGCGCGGGTCATGGCGGGCCGATCAACAACAAAAACGCCCCATAACCCGATCGGAATCGTGGGGCGGAAAGGTGAACGGCCCCTCCCCTACGGTGCCGTTCAGCTACAGCGTAAGACCCTTCTGCCACGAGGAGAATGGCACATGCGAGCTAAGTGTTGGGCACAAGCGGGCCAATCAATGCCCTCTCTCGCATTGTGGGCAACTCTCGTATCCGTTGCGTTTGGCGGGAATTATTTCGCGTGCTCTTCCAGCACGGCCGCCATGCGGGTCTGATAACCGCGGCCACCGGCCTTGTACGCCTCGACCGTGCTTTCTTCAAGGCGCAGAGCGATCAGAACCTTGCGCGGTTTTTTCTGCGGGCCGCGCTGGCCGCGTTTGCGTTTCTCCGAATGTGCGGCGAGATCGGGAAAGATTTCGGATGCCGGCCTTGCCTTGGCAAACATGGCGTCGGTCCACTCCGGGTTCTCCTTGTCGATCATCTCGGGATCAGGCTTTTTCTTCATAGCGTTTTACCTCCGTTTTGTGGGCGCGGCGCAGGCTGATAACCCGCACCGTCGCACTGGATTTGGTGAAGACCAGAGCATGAAGGCGGTTCCCGATATAACCGAGTGCGAAAAAGCGGTCTTCGCCGTGGCGGCTGGACGGTACGATCATGGCTGTGGTCCAATCGAATTCAGCGGCGAGCGTGAACGGGAGGCCTCTTTCCCGGATGTTCTTCGCGTTTTTCGCCGGATCGAAGTCGATCCCCGTGATTTAATTGTATATACAAACAAATGGATCGTCAACCCTAATCCAAAGGGTTTTCGAGCACGAAACGGATTGCACAGCTCAGCACCACCCGATCTCGCTATCGACGACGTTCCCAATCGCAAAAATTGCAGATTGCCATTGACTTTCGCTTTATGTTCTCCTATGATGACTGCGTGCACAAATGGCTGCCATGCTCAATTCGTATTCAACTGTTGCCCGAGAGCGACTCCAACTCATGCGGGCGTTGTCGCCGGCATTGGTCTTGAGTGGAACAGCGTACCGAGCCCCAAGTTTGTGCAACCTGGTTGCACAGTGACTGGTTTTCTACCTCTCCACAGAGAGATTCGGTTCCGATTTCTCTCAGGGTATCCTCAAGGCTAGCGGCGACCGGCAGCAGCAACCCTGAATCGGTCTTCCGCATACACCCGCAAGGTCGGCTGTTTCCGGCTGGAGGGCGGCTTCGCCGAGACGGTGATGCGGACGTTCTGATCGAGCCGCCCCAAGAACCGGAAAAGCCGTTCGATAGAGAAATCAGTAAGACGGCCTCGCATTTGGAGCGGACACCTTGGGCGGCGAAGAGATCCTCGCTGACTACCCGTATCTAGAGCGCGAAGATGTTCTGCAAGCACTGCGGTACGCTGCGTGGCTTGCCGAAGACCGCGAAGTTGTCCTTCCTGGCGCATGAAACTGCTTGTTGACATGAACCTTTCGCCGCGCTGGATAGGACTGCTACACAATGCTGGCTGGGAGGCGGAGCATTGGTCAGCGGTCGGTAAAGCCAATGCAACCGATTCGGAAGTCATGGCTTATGCAGCACAACACGATTATGTCGTGCTGACGCTTGACCTGGACTTCAGCGCGATCCTTGCGGCAACGCATGGCAAAAGACCAAGCGTTGTCCAGATACGAACCGAGGATGTCAGCCCCCGTGTAATCGGACCGCAGGTCATGGCGGCACTGCGTCACATGGAGCCCGAGTTGCAGGCGGGCGCTTTGCTCACAATTGACAGCCGTCGTACACGCGTCCGACTGCTGCCATTGGCATCCATGGAATGAAGGACCACTTCGTGCGATAAGCGCACACCATCCCTTCACCCAGTTCCTGCTGCTGAATACGAATTTCAGAAACTGCGAACAGGAAGGCCATGAAGAGGTACAAGCCAAAGCTGGACCGGCTCGAAGCGTCCGTGACGCTCAGCGACCTTGCCGTTTTGCCTGGAAACAGGTTCGAGGCCCTGAAGGGCCGCCGGAAAGGCCAATACAGCATCCGCGTCAACGACCAGTGGCGGGTTTGCTTCGAATGGCCAGAACGCTCCCCCGGTCCTGCGAATGTTGAAATTGTCGATTA
>PMMJ01000169.1:6979-7639 GCA_003162255.1 Acidobacteriaceae bacterium | reverse complement strand
GAGCTTCAATCGAAGCTCGTCTTTCCGTTTCTGCGCTTGATTACCACGCTGTGATTGCCAAGTACCGAGCCGTTCAGGTTAATTTAAGATATCCCCCATGATCGTGCACCGCATCGGCGAGTCGATTCTGGACGCTGAAGAGCGCTTTGAAGGCTTCGGAAACCTGATGCCGTTCAAGGTGCAGAACATTCTCCTCGTCTCCAGCCTCTACGATTCTTTCATCCTCCGCGAAGATGGACGGCTCAACGAGTTGCTGATCGACGAATCGCTCGAACTCAATCTCCGGCAGATTCCGGGGATAACGCACGTCTCCAGTTGCGCGGAGGCGGTGGAGATGGCGCGCTCGCGGCCGCAATTCAACCTGATCGTCACCAACCTTGCGGTCGGCGACATGAATGCGGCGCAGTTGGCGCATGAGGTGAAGCGGGCGGGGCTGGATGTTCCCGTCGTGGTGCTGGCCTATGACTATCGCGAGATCAAGAACTTCGTGGCGCGAAATCCGGTTACCGATATCGAACGCATTTTTCTGTGGCAGGGCAATGCCCGTATCCTGATCGCGATCGTCAAGTACATCGAGGATAAACGCAACGTCCTGCACGACACGCAGGCCATCGGCGTGCCCGTGCTGCTGGTGGTGGAAGACAACATCCGCTACTACTC
>PMMJ01000169.1:6682-6957 GCA_003162255.1 Acidobacteriaceae bacterium | reverse complement strand
TTTGAACTGGCGCGCATGGTGAAGAGCCTGGTGCCGGATGTGCCCGTAGTGCTGCAGACCAGCCGCACCGAGTTCCGCCCGCGGGCGCACGCCGCGGGCTATTCGTTTCTGCGCAAGCGTTCGCCCACGCTGCTGAAAGACTTGCGCCAGATACTGACCGAGCAATTCGGGTTTGGCGACTTCGTGTTTCGTCTGCCGGATGCGAGCGAAGTCGGACGCGCGAGAGACTTGAACGAGTTGGAAAAGCTATTGGAAACGGTTCCGGGGGAAAGCCT
>PMMJ01000169.1:0-6639 GCA_003162255.1 Acidobacteriaceae bacterium | reverse complement strand
AAGGCTCGCGGCCTCGCTTTTGTGCGCCACCTTTTGCGCAAGAGCCGTATCACGCGCCGCTTTCCCGGGGTTCGCATCTCGGTGCCCCCAGCCGTTGTCCTGGCGACGGATGTGTTCGATCAATTCCTGGCCGAGAACAACCTCCCGGACTTTGCCTTGCATTGCGAAGACGACCTTGAGATTCAGCGGACATTCCTGGCCGCGCCGTTATCCAGTTCCCTCCGCGACGATCTTCGATCGTTTCTCGCTGAGATCGACCATCCGCTGGCGGTACGCTCCTCCAGTCTNNCTGGAAGAAGAAAAGATGGCGGTGATTCTCCAGCAGGTTGTGGGCACGCCCCACGGGCAGCGCTTTTATCCGGATTTCGCCGGAGTCGTGCGCTCGCACAATTTTTATCCGGTGGCGCCCATGACCTTCGAGGATGGCATCGCGGCCGTGGCTCTCGGCCTGGGCCGGGCGGTGGTGGATGGCGGGAAGTGTTTGACTTTCTGTCCGCGTTATCCCCACAACTTGATGCAGTTTTCCTCGGTCGAAGACATACTGGCCAACTCGCAGACGGAATTCTGGGCCTTGGAGTTGGATGGCGCTTCGTCCGGCCGTCCGGGGCATTGGCACGAGAGGCGGTTCGGCCTGGATGCCGCCGAGAGCGACGGCACACTCCGAGCTGTGGCTTCCACGTACTCCAGGGATAACCACGCCGTCTACGATGGAGTGAGCCGGCCGGGAGCGCGCATCGTAACGTTTGCCCCCATGCTTAAGCACGACACCTTTCCCCTGGCTGAGATTCTCGATGTCCTGGTTCGGGCGGGCGAGGATGCGTTGGGCAATCCCGTGGAGATCGAATTTGCCGTGCGCTTGCCCCATCAAGCTGGGCAAGTGGCGGATTTTGGTTTCCTGCAGATCCGGCCACTGACCCTGGCGCGCGACAGCGAAGACTTATCCCTGGACGATGTGCGACCCGAGCAGTTGATCTGCCAGAGTGGCATGGTTCTGGGTAATGGCCGCATCGAGAATCTTCATGATCTGGTAGTGGTCGATTCGCAGCGCTTTGAGCGGAGCCGCAGCCAGGAAGTGGCCAAGGCCGTCGCTCAGTTCAATCGCCGCCTCAACGAGGAGAACCGGCCGTATCTGCTGATCGGAGTTGGACGCTGGGGATCGACTGAACCCTGGCTGGGTATTCCGGTCGAATGGGATGAAATCTCCGGCGCCCGCGTGATTGTCGAAGCCGGATTCCGCGATTTTCGAGTCACCCCATCGCAGGGCAGCCATTTCTTCCAGAATCTGACCGCCTTTCAGATCGGTTACTTTACGGTGAATCCAGACGCCGGCGAAGGCTCTGTCGATTGGCAGTGGTTGATGGAGCAAACAGCCACGGAAGAGCAAGGTTGTGTCCGCCACTTGCATTTCGCGCAACCGATCCGCGTCGTGATGAACAGCCGTACCAGTCAAGGCGTAATCTTCAAGCCCGAAGCGCAACCGAGCGCAGTCACGCACTGAGGCGGAGGCGTCCGCAGGTCAGACGTTCTTCACAAGCCCATAGATGAACGACATCCTACTGAATCGCGTTTCCATACGTCGGTACCCCTCCCTGGATGAGGAATAGCAGCGTTTGCCCGCGGGACGACCAGTCGCTTTGCGGATATTTTGAGACTAACTGCTGGGCAAGCGAGATGGCCAGGTTCTTGGATTGGTCGGACTTCTTCGGTTGCTCTTCTGTCTTATAAATCTCGATTAACGCGGAGCGGCGGGACGCGGCGTCGTACAGCGCCTCGGGAGCGGCCGGAGAATCGGGGTGCTCCTTCACGTACTTTTCGTAAAGGTCGGCTTCCTTTTCCGGGCACTTGGAAGAGCCTTGCCAGTCGCCGCAGAGTTTGTTGTCGATCAGGTGGAAGACGGCGAGTTGGGCCCACTTTGAGTCAGGGAATTTTTTCATGACCTGCTTCATGGAGTGCTCGTCGATGCCTTCGCGAAGGTAGGATTCTTTCTCGCGCGCAGAGGGGCGGGACTGCATATCCGATTTATCGATCTGCCATTGAATGTCGGCGGCTCGGTAGAGAGCTTCGCCCGCCTGCGGAGCGGTCGGGAAGATATCGTAGATGCGGCGATAAAGGCGCAAGGCGTCCTGGGCTGCGCCGCGGCGTCCGTGGCGGCGGCTGGCCTCGTCTTCGGAATCGACGGCGGCGCCGAACAGAATGCGGTCGCCGTTGGGAGTCGACGCCCAGACGATGCCGGTATCGAGAATCCAGCCGCTGATGGTCTTGCCTTCGTCCTCATCGTCCAAAACGAAAGCGGGGTCGGGAGCGTTGGTGGGGCCGAGCAGCGCTTCGACGTGCAGCCAGTTGCGGCTCTTGTCGAGGAGAATCAGTTCCCGTCCGCGTTCCACTTGACCGAGCTTGTTGGAGGTGGTATCGGGAGAGATATAGATGACGGCCTCGCGCACCAGCGTGCCGCGATCGGCGGCGAACAGTAAAGAGTTTCCCAGCACGATCAGGGCGATCAAAAGCAGAAGCTTGGTAATTAGTTTCACGGCAGTATTCGTCTCCGGGATCGAGGTTAGCATGCAAGATGAGATGCGTGGAATAGGCGCGATGGGCTGAGATGGCAGGGGCGGCGAAGAGATAGCCAGCCCCCGGTCGATCATTAACCATTGAGACTAAATTTGAAAGCCGAAGAGTGCGGATTGGGCAATTCTCTCGGTAAAAGCGCTTTGCGCCATCGTCAGGTAGGTGCCATCCACCTGCGTTCGTGAAGCTCGATAAATCCTGGCGTGTTCTTCTGACCAGAAGAAGAGGGATTCTCTTCAATAATCATGGATGATATTGGCGCCTTTGAAAGTCTTCCAATCGACATCCGGCTCAAAAAGCAATGGCTCGGCGTCTCTTTCCCTTACCTGGGAATTCAATTCGCTGTCCACAGAAATGTGAAGTGCCTTCCCGCAATGGGCGCGCTCGGATTCGAGTTCTACGGAAAGCTTTTCTCCCCTGAGGCGCCCTTGCACGAAGGGCGTAGCGAAGGCATCTTCTGCTCAAGCACCATGGGCGCGTTCTCCAGTGCTGAACTGCAAGCGATGAGGCGTGGGCTCGGTGGTGACCGGAAATGCCCAGCTGATTTCTCCCGCTTCATTCCGAACCAGGAAAAAGAGATGGCGTTCGAGGTCTTCCACAATCGCATGTACCCTTGCGATGGGCAGTCCCAGCGTGACTGCCATCCGGTCCACCTTGATCGGCCTCCCATTTTCATAGGGCAGTTCGCGAACCGCGAAGTTGCGCACCAGGTGATGTTCCGGCGTCATGAATGCGAGCCTTGCCGCGAAGAATTCTGGGACTTTCGCCATCGCCGCCTTGAGGCCGGTGTCAGGCACTCGGTTTATGGTCTCTCGATTGCCCACTAAGAGCGTGTTGGCGTCCGGTTTTTCCGAAATCATCGGCATACACTCTTTCTCAGACAGGTTTCGATTGCTTCCTGCCACTGAACACCTTCTTGACGGTCGCTTTGCCCCAGCGCCTGCACTTCCTCATTCGCCGAGGCGTCCAGTGCGGTTCGAACGTACGTCACTTCCACCCGAGTGGTCGAAGCATCGATTGAGGTAAGTCGTACATCTACCGTCGATACCCTGACCTCTGGAACAAAGGATACATACTGCATCCTTCCGTTGGGCACATCGAAAAGCGTGGTGACCCACAGGCTCTTACCGTGCCGCTGCTGGATCGTGAACACCGCTCCCTGTATATCCTTCGCAGGCTGAGGATACAGAAATTGAGGATTCCAATCCTCGCCTGCCCAACTCCGTTCCCCATCCGGGCCGAAGAGCGTTGCCGCGGTGCTCAGAGGCGCGTGGACGATAAAATGAAAGCTGCTGCTGACGTGCGCCAGCGTCACTGGCGCTTGATCAGCCTTCGTGTTTTGTGCGCTGTTCATAGTGAAAATGGCAAATGCGAATAAGATCAACTCGGTGGCTGTCATTTGTTCTCTTTCAATTTGTGGCTGTCGGACGCGCGTAGCGTCAGGCCATAAATGCTTTTGAACCGCTCGATTTCTTTTAGCGTTTGTGCGGAGAAAGCCGGCCTGCCTTCAAAGGCATGAAGCACAATCCCCTCCAGCAGGTCGCCCAAATTCATATCCTTCAGTTCGGCGACCGCCTTCAATACCTTGAGTAGCCGCTTTTCCAGGCGAACCCCGGTTTGGACTCGCTCGACTTCGACGATTTCCTTGGCCTTCATGGTACCAATGTACCACGATACCAACATCTCGACAAAGCCTCTCGGAACCGGTCCAGCACCTGGACTTTGGGTAGTGGCTCAGTTTGCGAAATTGCTAACCACCAAGGCCACGAAGGCACACGAAGGAAACATCTGGGACCGAAGGCCTTAGTGATACTTGGTGTCCTTGGTGGTTCAATCTCTTGTCGCCTGCATCGCGAAACTGAGCCACTATCTGGACTTTGATTCATGTTGACAAGTACGCAACCGGTGCTGTACACGATGGTGTCTCTTCAGGGTCGTACTCTTGCGCGGAGATCGCCATGCTCGGGGAACAGAACTTGAAACAGAAAAAGGGCCGGCCATGATGTCCCGCGGTGCCGCGCAACAGATTGGGATCCGCGACCTCAAGAGCATTGACGACCTCAGCCAATTGAAGGCGGTGGAGAAGGAAGTCTGGGGGATGACGGACGAGGACGCCTTGCCCCTCACGCTGGCCATCGCCTGCAAGGCGGCGGGCAATCTTTTCGTCGGGGCCTTCGCTAAGGAGAAAGACAAGGAAAAGTTAGTCGGGTTCGCGTTCGGATTCTTCGGGCGCGAGCACGGACAAACCACGATTCACTCTCACATGCTGGCCGTGCTCGACGCGTATCGGCATCTGGATCTGGGNNAAAGCAGGCGCAGCGTGAACGGGCCATGGCCATGGGTGTTCATGAGATGACGTGGACCTTCGATCCGCTGCAGAGCCGGAACGCGCACTTCAACTTTTCCAAGCTGGGCGTGGTTTCCGATACTTACAAGGTAGATTTCTACGGGCCCGAAACTTCCAGCATGTTGCATCGGAACGGAACCGACCGGCTCTGGGTGCGGTGGATCCTGAACTCGCGGCGGGTGCGGGATCGGCTGACGGGCAAGAGCACAAATGCGCGGGTGGAAACGCTCGATGCCATGAAGTTGCTGGCTCCGCTGGTGCGCTTCGATCCCAGCGGAAGGCCGGGACGAGCCGATCTGGCGGAATCGCTCGGGCGCCAGCGTGTGAGCATTGAAATCCCCGGCGACATTTTGCATGTCGAGCGCACCGATATGGGATTGGCGCGAGAGTGGCGCGACGCCACGCGGTGGGCGTTCCGCGAGGCCTTAAAGGCGGGATTTGTCGTGGCCGAGTTTTGCCGTTCGATTCGCGGACAGCAGGGGCCGGGAGCCTATTTGCTGCAGCGTGGGACGGTGAGCGAACTGATTCCAGAAACCTAAGAGAGAAGTGTGGAAAGATATAAGTTAAGAGGCTCGCAGGGCCATGTGAAGAATCTGCTCGGATTTCCGGTCCAACGCTGGAATAGCGCCGCCCAACGATTTCCATAACCGAGGACAATCCATGCCCGAACCAATCGCAACGCAGGTAAATATCGATTCGACTCTTGACGAGCAGCGCAGTTTCGCGCCCTCGGCGGAGTTTTCTCAAAAGGCTCAGATCAAGAGCCTGGCCGAGTATGAAGCCCTCTATAAAGAGTCGGTGGAG
Organism: Acidobacteriaceae bacterium; assembly: GCA_003162255.1. GTDB lineage: Bacteria > Acidobacteriota > Terriglobia > Terriglobales > Acidobacteriaceae > Acidiflorens. The sequence goes on along the minus strand of PMMJ01000169.1, from coordinate 923 downwards.
CAGCCGGAAACATTCTGGGCCCGTGCCGCCGATGAACTGCATTGGTTCAAGCGGTGGGACAAGGTTCTGGAGTGGAAAGCGCCGTGGGCCAAGTGGTTTGTTGGCGGTGAGATCAATCTTTCCTACAACTGTCTGGATCGTCACGTGCACACGGCGCGCAAGAACAAAGCGGCGCTGATTTGGGAGAGCGAGCCCGGCGAGATTCGCACTTATACCTACCAGCAACTTTGGAAGGAAGTGCAGAAGTTCGCGAATGTTCTCAAAGACCTTGGCGTCCGCAAGGGAGATCGCGTCGCTATCTACATGGGCATGACGCCGGAGTTGCCGATTGCCATGCTGGCCTGCGCCCGCATTGGCGCGCCGCATTCGATTGTGTTTGGCGGATTCTCCGCGAACGCGCTGGTTGATCGCATTCACGATTCGCACGCCGTGGCCGTGATCACGCAGGATGGATCGTACCGGCGCGGCGCCGAGGTCAAGCTATTTCCCGTGGTGGAAGAGGCGCTGAAATCGTGTCCATCGGTGAAGCACGTCGTGATCTACAAGCGCACCGGAACCGCGATCAATACGACTAGGGGCCGCGATCACTGGTGGCACGNNGCCGACATCGGCTGGGTCACCGGGCACAGCTACATCGTGTATGGGCCGTTGCAGTGCGGCGCCACCAGTCTCATGTATGAAGGAGCTCCGAATTGTCCCGAGCCCGATCGCTTCTGGTCGATTATCGACCGGCATCAGGTGAACGTGTTCTATACGGCCCCCACGGCGATTCGCACCTTTGCCAAGTGGGGCGACGAGTGGCCGAAGAAGCACAAAATGGAAAGCCTGCGTCTGCTGGGCACAGTCGGCGAGCCGATTAATCCCGAGGCTTGGATGTGGTATCGCGAGGTGATCGGCCATAACCGCTGCCCCATCGTCGATAC
>PMMJ01000266.1 GCA_003162255.1 Acidobacteriaceae bacterium | reverse complement strand
AGCGCCATCAACTGTTGCAGTTCAGGGCCGCTCGGGCTTACGGTTCCGTTCTTGAGTTTCAATCCAGTCTTCCCCATCGGAAAACTGGTGTGGATGTAAACCAGTTCCGCATTGAAGGCGTGGACAATCTGCTCCCGCGTTTGCTTGGAAATTCTTGGGGGCGGAGTATTCTCGGCCAGCGCCACCGCGGACAAGACCAGAAGGATCGTCAACCGCCGATAACCAACGGAGCAAACGTGGAAGAACCGCATGCAGCACCCCGGGCCGACTGGCCTAATTATAGACCGGCGCAAGAGCAGTTCTCAGTTCCCAGTTCTNNTAGGGCACGGCTTCGGCCGTGCCGTTCGAGCCGACAAAAAATGCGCTTTAGTCCCTGAGGGACGAGCCTTCCGGGCTGAAAGGCATTTATGAAATCAGAATCAGATCTGATCCCCCCGCCCTTCACTGAGAACTGAGAACTGCCCCGACCACGGGTCACCAATGTGTGGGTACTTCCGTAATGGTGAACTGTACTTTAAGCACCTGAGGTCATCCCGCGAAGCCAACATAGAATGACTACAGGACGGACCAGCTCATCCCCCGCGCTGCGGCCGACAGGACTGCCTTTTGCCGTTGAAGCTTCCCATTCCCGCGCGCATTCCGCTCCTTTACGTCATACTTGGCGTGCTGTTGGCGATCAGTGTCCTTCCCATGTACTTTTACTCGGCGCAGATCGAAAACATGAACCGGGAGCGCCTCAAGACCAACGAAATGCTGTTGCAGAATACGGTCACGCGTTCGCTGGCCGACGACATTTCCCAGCACCAGGAAGCGCTGCATATGATGCTGGCCAATTTGTCGTCGTCGATTCAGGTCATGATGCTGGCCAATCCGAGCGGAAACGATCTCAACGCCCAGATGCTCCTGACACCCGAGCTCCGGGCCATGCTCGAAAATTTTGTTTCCTCGTCGAACGACATTGCCTACGCCACGCTGCTCAATGCCGATGCCAAGGGAGTTTCCGCCGGGCGCATCGAGCCCGACGCCTTTCTGCAGCGGGAATTGGAGCGCGCTTATCAGGCCGCCCGCGAAGGCCGCGTCTACAGCGGCCAGCCCTTGATGGTCGGCGGCGGAAAATCCGCGCGAACCGTCATGCTCGTCAGCTCGCCCATCATGTACGACAAACGCTTTCTCGGGATGATCGGGTCGGTGGTCGATATGGACTACCTGATCCGCCGGCTGCAGCAAGTGAGTCTGACCGGATTGATGCCCTACGTCGTGGACAGCCAGGGCAGGCTGGTGGCGGCCGCGACAACGCAATACGCCACCGGACAGGACATGAGCCACTTTGACATCGTCCGCAGTTTTGTCGGGGAAGGTTCGAAAGCCCAGTTGGCGGCGACCCGGGAATTCACCATCAGTGATGGCAAAGACAAGACTGAAATGCTGGGCACCTACAGCCCAGTGACCTCGCTCGATTGGGCAGTCGTGGTGCAGAAGCCGCGCGAAGACGCGTATCGCGGCATCTACGAGATGCAGCGCACCGGCCGCTTGCTGGCCTGGCTGGCGGTGTTTGTGAGCGTGGGCCTGAGTATTTTCTCGGCGCGGCGCATCACCAGCCCGCTGCAAGTGCTGGCGCAGTCCAGCCGCGCCATTGCGCGCGGCGATTTCTCCCAGCGCGTGCACCTGAAAACGCGCACCGAGATCGGCGAACTGGCGACCACGTTCAACACCATGCAGGAAGAATTGGAACAGTTCGTCGAAGACCTCCGGCGCGCTGCTGATGAAAACAAGAATCTGTTCATGGGGTCGATTCAGATGCTGGCCGGCGCCGTCGACGAAAAGGACCCTTACACCCGCGGCCACTCCGACCGCGTTACCCGATACTCGCTGATGATCGCGAAAGAGATGGGGCTGGACCCGGGATTTCTGGAAATCCTGCGCGTCTCGGCGCAGTTGCACGATGTCGGAAAAATCGGTATCGAAGATCGTATCCTCAAAAAGCCGGGCGCTCTCACTCCCGAAGAATTCGAGATCATGAAGACGCACACCACCAAGGGCGCGAACCTCCTGCGTCNNCAAGGGCGACGAGATCCCGCTGCTGGCCCGCGTGATTGCGGTCGCGGACACCTTTGACGCTCTGACCACGAATCGTCCGTACCAACGGGCGCACGATCCCGTCGAAGCTCTGCGCATCATTGAAAATCTTTCGGGACAGCGGCTCGACCCCAAGGCGGTCACCGCGATCATGGCCGTGTTCTACCGGGGAGACATTCGTATTCAGAGATCGCTGACCCGGATGGTCCCGCTGGAAACGCCTCCACCAGTTGCAGCGCCGCTCCAATCCACGCAACCGCCCGTCGACCCTCTCACCATCGAAATCACGCGCTCCCCAGNNTCGTTGGTCGTTGGTCGTTGGTCGTTCGCTATTCGTCGCTCGCGTCGGGAACCTGTGAGCAATCGCGCCGTCAAAGGCTTGCCAACTACTAGCGACCAGCGACCAACGACTGCCTCTTGCAAATTACCAATTCTCTCCACCCTCGATTCTCCTATAATCGTTATCTGGCGCCTCATGATTCAAACCCTTTTTGGCAGTCTCGACGAAGAAAAGAAACCAAGTTTTATTGAGCGCATGAAGGAGGCCGTCTCGCGCACGCGCGAGAACCTGGCCGAGCGCATCGAAGATGTCGTCTCCATCGGCAAAGAAATCGACCGCTCCACGCTCGACGATCTCGAAGCCACTTTGATCGGCGCCGACCTCGGTACCGCGACCACCCATGAGGTTCTGGAAAAGCTGCGCGACAAGGCCGACCGCAAGCAGATCAAGGATGTGAATGAGCTCAAACGGCTGCTGAAAGAGGAACTGCTGGCGATTCTGACGTCCACGGGCGCGCGGCCCGTGACCAAGGTGGAGGGCGCGCCGGAAGTGATCATCGTGGTGGGCGTGAATGGCACGGGCAAGACCACGACGATCGGAAAATTGGCGCAGGTGTTTCGCGCGCAAGGCAAGACGGTGCTGCTGTGCGCGGCCGATACCTTTCGCGCGGCGGCGATCGAGCAACTCGAGATTTGGGGGCAGCGCACGGGAACGGAAGTGATCAAGACGAAAGCCGGAGGCGATCCCTCGGCCGTGCTCTTTGACGCACTGCAGGCGGCAACCGCGCGCCAGACCGATTACGTGATCGTCGATACTGCCGGCCGGCTGCACACCAAACAAAATCTGATGCTAGAACTCGAAAAGATGAAGCGCACCGCGCAACGCATCGTTCCCGGCGCGCCGCACGAAACGCTGCTGGTGATGGACGCCACCACCGGCCAGAATGGGTTGCAACAGGCGCGGCAGTTCACGCAATCGGCTGGAGTCACGGGAATTGTGCTGACCAAACTCGATGGCACGGCCAAAGGTGGCGTCGTGGTCGCAATTTCGCGCGAGTTGGGCCTGCCGGTGCGGTATGTGGGCGTCGGCGAAAAAGCGGGCGACCTGTTGCCCTTCGATGCCAAGGAGTTTGTGGAGTCGCTGTTTACTTAGCAGCGCCTGGTGCAGGTACGGTTCGTATCAGGGCACACCTTATGGTGTGCCGAGAACGCTTTTAGAATAAATCCGCCTTCAGGCACTGGATCGACAGAAGGCGCGAGGATCGCAAGGAGGACCGCCGATGCAACCGAAAACGCCTCAATCGCCTTCATACTGGCGGAGACTGCTGGAGCGGCTGAAATTGCTGTTCCGTCGGAAGCCCGAACCGGAAGATCCCTATGCCTATCGCACCGCTCCCTTGCGTCGTCCTCCGCAGGGAAAGAGCGGAGCTGCGGTGGCAGAATTGGATGAAGAAGAATGAAGGAAGCGCCGTCGTTAGACGAACAATTCATGCGCAAGGCGCTCGACCTAGCGCGAGCGGGCGTTGGCCTGGTGTCGCCGAATCCCGCCGTGGGCGCGGTTGTGCTGGACGCCGCGGGCCGCGAAGTTGGCGCGGGCACGCACACCTATGACGGCGTGAAGCACGCCGAAATCATCGCGCTGGAACAAGCCGGCAATAGTGCGCGGGGCGGAACTCTCTATCTGAATCTGGAACCCTGCTCGCATCAGGGACGCACCGCGCCGTGTGCCGATGCCGTGATCGCGGCCGGAATCAGCCGCGTGGTCTGCTCCATGCAAGATCCCAATCCACGCGTGGCCGGTCAAGGATTTGCGAAACTCCGTGGGTCGGGAATCACCGTGCAGGTGGGCTTGTTCGAAGCGGAAGCCAAGAAGTTGAATGAAGGCTTTGCCAAGTACATCCGGCTGGGCAAACCGCTGGTCACGCTGAAGTCGGCGATGACCCTCGACGGAAAAATTGCCGACGCCACGAAGCCGGGCGCGGAGCCTAGTTCGGGACTTGGCTCGGGATTTAATTCCGCCACGTCCACGACCGAAGGCGCGCGCAGCGGATACCACTGGATTACGGGCGCAGTAGCGCGCGCTCATGTGCAGCAACTGCGCCATCAGAGTGATGCGATCATGGCGGGCGTCGGGACGGTGATGGCGGACGATCCGCTGCTCACCGACCGTAGCGGCCTGCCGCGGCGGCGCAAGTTGCTGCGCGTGATCCTGGATTCTTACTTGCGCATACCCCCTGCGTCGCGAGTGATCCAGACCGCTGAAAACGATGTTCTCGTGCTGTGTTCGACGGCGGAGGAACCAACGCGGCAGGCGCTCGAAGCAAAGGGAATTCGTGTGCAACAAATAGCGGCGACGGCGGAGGGGCGTCCCGACTTCGCGGCGATCATCCAGAGCCTGGGAGAACTGGAAATCACCAGCCTGCTCATTGAAGGTGGAGCGCTGGTGAACGGCGCGGCCCTGGCGTCGGGCGAGGTGGACAAGGTGTTCCTCTACTACGCCCCGAAGATTCTCGGTGAGGGCGCAGTGCCCTTTATCGGCGGCGACGGTTTGCGCGGCAAGGCACAGTCCGTGCAGCGTTTCGAGTTGCACCGCTTCGGCGAAGACTTCGCGCTCGAAGGCTATCTCCGCGACCCGTACGCGTAACAGGCGTGAGCGTTTATTGAACGCTATCTATTTTTGGCATTTTGAAAATGTGTAAGCATGATTGGGGGAAGAGTGCTGCTTAACAACGATCGTCTTTCCCATTGGTTGGCTGGCGTTGTACTTAGCTGGACGGCATTCCTGTTGCTTTTATTTATTCCTATCTTCCACCTGTTGTTGGGATTTCCAATCTCCAAGATAGCGATTTCTGCGTGTATCTGTTGCGCTGTGCAATTCGCAGCCACACCCTGGCTATTCTCCGCTCGCGCTACACGCCAGAACCCAAATGGCCGAACTGTCCGGCGCGCTTTAGTGGTGATTGTTTGGTTGTCACTAACAGCGCTGCTGCTCTTTTGTTACATCCAACGAAGTTGGCCCAACAATTCGGATGCACAGCTGTTTCGCGCATGCGGGTTCGGCACTATTATCGCGTTGGCCTTTATTGGACTCATTGTAGTTGGTGCGGTCTCGCGTCATCGCGCGAAGCCTTGAGTTTGTTGAAAGAAAGACTGAGGAGATACGTCTTTTATGTTTACCGGAATAATCGAAGAAGTAGGCAAAGTCGTACAGATCGAGCAGCGCGGGGAAAACCGCCGCATCACCATCGCGGCTGCGAACGCTCCCAAAGAATTGGGAACCGGCCATAGCATCGCGGTCAGCGGCGTGTGCCTGACGGCGCTTGACATCCAACCAAAATCATTTTGCGCCGACCTGGCGCCCGAAACCTGGGTGCGAACTTCGTTCTCGCGGATGCACGAGGGCGCAATGGTGAACCTGGAGTTGCCGATGAAGGCCGACGGCCGCTTCGGCGGCCACATCGTTCAGGGACACGTTGACGGCGTGGGCAAGATGATTGAGTTAGAGCGCATCGTAGACTCGGACGGCCGGGAATCCGAGAACTGGTGGCTGCATGTTGAAATCCCGGAAGAGGTCGAGAAGTACACCGTCTACAAGGGATCGATATGCATTGAAGGCATCAGCCTGACCGTCGCCAAACTCGAACGGAACCGCTGCACCATCGCCATCATTCCGCATACGGTCGAACTGACCAACCTCGGATCGCTAAAGCCGGGAGACCCGGTAAACCTCGAAGCCGACGTGATCGCGAAGTACGTAGAAAAAATGATGAAAGCCGAGCCCGCGCAGAGTTCGCTCACCGTGGAAGAATTAGTGCGGCAAGGGTTTTAAAACAGCGGCCAATGGCTAGCGGTCGGTGACCAGTAAATACCAGAGGCCCGAGGCTGATCACTGACCACCGGCCACTGCCCACTGCTTCACGCTTCCAGCTTCAACTCATCCAGTTCCAGAAACTCCTGAATAATGGGCTCGGTCGACTTCTCCATATCCTTATAGGGCCCGAAGAAAATCGCGCGGCCTTCATACAGAAAAACGATGCGGTCGGCGAGCTTCTTGGCCAGGCGCATGTCGTGCGTAACCACGACCGAGGTCAGGTGCAATTGCAGTTTGAGCCGGGCAATGAGATCGCCAAGAAGATTTCCCATCATCGGATCGACCATCGTCGTCGGCTCGTCGTAGAGCACGCACTCGGGCTGAGCGGCGAGCGCTCGCGCGATGGCCACGGAACGTTTCATCCCGGTCGAAAGGTCGGAAGGCAACAGATCGCGCATTTCCTTGACGCCCACCATTTCGAGCAGGCCATCGACGACCTGTAGAATCTGCTCTTCGGAAAGCTCTCCTTTTTCGCGCAAGGGGAAGGCAACGTTCTCGCCAACGCTCAAGGAATCGAAAAGGGCGCCGTTCTGGAACACCATGGTGACTTTCTTGCGGATATCTTCGAGCTGTTTCTCGTTGTAATCGGTGATGTCCTGGCCGGCGACAATCACCCGGCCTGAATCCGGCTTGAGGAAACCCATGATGTTATGGAGCGCCACCGATTTTCCGACGCCGCTGCGGCCGAGAATGCAGACCATCTCACCCGGCAACACCTCGAAGTTGACATCCTGGAGAACGACCCGATCCCCAAATGCCTTGGAGACGTTCTTGAACTCGATGTAGGGAGACAGTGTGTCGGCAGCGCCCATGGTTACCAGCATGGCACGAGATGCCAGCGCGGCTCAAGCGAAACGTATTTAGTAGCAGTAGTAGGCCAGTTTTCGAGTAGTCGGCAAACCGCGAGTGACCAGCCGAATCCGGGGTTGTACGCGCTATGGGGACATTTCATCAGTAATTCACGGCGCTGGTCAGTTCCCGACAAACGAATTGACGCCTCACCTCGCCGTCAACAGCTCCAGCTCATTTAGGCTGACTCACCTCAGAGGCGCTAGGGCGCCCACTCAAACACCGTCCCCGCTTCTGCTGTTCCACCAATATCTGTGGTGCCGTAGAGATTGCCCAGCGAGTCTCTAAGCAAATCGCTGATAGGGGAGGCCCCTTCAATGGGATAACCAGCGAAACGGTGTAGCACCGTCTCCTTGCCGGCGCTCGACAGCTTAAAAATTACGCCACAACCGTTCTCAATGACGTGGCAGTATTTGGTTTCGATTCCACCTCCCAGGGTGGTCCCGTAGAGGTTACCGCTCGAATCCCGAATCAGAGCCGCCTGTGGATAGTGCCCGTCTTGATGTAACGCCGAAAAGCTGTACAGTACCGTCTCTTGGCCTGCTTTGGTCAACTTGAAAACTGTTCCGTAGTTTGAAGCACCTCCTTGGTAAGTGGTGCCGTAAAAAATGCCCGCATGCAAAATCAACCCGGCCAAGGGACACGAGCCGTCCGGTGTTCCCGCAAAGCTGTACATCACAGTCTCGGTGCCACCCGGCGTGACCTTAAAAACAGTTCCCATGCCCTGCGTGCCGCCATGACAGGTCGTGCCGTAAAGATTCCCGGCCGCGTCCAGAAGCAGACGCGCTATCGGAAGTTGGCCGTCCGTTGTTCCAGAAACGAAGCCATGCAGCACTGTCTCAACCCCAGTGTTACTGAGCATGAACACTGTTCCACAGCCTTCGGTAAACCCGTTGATTTGGCAGGATCCGGGGCCGCCATATTGCGTGGTGCCGAAAAGATTTCCCGCCGCATCGCGAACTAGACCCGCTTGGGGATAAACGCCGTCCGCTGGGTACCCGCTGAAGCTATATAAAACGGTCTCTACGCCAGTCTTGGACACCTCAAAAATTGTCCCGAAGCCATACAGTCCGCCGTAGGCAGTGGTGCCGTAGAGGTTACCGTCGCTGTCCTTGATGAGTCCGGCGAGCGGAACATATCCGTCCGGCGAGCCCGAGAAACTGTACAGCGTCGTTTCATTGCCCTTGAGGTCAACCTTGAACACAGTCCCCGGAAGCGAATCGGTGCCGCCGTTGGCAGTAGTGCCGTAGAAACTGTTCCCAATCCGAACCACCCCGCCGACGGGGAGAGCTCCATCAGGCGTACCGTTGAAGTTGTATAGCGTCTTTAGGATCTGTGCCTGAACGGATGCGGTCGCTAGCATGGCAAGCCCAAGCACCGCATAACGAAGCCATTTGTTTGTCATGTCAGTAGTTCTCCTCTATATGACGGGCCGGACACACACAGAGCCAAGCCGCGTGCGACGAGCGCAGCTCAGATGCAAACGTTAAGTCTAGGGTTGTAGGACATCGCTATGAAGCACAACCCAGAGCAAACTCAGCGAGCCCAGTCCAGGGCCTTATGAAGTCGAAGTTCTGCGGGCAAATGGGAAACCGGCCACTACCTGCCTAGGATGGGGAATCGAGATCCCGCCCCTCGGCTGCCAGGCGATCTTGCGGAGTGTTCACGTTAAAGAAACTCCGCTCGGAAAAGCCGGCGGCTGTGAGTTCGTCCTCTTCGATCACCCGAACGGCCACGCCGGAAAACGCCGCATCGACCTTGTACTTCCCTGCCCGCAGCGCCTGTTCGGCGGCGAGCGAGAAATCGCGCCGGTAAATTGCGCAGAGCGGCTGAAATCCTCCGCGGGTGCGAGGCACGGTAATGATGGCGTCATTGTCTTCGTCTTCCGCCGCCGCGAAAAGAAACGCCAGCAGTTCGCTGGAGACGAAGGGCATGTCCACGGCAAGCATCAGGTTGAGATCGGCGCGTGAATGCACGAGCGCGGCATGAATGCCGGCCAGGGGACCGCATTCGGGAAAAATGTCGCCCACGACTGGTTTCCACTCCCAAGATCTGCTTTCGGACGGTCTGCCTTCCGACGATCTGTATTGCGCAAACTTGGCGGGGTCGCCAATGATCGTCACCCTGCCACAGACCGTGCCCATCACGGCGCGCGCGCGATCAAGCAGTGTTTGGCCGCGAAAGTCCAGAAAGGCCTTATCGATATTCCCGCCCATGCGGGAACTCTCGCCTCCAGCCAGAAGGAAGCCCATGCGCGAAGGCCTGGTCCGTGCCATATGGAAAAGCATAAGGCCTACGCCGCAATACACAAAAGTAACCTGTTCAGAACGGCCAACCCGTCGCAAGATGGATGTGTCCGATTGGTATAGAGGCCCTAACACATCGTCATGCCGCAAAGACTTATGGACGTTCTCATGCTGGGACGCTGTTCACACGAGTTCTCCTGGCCGCGCCGCGCGCCGAATGGTGAGTACTACCAGGTCTGCATGGTGTGCGCCTCCGCTTACCAGTACGACTGGAAGACGATGCGCCGCGGAAATCGGGTCGACGAGCCGATGGCCGATACCACGTCCGCCCGGCGCCGCTCCGGCAAGAAGCAACCGACCTGGACGCCTCGCGCACGGCGCTTGCGGTCGAAACTTCCGATTCGATACCGCGGAAAAAATCTTCACACGTGGTACGAGGGAGTGGTCCAGAACATCAGCCAGTCGGGCATACTATTTCACGGCCCGCAGCACCTGCCGGCGAATGCGCTGGTGGAGTTGATTTTCGAGATGCCCGAAGAAATCTCCGGACAGAAGAACAGCAGTGTACTTTGCCAGGGCCGGCTGATTCGTACCAAGGACGCAGTCGACGGTACGGAGGGCGCTTTCGGCTTAGTGGCCTCCATCCTCGACTACAAGTTTCTCAAGGACTGACTCTCAGGGACTGACCCCGCCTCGATTGAATAGGCCGCGCTACGCTTGGCGCGCCGGCTTCCCGTTTCCAATTTTCCCTGCCAACCGTCGCTGCCCCCATCTTAACTAAAGCTGTCTGTCTCATAAACGCCAGGTGACCGCTAGTTGCCTGTTCGCTTCCGGACATCTAAGGCCGGAAACGGACACATTCTAAACACACTCGTTCGGAAAGCGAGATTCTCTGGTCCTTTCCCGCCAAGGGGTTACTCTTCGCGCTAGATTGGAAAGAATCTTGCTGTGCGAGTAACCAATCCGTGATCGTTTCGCTTGGTATTTGCCCCGCGCACCGTGGCAGCCCTGTGGAAGTAGGAGGAGGAACTCGAGATGGGAGCACTAGCTCAGGATCTTCGCTACGCGCTGCGTCAGTTGCGCAAGAGCCCAGGATTCACCTCGGTTGCCATCATTACGCTCGCCCTCGGCATCGGCGCCACGACAGCCATCTTCAGCGTGGTCTACGGCGTGCTCCTGCGGCCGCTACCCTACAGCGATCCCAATCGGATCATGGCCATTTTTGAGGTCACTACCAAGGGAACATTGAATCGTCTTGCTGATCCGAATTTCGACGACTTTCGCGATCAAGCCCACAGTTTTCAGAAGATGGCAAAGTACAGCGCCTACATCTCCCCGGTCTCAGGCGCTGCGCAGCCAAGCCGTTCGGTGGTTGCCCATGTCACTCCTGACTTTTTCCCGGTGTTTCGTGTTCAGCCGATCATCGGCCGTGACTTCGCCGCCGCTGACTCCAAGAAAGGCGCTGCTCCGGTCGCTCTCATCAGTTACGGATACTGGAAGCAGTATCTTGGGTTGTCGCCGGATTTATCGCGACTGCATGTGAAAATCGATCAGGCGGACTTCTCCGTGATCGGCGTATTGCCGCAGGGGTTCCAGTTTCCTGCAGATACGGACTTATGGATAGCGGCCGACCGAGAGGGCGAAAACCAGAGCCGAAGCTCGCATAACTACGACGCGGTCGGCCGTCTGAAAGATGGCGCCACAGTTGCGCAGGCAATCGCAGAAATCAGCGCGATTGGGCGTCGCATCCATGACGCCTCCAGCCAGCAAAGCGACTATCTTCTCAAAGATGCGACCGTGGTCCCGCTGCAGGATTCCATGACCGGCGAGGTGCGACCGGCATTGCTGGTTTTGCTCGGGGCGGTCGGATTTCTTCTTCTGGTTGCGTGCGCCAACATTGCCAACCTCCTGCTCGCGCAGGCCTCGGTGAGAGAACGCGAGTTGGCGATCCGCAGCGCTCTGGGCGCGGGGCGCGTACGCCTGTTCCGGCAGTTTCTTACCGAAGCGTCGTGCCTGGCTTTGCTCGGTGGCGGACTTGGAGCGCTCGGGGCCTTCTGGGGCCTCTCGGCGCTGCTGGCGCTGGCGCCCGAGAACCTTCCGTCTTCCGGCAGTGTCTCGGTCAATCTTCCAGTGCTCGTGTTTGCCTTCGTGCTATCGTCGGCGGTCGCCCTGGGGCTGGGCGCATTTACCGCGTGGCGGGCCACTTCCCGCAACTTGCGCAATCAACTGGAGGAAGGCGGACGCGGGCAGGCGGGTTCGCACAGTCGGCGCATCGGCTCCGGAATCGTTGCTGGCCAGATCGCCATCACCCTCGTCCTGGTGATCGGCGCGGGACTGCTGGGCCGCAGCCTGATCAAAGCGCTCGACGTCGACCCCGGATTTCGCGTCGACAAGATCGTCACCATGGATGTTTCGCTGCCCTGGCCGGCTTGGAACGACTCTAAAACAAGAGCAGCGGAGGGAGTTTTCTTCAGGAACCTGCTTGACCGCCTCCAGCAGATTCCGGGCGTACGCACAATCGGTGCGACCAGCGGCCTTCCTCTGGATGGCGGCCTCCCGAATGGCATGTTCTTGCTAATGAGGCCGGATGAAGCCCCCAAAACTCCCAGCAGCCTGGACGCCATGAGTCGCCTGTTCGATACCCTGTTTCGAGATAAGGAGAACCAACGAGAAGCCGATTTCTGCGCCGCCACGCCGGGATATTTCCCGTCTCTCGGAATTCCCCTGCTTCGCGGACGCATCTTCGACGATCGCGACAGCCCGGATTCTCCGCACGCGGCGGTAATCAGCGAGTCGCTCGCGCGTGATCGCTGGCCGGGCCAGGATCCGATCGGCCACACCATCGAATTCGGAAATATGGATGGCGATCTGCGCTTGCTCACGATCGTTGGGATTGTCGGTGACGTTCACGAATACGGCGTCGATGTTCCACCCCGCCCCACTGTCTACGCAGATTTGTTTCAGCGTCCCCAGCCGGCGATCACTGTCACCATGTTGGCCGACGCCGACACGCCGATGATCACTTCTTCTGCCCGCGAAATCCTGCATGAGCTCAATCCCGAAATTTCGCCGGGGTTTCGAACCTTGTCTGGAATCTATTCGGCCTCACTCGGTTCACGCCGATTCAATGTGATTCTCGTCGGTTGCTTCGGAATGCTGGCGTTGCTGCTGGCCGCGGTCGGGGTGTTTGGAGTAATGGCTTATTCGGTCAGCCGCCGCACCCACGAGATAGGTGTGCGGGTGGCTCTGGGCGCCCGCTCCCGAGATGTTCTCACCATGATCCTGGGCCAGGGATTGCGCACCATCCTCATTGGCGTCGCCATCGGATTCGCCGGTTCCCTCGCCATCACACGCACGCTGCAGTCGCTGCTTTTTGGCGTGACGGCAACCGATCTGGTAACTTTTGCCGCAGTGATACTGCTTTTAGTAACGACCGCATTGCTGGCTTGCTACATCCCGGCACGCCGCGCGGCTAAGGTCGACCCCATGGTGGCGCTGCGCTACGAGTAGCCCGTCATAAATGTCTGAGCAAGATTTGCATACAGCCGAGTCGAACCATGCCGAAGAAGTTCTCTACGTGGTACTCCCAGCGAATCACAAGCCGACGGAAATGATGGAGCCAAGCGAAAAGCCGTTCGACTCGCCAACGTCGGCAGGGACGGCGCACCCCCATCTCTGCGCGCGGTGACCAGTTTGCGCTCGGCGGTTGCCGCGCGCCCCTGCCTGCTGCTAGAGTTTGTCGGGGCTATCGAGCTCCCTTGCCCTGGTCTGACACCGCGAGCTGGAGCCGGTACTGTTTGGGAAAATGTCTGGAAATGGGGCTAATCTGAAAAGTTGGGTCGCGCGGAATCGCTATTCGTCGCTCGCGCACTACGCAGGAGCCGCGCTCGCGGTGTGGGTCGCGCTCAGCCTCTGGACTTTTTCGCCCGTGCTGCACCGCCATCTTTTTGTGCTGCTGTTGGCGGCGGTGCTTTTCACCGCCCGTTTTATCGGCTTCGGCCCCGCGGTTTTCTGCTCCTTGGTCTCCACCGCTTGCCTGGATTTCTTCGCCGTTCCACCCTACTTACACTTCGGGATCCGCACCGGCGCCGACGCCGAGCGGCTGACGGTTTTCCTCGCCATTTCCGTTTTTGCCGGAAGCATGGCCCGGCAGAAAACGTTGGCGGAATCGCGCGCCGAGCGCACCACCCGTGAGATGGCGGCCATCGTGGAATACTCCGCTGACGCAATTTACAGCACCGGTCCGGACGGCCTCATCACCAGTTGGAATCGCGCCGCCGAACAGCTCTATGGCTACACGCCCGAGGAAGCCGTCGGATTGTCCGTAGCGCGACTGGCGCCGCCGGAACGCCAAGCCGAGGTGGACCGTAACCTCGAGATACTCAACCGCGGCGGACACGTGGCTTCCTATCGCACCGAGCGCATGCGCAAGGACGGCACCCGCTGGCCAGCGCTGCTGTCGGTGTCGGCGCTGCGAAACGCGCGTGGCGAAATCGTGGGCACATCGGCCATCGCGCGCGACATTTCCGCGGAGAAGCAGTCCGAGGAAGCCATGCGCCGCAGCGAAAAGCTCGCCACCGCGGGACGCCTCGCCGCTTCGATCGCGCACGAGATCAACAATCCGCTGGAGGCCATCGTCAATTTGCTTTACCTGGCGCGCCACGACTCCTTCCACGCCGCGGACTATCTGACCCAGGCGGAGCAAGAGGTTGGCCGCGTAGCCCGCTTAGCGCAGCAGGCTTTGGGATTCGTTCGCGATGCCGGTGCTCCAGGTTCGATGGATCCGGCCGCCATCATGGACGAGATTCTGCAGTTGTATTCCCGCAAACTGGATGGCCGGCGGATCCGCGTGACCCGGCGTTACCGCGGCAGTTGCCAGGTCAATGGCTATTCCGGCGAGTTGCGGCAGTTGCTGGCCAATCTTCTGGTGAACGCGTTGGACGCGATGCCGGACGGAGGTTCTCTGCAAGTCCGCGTAGCCACGGGCCGCGACTGGTCCGATGGCAGGGAGGGAGTTCGCATCACCGTGGCCGACAACGGGAGTGGTATCCCGCGCAACCATCTGCGGCAAATTTTCGAGCCTTTTTACACCACGAAGAAGGACACCGGAACCGGGCTCGGATTGTGGGTCTCGCGCGGCATCGTTCAGAAGCACGGCGGATCGATTCGGGTGCGGAGCCGTGCGAGCGGGCGCTCCACGGGCACGGTGTTCTCCATCTTCCTGCCCCAGCAGCACGAAATTAGCCGGGTGGCGTGAGCAGCGTTTCTTCTTTCCTCCCAATAACTTGCAGGCATCAGTAGTACAGTGACCTTCGTACTTAGAAGNNATTGCCCCGTGGCAAATCCGTCGTAACCCCGCGTTCCGCTTGCCCGCACTGCGGAGATCCGATCCCGCTCTACCACAACCTGCCCGTACTGAGCTGGCTGATTCTTCGCGGAAAATGCCGCGGCTGCAAGCAGCCCATATCGCCCCGTTACCTGGCGATCGAACTGCTCACCGGGCTGCTTTTTCTCGGCTGCTACATGCATTTTGGTTTGACGCTGGCGACGTTGAAGTGCATCGTGCTCGGCTACCTGCTGCTCGGTTTGATCTTCACCGATGCCGAAACCAAACTTCTTCCCGACGCCATGACTCTGCCCGGATTGGCTCTGGGAATTTTGTTCAGCCTGGTGGTACCGGTAAACGATCTGGCATCGCGAATCATGCCGGGCATGGTATCGCCGGCGCTGCGGAGCGAGATTTCCTGGCGGCTGTGGTCCTTGTCAGACTCGTTGCTGGGAGCGGCGATCGGCGCTTCGTTTCTATACGGCGCGGCAGCCATCTACTTGCGAGCACGCGGCGTCGAAGGCATGGGATTCGGCGACGTCAAGCTGATGGCAATGATCGGTGCCTTCCTCGGAACCAAGCTCACGGTCTTAACCATTTTTGCTGCGTCCCTGACGGGCTCGCTCTTTGGGCTGTGGACGGTGCTCGCGGTCTGGACTAAACGCCTGCGCCGGATTGAGGCGCGCGCGGCTTCCTCGCGCATTTCTTCGGGCGATTCCTCGATCATTTCCACAAGCCAAGCCCGGCGTCGCGCCTGGCACTCGGCACGTCTCGCGCTCCGCTATTACGAAATGCCCTTTGGCGTCTTTCTCGGTGGCATGGCCCTTTTCTCATTTGTATTTGGAAACCGCCTCCTGCACTGGTATTGGAGGGCGCTGTGAGGTTGCTGACGAATCCGATGATACTGCGCATGGGCCTGCTCCTGTTCGCTGCCCTCGCATCTTTCGGATTGGGCTTATTCGCGATCCGGCGGCTGCGAAAGGATCTCGTGTCCGAGCCCGAATCGCTGAATTACTCTCCCCTGGCAGCCGAGGGATCGCCGGTGCACGCCTATCACGCCGTCATTCAGCAACTGAAACAGCAGAAACACGAGCTCACCACGCTGCAACTCGCGGAGCGCAGAAAAGCCAAGGCGTCCGACACGCTCAGCTCCACCATTCTTTCGAACCTTTCCTGCGGCGTCCTGTTTTTCAATCCCAGCGGTCTGGTGCGCCAAGCCAACGCGGCGGCGCGGACACTGTTGGGATTCGCTTCGCCCGTCGGATTGCAGGCCGCCGATCTTTTTCGCACCGCGACCCTACGCCCGGAAGCCAATGGTTCGGGCTCGGAAACCAGCGTCGAGCAGGCTCTTGCTCCGGCCCTGACGGGGAAGGCTGCGGTTCGAGAACTGGTGGTGAATTACTTCACGCGCGATGGAGCCAGCCACGTTCTCGAAGTGACGGCTTCACCGGTGCTGGCCGATGACGCGACTCTCATGGGCACGACCCTTGTCATCACCGACAAAACCGATATTGAGCGCATCCGGCACGATCAGAAAATGCACCAGGAAGCCTCTTCGGAACTCGCGCTGGGATTACGCGATTCCCTGGCTTCGATCGCGGGATGCGCGCAGCAACTGGCGTGCAGCCGGGACCCGGAACTGGCGCATCAGTTGGCCGACAGCATCGCCCACGAAGCCGCGCAATTGGATCGTACGATTGGCAGCTTCCTGGGAGGCGCCCGGGCTGCCACCACAAGTTCTTGAGTTGTCAGAGGTCACAGCACCCAGCCTGCCAGTCTCAGCGGCTCTGGGTACTGGGTACTAGCAATGCGAAAGGATGATCACATGAAGGGCATGAAACACATCGCCATTGGCACTCTGTTGCTGTTAGCGGTTAGCGGCGTCAGCGCCCAGTCACTCGGGGATTACGCGCGTGCGGTTCGCAAGAACAAGCCCGAACCGAGCCCGGCCACCCGCCACTACGATAACGACAATCTGCCCGCTGACGGGACTCTGAGCGTGGTCGGACCGCCGCCCGCCAGCACTGCCAGCGCCACGCCAGCAACTGCGACTGCGAATGCCACGCCGGCCCCCAAAACCGCAGCCGACGCCGCCGAACACCAGAAGGCGGCGGACGACTGGAAGCAAAAGATCGACCAGCAGAAAGAGAAAATCGACTCCCTGAGCCACGAGCTCGACCTCGAGCAGCGCGAGTATCGTCTGCGCGCGGCCGCCTTTTATGGCGATGCCGGCACACGCCTGCGCAACGCCACCCAATTTGACAAGGACGATGCGCAATACAAATCGGATGTCGAGGGCAAGCAGAAAGCGATTGATGACGCCAAGCAGCAACTCAGCGAGCTGCAGGAGCAGGCGCAAAAGGCCGGCGTCGTGGAGAAGGAAAAGGACAGCGACAACAGCAGCAACAACGACAAAAAATAAATACCCGGCCAGCTGCGGGGAAACCCCGGCTTCGTATCAGGGTATCGCCCTACGGAGCCTCTGATTAAGTCGTTTGACGGAGAGCTTTGAAAGGGCATGGCTTCAGCCATGCCGTCAGAACCCGCTACACAAGCGGCTTTAGCCGCTGAGGCCCTGCTTTCGGCGTATCCCGTCTCGCCAGCGAGGACTTAGTCAGAATTTCTTTAGCGATACCCTAAGTCCTTTCCCCGCGCTGTCTCGGCCCTCAGCGTTTCCCCATCCGCGCCCGGATCTGCCGCGCGTGGTGCCGCCCGTGAATCCAGTGGAATTTGCGCCACTCGTTGGCCGTCAAAGGCCCCAGAACCGGGTGGTCCATGATTTTCGTCCGGATGCCGAACCGGCGCTCGCAGCCATCCAAACCTGAACCCATCTTTTGCAATTCAAGCACGATGGCTTGCTGCGCCTCTAGCGCCGGCATTCCCCGCGGAATCGTACGTTCCGGAGCATCGCGGCCGCTCGGGAAATACCCAAACTTCACCACCAGCAGAGTGGCCATGCGATCCTTCAGCGTGGCGTGCGTAGCCAGCGGACCGCCCTGTTCCAGGCATTTTGCGATTCCGCGGTTGGTGTTCTTGTAGGTAAGAAAGAGGTGCTCCAGAATCTGAGCGGCACTCCACTTTCCGGCGGGAGCCTGCGCCAGGGCGCTCGGGCTGGCGCCTCCTATTGCCTCTTCGAGTTCCCGCCGCAAGCGTTCGAGATAGGAATCCATGGCGTAAGTTCAGTACAATGATTCACGAAACCACAGATCGCGAATCGAACCCAACAATAAAGAGAGCCCGATCGGGAAACCACGATGAAAAAACTATTCGTTGCAGTTGCGATTCTAACAGCAGGAATGATGGCCGGATGCTCTTCCGGACCGAGCAAGCCCGCATCGACAGAGACGCCCCAGCCGAAGGCTCCGGAAGCCCTCACCGGAAGCGGAGCATTCTACAAGTGCTACATCTCCGCCCGCCTCTGGGCGCAGGACGTGCAACCGTATCACGTGGAATCGCACGCCACGGCGGCCTCCAAAGGCCAGGACGGCAAGGCGGGAGAGTGGCGCGTCGGATTCGCCTCCCCGTCGCTGCACTCGACCAGGTTCTATACCTGGGCCAACGACGATATTTCTCACAGCGCCGACGACACCTACAGCCCGACGAATTCGAGTACCCAGGTTTTCAACGTCCAGTTTCTGAAAGTCGATACGGATAAGGCCTTAGCCGTCGCCCAGCAGCACGGCGGAGACAAGTTGCTGGAGAAGGAACCCAACACGACTGTCTTTTATGTGCTGGACTGGAACCGGCAGACCAGCCAACTCACGTGGCACGTGATTTATGGAGCGGACCCCGACAACGCCGAACTGCGAGTGGCCGTGAACGCATCCACTGGGGACTTTACGCGGGTGGAGAAGTAAAGTGAAGTAGCTTTGCTTCGGGCGACGAGCTTCGGGCTGGGAGCGAACAGGAACCGATTGCTCGAAGCTCGTGGCTCGTA
>PMMJ01000420.1:3796-6763 GCA_003162255.1 Acidobacteriaceae bacterium | reverse complement strand
CGTTCAAATTTTTCCTTCGCCATTGCTCTCCGCTCCGTCGCTCATCCCTATTGGGACTTATGCTCAATTTGTTTCCGCTGCTTCAGCGGACAATCCACTGCAAACTTATCTCGACGCCGTCCTGCCCTGCGTCTTGGCAATAATCTCGTCCGCCACGTGACGCGGGGCTTCTTCATAGCGCGCAAAGTGCATCGAGTACTCGGCGCGTCCCTGGGTTGACGAACGCATATGCGTCGCGTAGCCAAACATCTCCGCCAAGGGGACGATGGCCTTGATTACCTGCGAACCGGCGCGATGCTCCATGCCTTCGATCCGTCCGCGGCGCGAACTCAGGTCGCCCATGATGGTTCCGGCGAAATCCTCCGGCGTGACTACTTCCACCGCCATCACCGGCTCCAGAATTACCGGACTCGCCTTGCGCGCCGCTTCTTTAAAAGCCATCGAACCGGCGATCTTGAACGCCATTTCGTTGGAATCGACATCGTGATAGCTGCCGTCGTAGAGCGTCGCCTTGATGTCGACCATCGGATAGCCGGCAAGCACACCGCCCTCCATGGCTTCCTGCATGCCCTGATCGATCGGCTTGATGTATTCCTTTGGCACCGTGCCGCCCACGATTTCGTTGATGAATTCGTAGCCCTTACCCGGCTCGTTCGGATCGAGATAGATCTTCGCGTGACCATACTGGCCGCGGCCGCCGGTCTGGCGAATGTACTTGCCTTCCGCTTCGGCATGTCGGCGAATGGTCTCGCGATATGCCACTTGCGGCTTGCCGACGTTGGCTTCGACTTTGTACTCGCGCATCATGCGGTCGACGATGATCTCCAGATGCAACTCGCCCATGCCGCTGATGATCGTCTGCCCGCTGTCCGGATCCGTGTGAACCTTGAAAGTCGGATCTTCCTGCGCCAGCCGCGCCAGCGCCATGCCCATCTTNNACCGGCACCGCAAACACGATCGACTCCAGCGTGATCGGATGCTTCTCGTTGCAGATCGTGTCGCCCGTACCGACGTTTCTGAGACCCACCACGGCGCAGATATCGCCCGCGAGAATTTCCTGGATGTCTTCGCGCTTATTGGCGTGCATCTTGAGCAGGCGTCCAATGCGCTCGTGCTTCTGCGTGCGCGAGTTCATCACCGACTCGCCTGAGTTCAACTGTCCCGAGTACACGCGGATGAACGTCAACTGGCCAACATACGGATCGGCCATGATCTTGAAGGCCAGCGCCGAGAAAGGTTCGTTGTCGTTGGCTTTGCGCGTGATCGTCTTCCCCGTGTCGGGATCGAGGCCGTGCGTTTCTTTCGTGTCGAGCGGCGAGGGCAGGTAATCGACCACCGCATCCAGCAACGGCTGTATCCCTTTGTTCTTGAATGCCGTTCCCACCACCACCGGAAACAGCTTCAGCCCGATGGTGGATTTGCGCAGCGACGCCTTCAGTTCGTCCTCCGAAATCGCTTCGCCTTCCAGAAACTTGTGCAGAATCTCGTCGTCATTCTCGGCGACGGTTTCGACTAACTGCGTGTGGAACGCCTCGGCCTTCTTCTGCAGGTCCGGAGGAATATCGCCCACCACGAACTCCGCGCCGATGGTTTCATCTGCCCAGATGATGGACTTCATGGCGATCAGGTCCACCACGCCGCGAAACTTATCTTCTTGTCCAATGGGAATTTGAATCGCCACCGGCTTCGCGCTGAGGCGCTTGCGGAGGGTATCGACGGCATGTTCGAAATCCGCACCCATCTTGTCGATCTTGTTGATGAAACAAATTCGCGGAACACCGTACTTATCCGCCTGCCGCCAGACTTTTTCCGACTGCGGCTGCACCCCGTGCACTGCGTCAAATACAGCGACGGCGCCGTCCAGCACGCGCAGCGAGCGCTCCACCTCGGCGGTAAAGTCCACGTGGCCGGGTGTATCGATAATGTTGATGCGAATGTCGTGCCAGGTACAGGTCGTCGCCGCCGATGTAATCGTGATGCCGCGCTCCTGCTCCTGCTCCATCCAGTCCATGGTGGCCGTGCCCTCGTGCACCTCGCCGATGCGGTGCGTCTTTCCCGTATAAAACAGGATGCGCTCCGTCGTCGTGGTCTTCCCGGCATCGATGTGGGCCATGATGCCGATGTTCCTGCAACGTTCTAATGGGACTGTTCTGGGCACGGCTTCTAAACTCTTTCTGGGGCTCCGAAATTGATCTTTCGTCGTTCGCTATTCGCTTTTCGCAAATCGACGCCGTTCTTAGCCAATAGCGAACGACGAACAGCGTCTTTACCATCTGTAATGCGCGAATGCCTTATTCGCTTCCGCCATGCGATGGACATCTTCCTTCTTTTTGATGGCGGCGCCTTTGCCGTTCGAGGCATCGAGCAACTCGTTCGTCAACTTCTCGATCATTCCCTTTTCGCCGCGGCCGCGCGCATAGCTCACGATCCAACGAATAGCCAGCGACGTTCTGCGATCGGGTGCGACTTCGATCGGCACCTGGTAGTTCGCGCCGCCCACGCGCCGCGTCTTCACTTCCAGCAACGGCTTGGCGTTCTCGACCGCCTTGGTGAACAGCTTCAGGGCTTCGTCGCCACCCTTTTCCTGCAACTTAGCGAGCGACTTATAGAAAATGCCCTCGGCAGTCGACTTCTTTCCCTGCCACATCATCGAGTTGATGAACTTCGTCACCAGGTCCGATCCATACACCGGATCGGCCTCAGTCGTCCGCTTTGCGATATGTCCTTTTCTAGGCATTCTTCTCAGCTCTCATTTCGCAGCGTTCACTGGCCACTGGCCACTGACCACTGGCAACGGTTTCTATGCTTTCTTCTGGCGCTTCGTGCCGTATTTCGAGCGCCCCTGGTTGCGGCCCGCAACCCCGGTCGCGTCCAGCGTTCCGCGCACCACGTGATAGCGCACACCCGGCAGGTCCTTCACGCGGCCCCCGCGGATCAGCACAATCGAGTGCTCCTGCAGGTTATGGC
>PMMJ01000420.1:0-3723 GCA_003162255.1 Acidobacteriaceae bacterium | reverse complement strand
CCAACGACCAACGACTAACGACGCACTGCGGTTGTCCCAGGAGGCGGGGATTACCCCGTCTCTAGTTCTGGCACAGGCTCAGGCGCCCAGCCATGCTCTCCCCGCGCAGCATTGCTATTGCCGGTGAGAATTCGTTCAATTTCCCGCTCAGACTAAATCGCCGACGACGGTGACGCCACGCCTAGCCACAATCAGGTTCGGAGGCGTTCCGTTTCGTCTGCTTCCCCTGCATAGCCTCGCGTGACTCCCGGGCTCTAATTCATGCGCCCGGGCGCGAAGGTTTTCGCAGGACGTTTCAGCGAGGGCGTCCCCGATCCGATTTCCAACCGGGCACGTATTTCTTCAAAGCTCAGCCAAGATTTTCCCGGAGCCTGTCGCCAGCGCGGGTTGCGCATCCTACAGGACTGCCGTCTACAGGCAAGCCAGACTTAACTCGCGGAACCGTTTGATAATAACAACTCCATTGCACATCGTCAACCACTCTTCAATGCATCGAAGAAAGTGGCGAGGTCTCGAGGTCTCAAAGCCGGAAGCTCGGAGCTCGCAGCAGCTTGGCTTCGAGCTCCGAGCTGCGAGCCAAAACCAACCTTTGAAATCTGGACACCTATGAAATTTTGAAACCCGCTCTTGCTCAAAATCCCCATGACCTTCTACACTGACAGTTTTCCGCCCAACAACTTTATACTCGCGCCCGGCAAACAGACGCGAGGAGGGTTCATGCATCGTTGCGGTTCGGTTCTTCTTCTTGCGCTGGCCATCACCTTCGTCGTCGCCCTTGCCGGGTGCCTCGGCAAGAGCACCCCAAGTTCCGGCAGCGGAGGAGTGCAGAGCGTTACGCTGAGCCCCGGCAGCAACATCTCCCTCGACGTCGGCGCCACTCGGGTCTTCAGCGCCACCGGCAAGGACGCCAACGGAAAGAGCGTCATCGGGGTCAACATTCAATACGTGGTGGGAGTTCCGCAAGGCACGACCACGGCCGCGCCCCTCTCGATCGCCAACAACGGGAACGCTTGCGCCGGCACCTGGGACGCCAGCGTCGCCATTTGCAGCCCCGGCACTCCTGGAATCGCCCTCGTAACTGCGGTCATCAACGGCATCAGCAGTCCGCCCACGACCGTCTACGTCCACCAGCACGTCGCTAGCATCCAGATTGTCAACGCCGAGAGCCAGGCGCCTAACTATGACTGCTTTTCCCAGGGACAGACTTGGCTGTACGAGGGGATCGCGTACAACGCCATTGGACAAGACATCACTAGTAGCGTTGGCCCCATGAATTGGTCGTCGAGCAATGCCGGTGTGGTTACCACAACTGCCTACGTGCCCCCAGCTCAGCCCAACGTGCTCAACCAGGTTCAGACCACCGCCAAGGCCCCCGGCATCACCCAGCTTCTTGCCAGCGTTGCCAATACCTACAGCAGCCCCATGCCGTACACCACCTGCCTGATCCAAGCCATCTACCTCCAGATCGGAGGCCAAGCCGGGGCAGGAAACTCGATCACCGTCGACGGCGGCGGCAGCGTATCCATCAAAGCCGATGCGATCGATACCTTGTTCAACAAAGTCGACTTCGGCGCCCTGCCCACCCCGCCCCTTACCTGGAGCACGACCAATCCGGAGGTTGCCACCTTCAGCGGCGCCACTAACACCACCGGGACCAACAGTGCCACCCTCCGCAACAACTTTGGCGGCGCCACCCTCTTTGCTTCCTGCACTCCTCCATCCTGCAATATTGGAGTTCTACCCGGACTCCCCATTTATTCCAGCAACGGAGTATTGCCAAACGGAACCAATGGATACGGCACGATCGCCGTTGATGTAACTCTTTCCTCAAACTCCAAGACACCCACCTACACCGCCTGGGCCGCAACCAAAGATTGCCAGGACGCGTCCGGTTGCTCCAGCGCTCTGTTCTCGGTCACCCCTGGAACTACTCCCATCGGCAGCATCTTGAGCGTGCCCCGCACTCCCAACTCGTTGATGTTCAATCACGTGGCGTCGTCGCGCCTCTACATCGGCAGCGATCAGGGCCTCATGTACCTAGGCAGCAGCAGCAGCGGACCCACCGTTGTCCCGATCTCCAACTCCTCGACCCCCTGCAACGTTGCCCTGTGCGGCAAAATACTCACCATCTCCAACGACGGCAACCAGGTGGTCGTCTCCGACACCGTTTCCACCCCCAGTCAGGTATACATCTACAACGGCAGCAGCAGTGGCGGCGCCCCAGTTGATCTCATCCTCACTGTCCCCGGCGAAAAGGCCACGACCGCCGCCTTCTCTCCCGACCAGTTGAAACTTTTCATCTTCACTGACGCCGGCAACATGTACATCTATTCCACCGTTGACGCGCTCACCAAGCTTTCGCTGGCAGCCCCGGCGACCGATGTTAGTTTCTCGGCAGATGGCAGCTTCGCCTATATCGCGGGAACACCCGCAGGTTCAGTGTCGGCCTATTCGACCTGTTCCCTGCCTACCACTCCAAGTGTGAACATCGGAACCGTCGCAGCGTCGAGCACACCGTTGAAGATCTTTCCGTCGCCCGTGATTCCGCTACCTGTCGCTCTGGACGGCTTTCTGTTGACGACGCAGAGCATCCTCGCTCTCGAACCACCGAACATTGAGTTCTTGACGGCGGAATTCGCGCAGGATCCGATAACAGTCGACAATCAGTTCACGTGCAATCCTCCGGTGATCCCACCCGGCACCTTCACCAAAGGTCCATCCTTCAACCTAGGCCAGGGCAATTTCATTCCGCTCTACTCGCAGCTCGTAGCCGACGGCACCGAGGTCCTGCTCGTCGCCGAGAACGTCCCCGCCGTGCTTCTCTTCAACGTGAACGATGGGACCACCACGTCCGTTCCGCTGGCTCGGCCAGGCTTCGGCAGCAGCTTTCCGTTCGCCGCCGCCTCCTCCACCGACGGCAGCCAGGTCTTCGTCGCCGCCTGCGATCAGTATTCCCCGCCCCCGAACCAGACCACCTGCGCCGTCGGCTCCGTGCACATCGTCGGCACCACCGGCCAAGGCGACTACCAGCAGGTTCCGTACGTCGACAACAACAACCTCAATATGTGCAACTACGGGGGCAATCCGACCCCGCAATGCCTCCCCAACCTGATAGCCATCAAGCCCCAATGAGCCGTGGCGGGTGGAGAAATGGGCCGTGGCGGGTGGACAGAGGATCGCGATTTTGCGGAAACTCAAACTGGAAGGAACGCGCCGACGGCCGGAGCGCCAGAAACTGAACCGCCCTGCTTTTCCTGAGACCTGAGACCTGACTGCCCTACGGCCCGACATCTTTCCCCACGCTATCCAGCACGCCATTGATAAACTGCACCGACTCCGGCGTGGAAAACTTCCGCGCGATTTCTAGCGCCTCATTAATCACGATCGCCCGAGGCGTCGCCGGATACCCCAGAAACTCCGCCACTGCTTCCCGCAGCACATTGCGGTCGACGGTCGCCATACGGTCCATGCGCCAGTGCTGCGTGTGCTTCCCGATCAGAGCGTCGATCTCCGGCATCCGGTCGCAGGCGACGCGAAACAGATCGTCGGCAAACCCGCGCACTTCTTCTTCGACGTTGGTCCGCTCCGCCCAGAACGTCTGCCGGACAAGCTCCGGCGTCTGCTTTCCCATGTCCGCCTGAAAAAGCATCTGCAGAACCAGTTCGCGGGATTTGCGTCGAGTGCCCATGGGTCGTCGTTCGCTGTTCGTCGTTCGCTATTCGC
>PMMJ01000341.1 GCA_003162255.1 Acidobacteriaceae bacterium | reverse complement strand
CCGCGACGCCATCGGCGCGGTCGTCACGGTAGAAACTGAACTGGGCCGCCAGGCCCGGTCGTTGCAAGTTCGATCATTGCAAGCTGGATCGGGATTTCTTTCGCAGCACAGCAAAGATGTTTTCTTTGGCTTGGGGGCAGCGAAAGGCCCGGTGCGCGCTTCGATTCGCTGGCCGAGCGGACTGGTGCAGGAACTTCACGATCTGCCGGTCAACCACCGGGTGTGGGTTGAAGAAGGCTCCGAACCATCTCGAATCGAAGCCTTCAGAACGCCCGCGGCAAGGGACCCGATCCCGCTCGCTGACCCGAAACCGCAGGAAATCGAAACGCTCCCCACCACGGCTGAGACGTGGTTGCTGGCGCCGGTCCATGCGCCTGATTTTTCTCTGCCCGATTTAAGCGGGCACATACGAACGCTTTCTTCACATCACGGAAAGCCGGTGCTGCTTAACTTGTGGGCCGCCGGAGCACAACGATGTAAAGAAGATTGGATGGTTTTCAACCAGCACTCCGCGGCTTGGGCGGCTCAGGGTCTTCAACTGCTTGCGGTCAACCTGGACGCTCCGTCCGATGCGGAAAAAGTCCAGACGCTGACGCGGGAGCAGCGCTTCTCGTTTCCCATCCTGAGCGGGTCTGAGGATGTGGCCGGTATCTACAACATTCTCTATCGCTACATCTTTGACCGCCATCGTAATCTCGATCTTCCAACCTCATTCCTGATCAGCGCAAAAGGAGAGATCGTCAAGGTGTATCAGGGGCCCGTGAATCCGGAGCACGTTGCATACGACTTCCAGCACATTCCTCAAACCAGTGAGGAGCGATTAGCCAGTGCGCTTCCCTTTCCCGGCGTGACCGACACGATCGAATTTGGACGTAACTATCTCTCCTTAGGTTCGGTGTATTTTCAGCAAGGTTACATGGATCAGGCCGGCGCGTCATTCCAGATTGCCTTACGCGACGATCCTGAAAGCGCCGAGGCTCTCTACGGCATTGGAAGCGTGCAGTTGAACCAGCAAACAACGGCGGAGGCGCGAGAGAGTTTTGAGCGCGCACTCAAACTTCATGCGAGTTATCCCGACACTTTGGCAAATTCATGGAACAACCTCGGCTTGCTGGCCGCGCGCGAAGGACGCACCGGAGAAGCGGTCGGCTACTTCCAGAAGGCGCTCAAGCTGAGCCCCGATCATCGTATAGCTCTCGACAACCTGGGCGGCGCGTATCGCCAGCTAAAGCGCTGGGATGAGGCTCGAAAAACGTATGAGCGCGCGCTGGAAGTGAATTCCAACGATGCTGAGGCGAATTATGGTGTGGGTATGGTGTTTGCGCAAAATGACGACACCGAGCAAGCGTTCAACTCTCTGCAGCGCGCGCTGCAACTGCGTCCGGTTTACCCGGAGGCGCTGAACAACCTGGGAATTCTTTATCTGCGCACGCACCGCCGCGATGAGGCCGTGTCAAGTTTTGAGGAGTGTATTCGCGTGGCCCCTGCGTTCGATCAGGCTTACCTGAACTTAGCCCGCGTGTATGCCATCGAGGACACGCCGGAAAAAGCTCGCGCCGTGCTGCTGGAACTGCTCAAACAGCATCCGGGGCACGAGCAGGCGAGGAAGATGATGGAGCAGTTAGGACGCTAAGACGTCGCTAAGGCTTTGACGCTTTGCCCGCCAACGGCGTCGGTGCCGTCAATAGCTCTACAAACAACTTATAAAACCTGCCAGTATCCACGTCGACCTGCACTTCCACCGGCCGGACATCGCCCTTGGGCCTATCCTGATCTGACCAGGTGAGAGTATCTCCGTAGCCGGCGCCGCGATCCAGGTTCACATCCAAGTAGAGGTTTTCTTCCTTCGTAATCAGGCTGGGGTCAAGCCATGCCACCGAGGTTAGTTCGTCCCATAGGTAGTTATAAGAGCCGCGCAGGCGCGCATACTTGCCGATATATTGCGCCGCTGGCGAGTTACCAGCCTTGACCTTGTCGATCAGTTCATTGGTCATTCTTGTCTTCACGGAGATATCTACCGGGGTGCAAACAATCTTTTTCCACGGAGCCCGCAGCACAATGTGAGCCGCTTCCGGATCGAACCAGAGGTTGAATTCGCGGCGCGGAGTGTTGGTGAACTCGGGATCATCGGTCCGCGGACTCAGGCTGGCGCCCATGAACACCAACTCCTTGGCCAGACTGGCAAACTCCGGGTCGATTGAAATGGCGAGTGCCAGGTTGGTCATGGGGCCACCCTCATAAATCGTGACCTCACCCGGATACTTATGGACCATGCGCACCAGAAAGTGGGCGGCATCTTCATCGGCGGCCTTCGTGGTCGGCTTCCCTTCCGGCATCGCTCCCAATTCGCGTGGCGCGTGATACATGAGCGGAGTCCAAGCCCCCAGCCAGGCCACGTAGCCATAACGTTGTTCCCACTGCTCCGTCGATTCTTTTGTTCTAAGCAGTGGATTCTCAGCTCCGCGCACGACGGGAATGTCGGTGCGTCCGATGAGCTCGAGCATGCGCAGGGTGTGCGCGACCTCTTCGGTGAGCCACGCGTCGCCCGTCACCACCGTGATGCCCAGGACATCCGTCTGCGGCGACTGGATGAGCAGCAGTATCGCCTGCTGGTCAGTGCCGGCGGGTCCGGCCGCGTCCTGATCGATGATGATCTTGCGCTTGTCTTTATCCAAGCTTTGGGAGATTAGAGATGTGGTTAGAACAACGATTGCGACGGTGATGAGACTCCGGCATCGGCCCAACTTCATTCTTGCACCTCAGAATCTGTGAAACCTTCCGCTAACCATGTTACTTGCTTCCCGACAAACGGCCAATGAGCAAATCGAAAAACCTCACGGAATCCAGGAAGTCAGGCACAACAAGCTGCCTTCGGTTGCACAGGCACTCGATTGTAGAAGGGGTCGAGCACGATTAGAATGACGAACGTAGAAATAACCAGCGGCAATCGCGGTTGATTCCATTTTTTAATTTTAGAGCTGGCGCTTCTCGAGCCTTTTTTTAGGAGCCGATTCCGCATGATCATGCTCCACTTTGGACGAACTGGAATTTTTATCGCGGCCTGGGTACTAGCGCTGATGACGATTCTCGCTCCGCATCGAGCTCTGTCTCAAGCGGCGACGGTCACTGCTGTGGTGCATGGCCATGTGCGCGATGCGAGCGGCAGGCCGATGGCAAACGCGACCGTACTCCTAAAACGCGGAACTTTCGAGCAAACACACGCCGAGCCAACCGAGACTAGACACACGGATTCGGAAGGGCGCTATCGGTTTGAGGAGCTTCGAGCGGGCACGTACACCCTGCGTGCAGAGATGGCCGGATACGTCGATGCAATCGTCACTCCGGTGAACGTCATACAGAACGAAACGACCAAGGTTGACCTTGTTCTCACACTCACAAAATCTACTGAATCTCAGGGCGCTTCTCCAAAAACACCGGCGACAGGAACGCCCGAACAAGCGCCGCAGTTTTTCGACGAGCCTCAGTTCACCGTGGCGGGCGTGACCCAGGCCACGAACTCTGGCGGACACGGTTCCGATATCGTTCTGCGAACCACCGAAGCGCTCGCCCGAGCAACGGTTTCATTGAGCAAGGAATCGGCTGGAGACTCCAGGGCGGCGACATCGGCCGCGGCGGAAGCCTCTTTACGCGACGCGCTGGCCCGCGATCCGGAAAACTTCGACGCCAACCGACAGCTGGGAAAGTTACTCGTAGTTAGCGGAAAGGCGGCGGAGGGAGTTCCCTACCTGGAGCGGGCTTCGCGGCTCAACCCCGGCGATGACGATAATTCTTATGAGCTCGCACTTGCGTATGCCGACGCCGGTAATCCCGACCGAGCGCGCACCCAGGCTCGCAACTTGCTTCTTCGTCGGCAAGAAGCGCAGAAAGACAAAGCTGATCTTCATCATCTGCTAGGCCGCATCGAAGAAAGGCTGGGCAATCCGCTGGAGGCGGTTCGCGAGTACCAGCGCGCGGCGGAGCTTGATCCCAGCGAACCGGATCTGTTCGATTGGGGGACTCAACTTCTAACTCATCGCGCGCTGGAACCGGCGACGGCGGTTTTCACAAAGGGCAATCGCCTGTTTCCAAAATCGGTGCGGATGCTGGTCGCGCTTGGCGTAACCTGGTACGCTCGCGGCTCCTGCGATCAGGCTACGCAGTATCTAGTGAGTGCGTCCGACCTCGATCCCGGCAATGCGACTCCGTATCTGTTTCTGGGGAAAATGCAAACTGTGGAAACCGCACTGCCAGAAGCATCGGTCGACAGATTGGGCCGCTTCGCGCGGTTGCAGCCGGACAGCGCGCTGGCGAACTACTATTACGCGGTCGGGCTTTGGAAACAACCAGGGAATCAACCGTCAGGCTCGGCCGATAGTGACACGGAGCGTTCCGCGCGCGTGGAGTCGCTGCTGCTGAAAGCGGTCCATCTCGATCCGAAACTCGGCGCCGCGTATCTGCAATTGGGGATTCTCTATTCGCAGCGCGCGGATTTTTCGCGGGCAATTTCCGCCTATGAACAGGCGATTGAAGTCAGTCCGAAAGAAGTGAGTCCGCAACTCGATGAGACTCTGGAAGAGGCGCATTATCGACTGGCGCAGGCTTACCAGCGAACCGGAGACAAAATCAAAGCTAAGGAACAACTTCAACTTCACGACGAATTAGCTAAGAAAACAAAGGAAGATAGAGAACGCGGACGGCGCGAGATTCAGGAGTTCGTGATTTCGCTGCAGAACCAGAATTCCGTCTCGCAGCCGCAGCCTTAAAATGCGTTCTTTCACGGCGCATCGACAACGCAGCGAAAGCCAACCGTCCCCGCCCGATCGTGCCCGGGAGACATCAAAAGATATTTCTGGTGTTCATCCAGCCGGTAAGTTTGCGGGAAGTACCAGATAGAACCGCTAGGTTGATAAGCCGCGCCGCCTCGAAGGATCGCGGCCCGCGTATGAGGGTCGCGGTACTCGTCGGTCCATTGCGATACGTTGCCGACCAGATCGAGAACACCGAAAGGACTCGCGCCCTTCGGGAAAGCGGCTACGTCGGCAGGTGGCCGCGTACGGGGTCCCGGATCGACGTGCGGAAGAGCCTCGGCGTTCCAATCGTTCCCCCAAGGGTATGGACGTCCGTCGGCAGACTGAGCCGCATATTGCCACTCCCATTCATGGGGAAGTCGTTTCTGGCTCCAAGCCGCATAGGCGCGGGCATCCTCGATCGAAACCCAGGTGACCGGCTTGTTATCCCAACCTTCCGGATATGTGCCATTCTTCCAGGCGCGCAGGAAGTTGTGATCGTCCTTGGGGTGATAGTGCGTCGAGTTCAGGAATCGACTGAACTCAGCATTCGTCACGGGCGTCCGATCGATATAGAAACTGTGCACGTGCATTTGATGGCGATGGAAGCGGCGCGCCGTATCTTCCCACGGATATTGCACGTCCGCTCCGGGATCATTGCCGCCCTCGATTTCGATCCCACTCACCTGAAAGTCGTAATCACCGCCGGGAATGCGCACCATCCCGTCCGGCGTCGACTGCGCCGTGCGGGTCGCAGGCACTTCAACCAAAGTCTGGGGCACGGCTTTCCATTCGCGCGAATAGCTGGCCAGTGGGCGCTTGGCGCGCTCCGCCATGTAAGAAAGCAATCTCTGCACGCTGCCGTCCGGCTTCTCTTCTTCTGTGGCCAGAACTGCGCCGTACCCGAGGCCTTCGAGATCGAAGCTCAGTGTGGCTTTGCCGTTCGCCAGGGCAGGCGTCAATTCCGTCCCGTGCCAGAGATCGTAATAGTGCANNCTCCACAGCGTGCCCTTCGCCGTGGGAAAGCGACTGGAGAATACGCCCGACTGCAAGACTGGCGCGTGCGGCTCCCAGTCCGGGCTGAGAAGGTAATCCGCCATGACCCGCTCGATGCGGGTGAAGCGCAGCAGGACTTCGGCATCATGAGGATTATTTTCGTACCAGAAGCCCCAGAGATTTTCGAGCGTGGCATAGCCCTGGCCATTGAAAAAGGCGTGCTGCAGGCTATCGGTTTTGTCGCGCGTGAAACGGTCGGTAACATTCGCGGTGTGGCGCGTCTCCATCCACTTATTCTTGCTGACCATCGGAATGAATGGATACTGCTTCCCTTCCCAGGTCACCCAGTCGTTCCAGCTGAGGTTGGTCCAGGCGAGCGAAGCGTCGCGCGGCTGAAATTGGGGCTCAAGCGCCAGCGGATGGCCGATCGCGTCCGAGGCCTCGCGAAAGCCTGGCGGAACGCTCTCCAGGGTATCGAAGTTGATGCCATCGGCGTCGATGTCCTTGAGGAGTTGCGCCATAACCGTGGCTGGAGCCATGCCTTCGTCTCGAGTTCCGGTATCCCAGGCAAGCAGCGGAAAAAATACCTTCACTCCGCGGCTGTGAAATTGTTCAACCATGCCGCGCACGCCGGCGATGCCGCCGGGAAGATCGCGCAGCATGTCAAATTGATTGCGGTCGTCGACACCCAGGTTTGGATACACATGCCAGATTAAAACGGCGTCGATCGGGCCGATGCGGCTCTCGGTCTCGGCGAGGAACCGGCCGACGGTGTACTCGCCCTTCTCCGGATCGTAGAGGCTGCGGTCCCAGATCAGCAGTTGCAACTGGGAAAAAATGTGCTGCGTCCATTGCAGGTCGGCGCGATCGTATTGCGAGCCGTCGTAGCGCAGAAGCGTGCGGCGATCGCGGCGCCACGCTTTCATTCCCTGCAGCCAGCCCGGTTGATCCGATGGAGAAGCCGGCCCCGAAAAAAACACTTCGCTGGGCGGAGGAGTGTCGGTCAGATTCATAACGCCGGTATGAGAAACCAAATCGTGGCGCGGCTTCCACTCGTCAGCAAATACTTGACCGCCGGCGACGAACAGGATTGTGGCGAAGAGGATCCAGCCAGTGAAACGGATAGCGTTCATGAATTTGGCCCGACAACAAATATTTGGCAAGAGTGGCAAACGGCAAGGATAGAACCGCGTCCGAGAAGATGTCCAGCGCTTAAGCGATGTTGCGGAAGCAACAAGTATCAGCCTTTCACAAAAAAGCCTGAGGCGAACTAAATTCGCCTCAGGCCGATGCCATGCGATGGCGCAGTTTCAGCTCGCTCTAGAAATCAAGCCGCAGAGCAAACTGAATCACGCGCGGGTTGTTGACCGTCCCGTAGATCGCACCAAAGGATGAAATACTGCTGAGATCCTGCATCCCGGTAGGACCACCCGGCAGGTAGAACTGGGAGTGATTGAACAAGTTGAAGAACTCAGCGCGGAACTGGACCGTGTAACCTTCGTGAATATGGAAATTCTTGAAGGCTGAAAAGTCCGTGTTCACGAAACGGGGGCCATACAGCGGGGCACGCGAAAGAGGGCTAAGTTCACCCTCTACCGTCGGGACGCCACCAATATCAACAGTAGGGGTTGGTGCGTGGTCGTAGGCACAAGGATTGAACCATGCAGCTGTGGTGTGAACCGCAACCGGCGCGATTCCGCCCTGGCCCGCAAGAGCGTAGCATAGCGGATTTGAATTGCTCATTACGACGCCTGGCTTATACGGATCCGAAATTTGAATCGGACGATTTAAGCTGCTTCCGTTCCACTGAAAATTCACTCCGGAGCCGTTGGCGCTGTCTGTCAGGAACAGTGGGAATCCCGACGTGACCTTTTCAATGACGTTGACTTGCCAACCGCCGAGAACTGCATTGGGAACGGCACCCCAGTCGCCGCCAAAACGCTTGCCTTTGCCAAACGGCAGATCATAAATGATGCTGGCGGTAAGTTGGTCATTCAGATTGAGCTGGGAGAGGCCCCAGTCAAACTTCTTGGTGCCGGGCAGCGGCCAGTACAACGCGCCGGGGAAGGTGCCATCTCCATCGGGCATTCCGCTGTCAAAAGTACGCGACCAGGTGTAGCCCACGAGCGCATAGAGACCGTGCCGGGCGTTTTTAGTCTCAGCCTTGATTTGCAGAGAATCGTACTGAGCTCTGCCCCCATCCGAAACATTCTGAACGTTCACGAATTGATTGTCTTGGTACGGTGCGGTGAACGCCGCTCCCCCGGGGCCGCAGC
Source organism: Acidobacteriaceae bacterium (assembly GCA_003162255.1). Classification (GTDB taxonomy): domain Bacteria; phylum Acidobacteriota; class Terriglobia; order Terriglobales; family Acidobacteriaceae; genus Acidiflorens. Next base: position 14,250 of record PMMJ01000341.1, on the reverse strand, counting down.
CCAGCGTATAACCGGTGACCGTGCCGCAGGCTGTCGGGGAGTTGAGATTCATATTCAATCCATAGAACAGAATATGGGTGCTGCGCGTGCCAGCGTAGCCGGTGGTAAGAACAATATTTCCCGGAAGCTGGCGCTCGATGTTCAAGTTGAACTGTTGCACCATCCCTTGTTTGAAATTGGAATTCTGAGCGAGGAGCGCTCCGGTGAATGCATCTGGATTCGGAGGGGTCGTGAAGGGTTGTAGAGTATCAGGCTGAGTGAAGCCGTACTTAAGTCCGCAGTTTTGTGTTGGTCCAACGAGTGCCATCGCATTGCCAAACGGGCACGGGTTTGTAGGACCGAACGCACTCGCCGGGCCGTAGCCGAACTGGTCAACCTCGGCATAATAGGGCGGATTCTGCCAAAGTCCCTGGGCACCCTGGCTCCAACCGGAATCGTGATAGATGGCATAGCCGGCGCGAACCACCGTAGTTTGACTGCCAAAGGGCTTCCACGCTAATCCTATGCGCGGCTCAATGGCGGTCTTGTCGAACTGAATTCCCACGTTTCCGTCAGTGTGGGTGCAATTGGTGCAGCCATTGAACGGAGCATTGCCCGCGATGAGGAATTCTTTTGTGGCCCAGTCAAAGTTGGCTTGGCGATTTTGAGCTTCCGTAATCGGAGTCACAAGGGCCCAGGCCACGCCCAAGTTCACGGTCAGATTGCTGCTTACGCGCCAATCGTCCTGCACAAAGGGACGAAACATCTTCCAGCGCCGGCCCGTGGTAGCTCCATAGAATGTCTGGTCATGGATTGCGCCGTATGGCTGTCCGAGCAGCAGATCAGCAGCATTATCTCCGGTGAACCCGCTGCCAACCAGGAAATATCCATCCTGAAAACCGTTGGTCATGACGTTCATTTGATTCAGGCGGATTCCAATGCCCACCCGGACTTCATGGTGGCCACGAATCATGTCCAACGTATCGTTGAATGTGAATACGTTGGTGCCCCCTTGGAACGGAGCAAAGCCACGGTCGCCCAAAGACCAATAGCTACTCATCTGCGTCGAACTCAGGCCGCAGCTCAAGCAATCTTTGGTGGCCTGGGTCAAGCCCGGCAGGGCGCCCGGGCACTTGCTGTTAAGGTCAGCGCCCACGATGCCAAGGTTGGCTGCCTTGCAAATCGAACCGCCAAACTCGCCGAACGACGTGATGTGATTGAAGATTCGGTTGTAGCCCACAGAAAGTTGATTGATGTTCTTCGAGGAGATGATGTGGGTTTCGGATACGACAACGTTACGCCCGTGATTACTGATGAGCTGATTGCTTCCAAAGGGATTCTGTTCGGCCCATGTGGGTGAACCGCCCGGCACGTACAGGTTCGCCTGGTCGTAGCTGAAGCGGGCGAAAGCTGAGTCTTTGTTTGAGAAGTTGTGATCCAGGCGAATCGTCGCGTTGCCCTCGTTGAGGCTTCTCACGGGAACGTTGGAATAGTTGATTCCGCCACTGATTGTGTCGCTGCCAACCGGGTAGAGATTGATCATTGCCAACCCGATTGGATCGGCTAAACCGGTGCCCGTCGGGCCGCCTGTGATCGGGATCTTGGCGCATCCGAGCGGGTTGGCGCCGACCGCTTGACTCCCATCCGCAAGTACCGGCATCGGATTGCCTGAAGCATCGCACTGGAAGGTTGTGGGTTCGTTGGGAAAGATGGCGCCGGGGAGATTCGCGTAAGGGTTGGTGAGGACTCCGGAGATAAACGGATCGTTGCTGAAGTCCGCGTACTGCCCGTTCACGCCCATCTCCGCTGCCGTCGGCACTAATCCAGAAAACGGAATGCCATGCCGCTGCCGCTTCGCCTCGTAGTTAACGAAGAAGAATGTCTTGTCTTTCTGAAGAGCTCCGCCCAGCGCGCCGCCAAACTGGTTCAAATTGAATTGCTCCTTGAAGGCAGCAAAATAGCTCTTGGCGTCGAACTTGGTATTGCGGAGGTATTCGTAAAGAGCTCCGTGAAATCTGTTGGTGCCAGACTTCGTCGTGACCAGGACGGTCGGACCCGCACGCGTTCCATACTCGGCTGAGTAGTTGTAGGTGAGAACCTTGAATTCCTGCATCGAGTCAATGGTCGGCAAAATCGAGATGCCGCCCGACGTAAGCTCATCGTTGTCATTGTTATCGAGCAGCCAATCGGTACTTTGAGCGCGCGATCCACCAACGGAAAGCGAATACGTACCCCGTGCCGACGTTTCGCTGCTCGCCGCGCCGTTAAAGAAGCTGTTAGGATTGGTTTCCTGAGTCGTGCCCGGCGTCAGGGTCGCCAGTTGGACGAAGTCGCGTCCGTTCAACGGCAGGTCCGCCACTTCCTCGGACGTGATCACCTGGCCCAGGGTCGGGTTTGCCGTCTCCACGGCTACTTCGGTGGCGCTTACTTCGACCGTCTGGCTCACCGACGCGGGGTTCAACGTAAAATCGACCTCGCGCTGTTCGTCGACCTGCAGACGAATGTCCCTCTGCTCGGTGGTCTGGAAACCCTGGAACTCCACGCGGATGGTGTAAGTCGCGACCCCAAGCAAAGGCACAAGGTAGTGTCCCGAACCATCGGTCTTCGCTTCACGCACGGCGCCCGTGCCCTGCGAAGTGATTTTCACAGTCGCTCCGGAGATGACCGACCCGGTCTTGTCGGCAACCGTTCCTGAAAGACTGCCATTCGCCTGGCTGTAAAGAAGTGGACAACAGAAGGAAATTACCAAACACAGAACCGCTACGAGCAACGCATCACTTTTCAGCATCGGCCTCCACCTTCGGTGGCCACTCTAAACGGAGTGGCGGTTTGGGCTCGACTCCGTCGCGGCTGGGGAACGGAGCGTCCCTATTTTTTAACGGAACGGCCATCTAAATCGATTAGATATGTAAAGTCAAGAGCTTTTGTGCCGACGACGCGAACGTTAGGCGAAAAAATGCAAATTCATTTTTTCATACCGCCTACACTTTCACGGATTTTCACAACCTGATTGCCAGCGATATTTTCGAGCCGCTGCTCCCCTCCGCTCGGCCAGCGAATCTCGATGGCATCGGCCTTGGTCGCTTTGCCCAGCCCAAAATGCAGGCGGAAATCGCTTTGCGAGATATATCCGCCGCCGCTGCGAACTTCCTGCGTCTGCTGGTGATCGCCCACGCGAACGGTGACCCGAGCTCCGATGGCGTCGCGGTTGGATTTCGTGCCTTCCAATTTCAGTAGAATCCAGTTCCCGCGCTCGCCAAAATTTTTCAACAGGCTGGGACGATCATGACTGTTGTTCACAAGAATCTCGACGGCTCCGTCGTTGTCGAAATCGGCGGCGGCCACGCCGTGGCTGTTGAACGGAGTCGTGATGCCCGCACCGGAGTCGAGTGAGATGTCGCGAAATTTTCCGTTGTGTTCGTTCCAGTAAAGAATCTTGCGTTCGCGGTAGGTGTTGTTGACCCCCTTGCTATCAACTTCGGGATAGATGTGGCCATTTGCCATGAACAGGTCGGGCCAGCCGTCGTTGTCGATGTCGACGAAGAGCGTGCCCCATCCCAGGAACTGTGAATTCTTAGCGAGCCCGGCGGCGGACGTGACGTCGGAGAATGTTCCGTCGTGATTGTTGTGATAGAGCGTGGCCGTATCGTCGGAGAAACTGGTCTTGACGATATCGAGCCAGCCCTCGCCATCGTAGTCGGCGGCATCGGCTCCCATGCCGGCCTGCTCGCGGCCTCCATCGTTGAAGGCGACGCCTGCCTCGACCGCGGTTTCGGTGAAAGTGCCGTCGTGGTTGTTGTGAAAAAGCAGGCTGGGAGTGGAATCGCAGGCGACATAGATGTCGGGCCAGCCGTCGTTGTCGAAATCGCCGGTGAGGGCGGTCAAGCAGTAGTAAGCGTCGGTCTTCGCAATACCGGACGCTTCGCTGACGTCGGTGAAAGTGCCATTACCGTTGTTGTGGTAGAGCTCGCTGTGCGTTCCTTTCAGGCCGTGCGGACCGCACAGCACCGGCATGCCCTTCCACAGGCAAGCTGCGCCGCTGCCGGGCGCGGGCGTGTGCTCCGGATCGAAGTCGACGTAGTGAGAGATGAAGAGGTCGAGACGACCGTCGCGGTCGTAATCCACGAAAGCGCAGCCCGTGGACCAGCGCACGTCGTCGTGCCAGAGGCCAGCCTTGCGCGTGACGTCGGTGAAGGTGCCGTCGCCATTGTTGTGCAGCAGAACGTCGTGTCCCCAAAAGGTGACGAACAGGTCCACGAATCCGTCGTTGTCGTAATCGCCGGCGCAGACTCCCTGCCCCCAGCCGACCAGGCCGACGCCGGCTTTTTGCGTGACGTCCGTGAAAGTGCCATCGTGGTCGTTGCGATAGAGGTGGCTGGTGGGCTCTTGACCTTTGGGAAATCCTTCCAGGCGCGTGCCGTTGACCAGGAAAATATCGGGCCAGCCGTCGTTGTCGAAGTCAAAGAAAGCGGCGCCGCTGCCGGTGGTTTCGAGAACATAGCGCTTGGTCTTGTCGCCTCCACTTTCAGTTTTGGCAGTGAGGCCGGCGCGCTCGGCGATATCGACGAAGTCGACTTTTGGAGGAGCGATCGGTACCGCGGCGACTTTCGAAGCTGGTGCGGACTGCGGTTGCGCGGCTGCTAGTGAAAGTGTAAGTACCCACAGTGCGACAACAACCGCGGCCAGCCTGCAATTCATGAGTCCGTATCCCAGGGAGAATCTTCGCAAGGGAGAATCTTACAACTCGGCCGCGAGCTGTGGGCGGCCAATTGTCAATGGGTGAAAACACTGTTAGTGGTAGTTGAGAATTTCTGCTCGGCGCTGGATAGCCTATGCCACTACTGCAACCTCGCTTACTCGGCCTTGGCTTCCTTCAGGATGGGAATGTCGGGGTCGGCGTCTTTCCAGAGGGTAAGGAAATCTTTGTAGGCGGTGAGCGCCCGAGTGCGGGCGGCATCGGCATCTGCGCCCTGCGAGGTCTTTGCTTGCAGAGCGTTCCCACGAGCCACTCCCAGATGCGCCAACGCTCTCGTCCAGCAGTTCCAGACAATACCGCGGTGGTCGAGAATCTTCTGAAACTCGGCGGCGGCAGCACCGCCCTGTCCGGCAGCCAAGTACGCCTCTCCACGTACATACACCGAATGGAGGCAGGAACCGGCCAACTCGATGCGTGTGGTCGCTTGCAGGGTATTCAGGGCGGAAGCCGGGTTCTTTCTGTCCAGCGCCATTTGTGCGTGAATCGTTGGCAGCCAAAGCGACTGCATTTGCGTGTCCAGCGGAAACCGTTTCCCTAAGTCCTGCGCCAAGGACTCGGCTCTTGCTGTATCGCCCGCCATGGCAAACGCAAGCGCGGCTTCGCTCTCGGCACCCTGACTCGCGGGAGCAAGCTTCAAAGCCTCTGCCGCTAACTGTCGCGCTTCCACAGCATTGCCATAAGCGGCGTCCCGCTGGGCAGCAATCGCCAGATAGAACGCCCCATTTTCTTTTTGGTCAGTCCGCACTGCGGAGTCCACAGCCCGTTTGGTCAGTTCCCGCGACTTCCGCAGGTGACCACCATACGCCTCGGTGTCGGATGCGAGCGCCAGTCCAGCGTTCTCGACCTCGGGCTTGTCCAAGAACCATTGTTGCTGTTCCGCCATCGCCACGGAGTCCCCTCCGAGGAAGGCCAGAGCATAAAGATTGGTGTGTAATGTTGAACCGTCTAATTTTCGCGCATTCGCCTCGTGAATGATCTGCCGCGTTTCGTCAAGACGCTGTAACGCAAGGGTGTAGGTGGCGAGAAACTGGTACCAATCCAGCACATCCGGTGCAAGGCGCACGGCTTGCCTCTCGATCTCCGCGGCTTTTTCATACTGCCCCTGTGAGGCGAGCACGGTGCCCAAAATGGCGTATGGCATGGCGTCCCGTGGGTAGCTATCCATCATCTCCTGTAATATCTGGGCCGCTTTATCCAGTTCCCCGGTTACAACCTGATAGTAGACGGCTGTGACCGCCAGCTTCTCATATTCGCTGGCATGCTCCCGCAACTGGAATGCCTTAGTTAAATACTCGCGACTCCGCACAGACTCGCCGAGATAGAGGTAGGCGGTGCCCAAAAGCGAGTAGCCGAATACAAAATTCGGATCAAGCTCAACGGCGTGTTGAAAGTAAGGCAGGGATGCGGCCGGGCTTTTCTCGTTAAACGCCTTCAATCCAAGGCTGTAGGCTTTCAGAGCTTCGAGCGAAGACGTAGTGGCCTGTTCAAGCGGTACATCGAACTTCTGCACCGTCGCCAGCGATTCGCCCAACTCAGTGCGCAACTTGGATGCCGCCTCGCCCAGCGCGTCCAGCACCTTCTCCTTGGACGCCGCCGTCACCTGCTCCTCCGCCAGCGTGTCTCCGCTCTGGCAATTCACCGCCTTCAACCCCAGCACATATTCGCTGCCTAGACTGCCAATCGTTCCCGCAATGTAAGCCTTGCTTCCCGCCCGCTGGCAAAGCTCGCGGGTCACTGCGGGCGTTAGCTTCGTGTCCGCAGGACGGGTCATCAATTTCAAGATCTCCGCCACTTGCTGATCGGAGAGCACACTCAAGAAAGGCGATTGCCGCAGGGAAACGTTGAGCGCCGTCTTCAGCGTGTCATCGAATATCGGATCGCCCGTCTTGTTGTCGAAATCGGAGAGGACGATGGTGTCCTTGTCGGTCAGGCGCTTGGTTTGCTGGTGCGAGCGGTAGTAAAGGCCGCCGGCTACAAGCAAGGCGACAAGCAGGACGGGAACCGCAATCTTCCAGAGCTTCCAGCCTTGAGCTGCAGGAGCTTCTGCCGCCGCGCTCCGCCCGCTCTCGGAGTCCCGTTTGAGCCGTTGCAAGTCCGTGCGCATGTCGGCGGCGTGCTGGTAGCGCAGGTTACGGTCCTTCTCCAGAGCCTTGTTAATGATCTCTTCCAGCTTGGGCGGCACGTCCGGATTCAGCCGCACGGCAGACGTGGGAACCGCGTCGAGAATGGCTTTGAAGATCACTGCGGGACTCTCACCACGAAATGGCAACTGCCCAGTGGTCATCTCATAGAGGACTGCCCCAAAGGAGAACAAATCGCTCCGCGCATCGAGTTCCTTCGCCCGAGCCTGCTCCGGCGACATATAAGCGACCGTGCCCAGCGTCGTTCCCGGACTGGTCAGGTGCTCCTCCAGCGGCAGAGTGGATTGTGCCATCACTGCATCGGCTCCGACATTTGCAAGCACGGGTGTCACTTTCGCCAGCCCGAAGTCCAGAATCTTGGCGTGCCCACGGTCAGTGACAAAGATGTTGGCAGGCTTGATGTCNNCAGAAACTCCATGGCGATGAAGGGCTGCCCATCTTGCTGCCCGATTTCATGAATCGTGCAAATATTGGGATGATTCAGTGCGGAAGCAGCTTGAGCTTCTCGCTGGAAGCGAGCCAACGCTTGGGCGTCTTTGGCTACTTCATTGGGCAGAAACTTCAGCGCGACAAATCGGTGGAGGGTTACGTCCTCAGCTTTGTAGACAATGCCCATGCCGCCACCACCGAGCTTCTCGAGGATGCGGTAGTGCGAAATGGTTTGGCCGATCACTGGCGCGAATCTTACGTCTGCGAAACGGGCAAGTCAATGAAAGCCATGGAGTTGGCGGTGGCTCAGGAGGATTGCTGTTGTAATATCTCTATTGCGCTCGTTGACCCGCGGGACCCCGTCGCAGGCTTCCCCGTGGAGACACAGCTTGCCGCGTCTCCTGCCGGCGGAGTGAGACACGGGGCAAGCCCCCTCTCTACCGCCGAAGCTCGCTCACCCATTCGCCCTGGCCACCAGCAAGATCCCCACGCAATAAAAGACGAACATGAGGACCAGGTACATCTTGGCTTTGCCGGGTGCGCCCGCGAATTCCTTCCAGGCGAAAATGCCCCAGAGCGCGGCCACCATCGGCGCGGATTGCCCGATGGCATAGGAAATTGCCACGCCGGTGAAGCTGGCAGCGACCAGATTAAAAACCATGCCGGTGCCCCAGATGCATCCGCCGAGCAGCCCAAGGGCGTGGCCTGAAATCGGTCCGCTGAAAAAGGCCGAGAAGCTTACCGGCTCACCGACCAGGGGATGCTTCATGAAATAAATGTTCCAGACCAGGCACGAGAGCAGCGCGCCCGCCGTGAGGAAGACGGCGATGCTGTAGGGGCTGAGTGTGTTGCCGTTGGTCATGGCTCGCGCCACAAAGTATGGCCAGAGGCCCATCAGGACGCCCGAGACAATGCAGGTAACGATGCTCTTCCTCGAAACTGTTCGGCCGGCAATGGCCAGGCTGCCATAGGCTTTGCCGTCGAGCACCACCGCAATCAGAGCGCAAACGACGCCGGCGGCGAGCAGCGCGGCGCCGCCTTTCGGCTGGCGTATGTAACTGGAAATCACGCCGACGACGAGCGCGATTCCGATGGAGACCGGGAACGCAACGGCGAGTCCAGCCATGTCGATGGCGGCCACCAGCAGAAGGTTGGCAAGATTGAAGATGGCGCCGCCGATCATCATGTAGACAATGTTGTTGGTGTCGGTGGAACGAACATTATTCAGGAAACTATTAGCATCATGGCCCGAGCTTCCCATGGTGAACGCGAAGACCAGCGATGCCAGAAAAATGCCGATGGCGTAGTCCCAGTAAAACAACTCAAAACGATAGTTCTTGACGCCCTTGAAAGTGTTGGCCCATGAGCCCCAGCAAATGGCGCTCGTGATCATCATGAAAAGTGCAATACCCAATGTGTGGGGTGTGAACATCGATTCTCCTTGAACACTGATTCTATGGTCACTGATTCTCTGAACGGTGCTTCTCTGTGAGTATAGTTGCCGCCAATTTATTTTCCGCGAATTCTGGAAACAAACAACTGCAGGAACCGGCTGGCGTCGACGTCGACGCAAACTTTCGCATTCGGCTCGACTTTGTCGAGGCCTTCAACAATGTAGCGGTCGCCGTGCAGTACATTGCGCTCGACTTCGTTGCGGCGGTTGGCGACGGTCTCGCCGCGCGTGAAGTCGCCTCGGGTTTCGACATCCACATGCATCGGCGGCGCGATCACGAGCGTGGCATCGATGGCGACTCCGACGGCGAGCGGATCATACATGGGCGTACCGTCCGAACCGAATTGCGCAGACAGATCGACCAGGAAGTGCGCCACCTGGTAGATGAAGTCGTTTACTGGCCCGTGTGTCTCGCCGAGCTGCGCGAGATACTTCCGCGAAAGCAACGTCTTATCGCCGACATCGAGGCCGACCATGGTCAGCGGCCAGCCCGCCTGGAAAACAATCTGCGCGGCTTCTGGGTCGTTATAGATATTGGCCTCCGCGGCCGCGGTGGAATTTCCGCCGGTGATCGCGCCGCCCATGAGGATGACTTCCTTTACCAGCGGAACAATAGACGGATCTTTCTCCACCGCGAGCGCGATGTTGGTGAGCGGGCCGACGGGCACCAGCGTGATTTCGTGCGGAGCGGCGTGCACCATCTCGATAATCAGATCCGGGCCATAGCGGGGATCGACTTTGCATTTGCTGGGCGGCAATTCGATATTCGCCAACCCATTCTTGCCGTGCCAGAACTCCGCGGTGATCAGCTTCTGAAAGAGCGGATGCTGCGCTCCAGCGGCGACGGGAATATCGCAGCGATTGGCCAGCGAGATCATGCGCAGTGCGTTCTCCAGTCCCTGCTTGGCGGTTACGTTGCCGGGCACCACCGTGACGGCGCGGACGTCCAACTCAGGCGAGTTCAGTGCCAGCATGAGGGCCATGGCGTCGTCAGTGCCGGGATCGGTATCGAGGATAATTTTCCTGGTGGCGCTGAGCGCGGGAATGGCCAGCGTCATGATGGATGCAGCGAAAATTGCGGCGATAAAAAGCCTTTGGCGAACTCGGAAACGACCGTGCAGTGTAATCAGAACCGGCCTCCACCTTGCAGATTGCGAGATTTAGGAATCGCGCCGAGCGTAGTCGCGCAACGTCCCAGTGTCAAGGCGAAATGGGTGCTCTTCTCGAACCTCGGCAAGAATCAGCCGCGGAGTCAACGACCGATGCGCGCATTCGGGGAATGCATCTTCTGTCGTATCTGCCGTACAATCGAACGGCAGAAGGAGCCGCCAAGGCCAACTGCAGATCCCTCGCTTCACTCGGGATGTCAAATCACAAAGCGATGACGCACGTCGAGATGGCAATTCTTGAAGTTTTCGGACAGCGCTTAGCGGAGAGCACGTAATGCCGGTTGAACACAACGAATCTCGGAACTCCGCGCGCCACGAGTCGCAGCCCGGCGGTGCGATTGCGACTCTCGCCGGGCGGCCTCTGCTGCCGAATACTGGAATTCCTCTCAATCTGGATTGGGTGCGGGAAGTGCGCGTCAACACCAGCGCGGTCGAGCGCCGCGCTCAGTCGCAGATCGCGCGGCGAACCGTGAAAAAAGAATGGCAGGCGGCATGGCTTCTGCGGGCGATTTCCTGCATGGATCTGACCACTCTTTCCGGCGATGACACTGACGAGCGCGTTCGCCGTCTGTGCGCGAAAGCCCGGCATCCCATCCAGCGCGAAATTGAACAAAAGCTTGGGATCGAGGAACTGCAGATTAAGGTCGCCTCCGTCTGCGTGTACCACACGTTTGTGGAAACGGCGCTGCATGAGCTTGAAGGCAGCGGAGTGCACGTCGCAGCCGTGTCCACCGGCTTCCCCGCGGGTCTATCGCCGCTGGCGGAGCGCGTCAACGAGATTCGGCGATCGGTAGAGGCGGGCGCGCATGAGATCGACGTCGTCATCACCCGCTCGCATGTTTTCGGCGGACGCTGGCAGGCGCTCTACGACGAAGTCGCGGCTTTCAAGCAAGCTTGCGGATCCAGACACATGAAGGTGATCCTCGGAACCGGGGATCTGCTGACGCTGCGCAACGTAGGGCGCGCGAGCGTCGTGGCCATGATGGCGGGCGCTGACTTCATCAAGACTTCGACAGGTAAAGAGCCGACCAACGCGACCTTGCCGGTCGGCCTGGTGATGACTCGCGCCATCCGCGAATACGCGCAGCAAACCGGGATGGCGGTGGGATTCAAGCCAGCAGGCGGCATTCGCACGGCAAAGCAGTCCATCGATTGGCTGGCGATGATCAAAGAAGAACTCGGCCCGTCGTGGCTGCGGGCGGAGATGTTCCGCTTCGGAGTCAGCGGCTTGCTGGGCGACATCGAGCGGCAACTGGAGCATCAGGCGACCGGGCGCTATTCGGCGGAGTATCGGCATCCGATGGCATGAACGTCTCAGCAAGAACGGTATGGAGTCCCACAAGTTCGAGGCATAAATCCAGACTGTCATCCTGAGCGAAGCGAAGGACCTATGTAGTTTGCCGGCGACAAGAGAATGCATAGGTCTTTCGCTTCGCTCAAGATGACAATTCTTAAAGTTTAAGAGGGTCTAAACGCGGAAGAAGGAATCGAGCAAACGCAATGAGCATTGCCGAAAAGTTCGTAAGCATGGAATACGGGCCCGCTCCAGAAGATTCGAAAGAAGCAACGACGTGGCTGGAGCGTCATGGCCACCGCTTCCACCATTTCATCGGCGGCGGATGGCAGGCGCCCGCGGCGGGAGAGTACTTCGACACCGTCGATCCATCGAACGGAGAAAAACTCGCGTCGGTCGCGCAAGGGACGGCCACTGACGTTGATGCCGCGGTCAAGGCCGCTCGGGCGGCGTCTTCTGGATGGCAGGCTCTCACTCCGCATGGGCGCGCGCGCTACCTCTATGCCATCGCTCGCCTGGTGCAGAAGCATTCGCGACTGCTTGCGGTGCTCGAGACGATGGACAACGGCAAGCCCATCCGCGAGAGTCGCGACATTGACATCCCCCTGGTCGCGCGCCATTTCTATTACCACGCAGGCTGGCCGCAACTGCTGGCGCAGGAGTTCCCTGAGTACCTGCCTTGCGGAGTCGTCGGTCAAATTATTCCGTGGAACTTTCCACTGCTGATGCTGGCGTGGAAGATCGCTCCCGCTCTGGCGACCGGAAACACCGTGGTTCTGAAGCCGGCCGAATTCACGCCGCTGACCGCGCTCGTCTTTGCCGAAATTTGTCAGGAAGCTGGCTTGCCCGCCGGCGTGGTCAACATCGTCACTGGAGACGGCGCAACCGGCGAGGCGCTCGTCAAGCATCCGGATGTCGACAAGATCGCGTTCACCGGATCGACCGAAGTCGGACGCGCGATTCGAGCCGCCACGGCAACGAGCCCCAAGCGCCTTTCACTGGAGCTGGGAGGCAAGTCTCCATTCATTGTCTTTGAAGACGCCGACCTCGACAGCACGGTCGAAGGTCTGGTCGACGGAATCTGGTTTAACCAGGGGCAGGTATGTTGCGCGGGCTCGCGGCTGCTGATGCAGGAGAGTATCGCCGAAGCTCTGATCGCCAAACTTCAGGATCGAATGAGCACACTGCGCATCGGCGCGCCGCTCGACAAAGCGATCGACATCGGCGCCATCGTTGCGAAGGTGCAGCTCGACCGCATCCGCAAGCTGGTGGACCAGGGCGTGGCCGACGGCGCGACGTGCTGGCAGCCGCAGGTCACGTTGCCAGCTCGCGGCTTCTACTATCCGCCGACGCTGCTGAGCAATGTGCATCCGGCATCGATCGTCGCGCAGCAGGAAATCTTCGGGCCGGTGCTGGCGACGATGACCTTCCGCACGCCGGCGGAAGCGATCGAGTTGGCGAACAATACGGTCTATGGTTTGTCGGCCTCGGTCTGGAGCGAGAGCATCAACGTTGCCCTGCATGTTGCCGCGCAACTTAAAGTGGGAGTGGTTTGGGTAAACTGCACGACTTTGCTCGACGCTGCCTGCGGCTTCGGCGGCTATCGCGAGAGTGGTTACGGGCGCGAGGGCGGACGCGAAGGGCTACTTGAATACATGGAGCCAGCATGGTTCAAGAACGCGCCGGCGCTTCCTGCGGAGAAAGGCCAACCCGAAGATTCAAAAATGGAGCGACGGGCGTCCTCGCCCGTCAATGACGACGCGGCCGGGCGGGGACTCCCGGCACTCCACCACGCGAACCCGGATATCGATCGCACCGTCAAGCTCTACATCGGCGGCAAGCAGGCGCGGCCCGACTCCGGCTACAGTATGGAAGTGCGCGCGGCCGATGGACGATTGCTGGGTGAAGCTCCGCTCGGCAATCGCAAAGACATTCGCAACGCAGTCGAGGCGGCGCGCAAAGCCGCATCGTGGACAAAGGCTACGGCGCACAATCGCGCCCAGGTTCTTTACTACAGCGCGGAGAATCTTTCCCAACGGCGCGGTGAAATTGCGCATCGTCTGGCGGCAGTGGTTGGCGAGAAACAGGCCGCCGCGGAAGTGGATCTCAGCATCGAGCGCATCTTCTCGTATGCGGCGTGGGCCGATAAATTTGACGGCGCAGTGCACAATCCTCCGTTTCGAAATATCGCCATCGCGATGAACGAGGCGATTGGGACGATGGGCATCATCTGTCCGCGGCAAGCGCCGCTGCTCGGTTTTCTCTCACTCGTAATGCCCGCTCTTGCGACGGGAAACACGGTGATCGCTGTTCCTTCAGAAGCCTATCCCCTGATTACGGGCGATCTTTACCAGCTTTTCGATACCAGCGATCTGCCCGGTGGCGCGCTGAATATTGTGACCGGATACACGTCGCAGCTTTTGAAGACGCTGGCCGAACATGACGATGTCGATGCCATCTGGTGCTTTGGTGACGAAGCCAGCGCCGCGGCAGCCAAAGCGATGTCGATTGGCAACATGAAGCAGGTTTGGACGAACGAAGGCCGCGCCATCGACTGGTTCAACCCCAAACTGGCCGAGGGCCGCTGGTTTCTGGAGCACGCCACCCAGGTAAAGAATATCTGCGTTCCTTACGGCGAGTAGGGGCATTGAATCATTTAGTCATTGAGTCATTTAGTCATTNNATCGGCAGTGTTGACGAAGCGGCCATGGCCGTCGACTGCGGAGCGTCCGCGCTGGGCCTGGTTTCACACATGCCGAGCGGGCCGGGCGTGATCAGCGATGATCAGATCGCGGAGATTGCCGCCACCGTTCCACCCGCTGTCGCGACCTTCCTGCTGACTTCGCGGCAACGGGTTGCCGACATCGTCGAGCAACAGCGCNNNACGGGCAGAACTCACGATTGGACTCTCAGTCGTGCGATCCGGGAACGTATCGGCATCCCGCTGTTTCTGGCGGGAGGGCTCACGCCGGAGAACGTAGGCCAGGCAATTGACGAGGTGGGCCCATTCGGGCTCGATGTGTGTTCCG
>PMMJ01000385.1:478-22043 GCA_003162255.1 Acidobacteriaceae bacterium | reverse complement strand
TCTTATTCCCAGAAGCCCTTGAAAGGCTTTCCTAAGATTCGCCTATTGAAAGTTTGTCCCGAGCCCATAACCCGCCTTCTGACTTTGCAGACAGTCTAGCAGAATATTGCTTGGTTACAACTTAGTAATTTAGGTTCTCGCGGCCTGATAACCAAAAGTAACACAGACAGGGCCCCCACCGTGCAACCCGAAGCCACGAGAAAGGCGAGAAATGCGGTTTTGCATGAGGAGACAGATCCTATCCACTCCGCCAACAACCGCCCGACGCACCGTAGCGGACTACAAGGCATGGCTCAAGCAGGTTGAATCACGATTTACGTTTCCAGTCTCACCAAGCGGGACGCAGCCCAGCCCTTCAATGAAACTCGCGGCTACCCTGTGTCCGGTTCTTCGACATTCGGCTGACATTGTTCTGTCGGTGATCCCCGAGTGGTGGAGAACTACACTGACCGCGCAGGGGGCCGGTATAATCTCTCCCGTCATGCATTGTATGGTTCGACGCGCGCCTGTGGCGTCCGCTTTCATTCTTCTGTTCGGGCTGCTTCCGGCCGCGGGAGCGGTTTCGCCTTGGAGCGGCGTCCTTCGCGACGCGGTGGGAAGTCCTGTCTCGGAAGCTACGATTACGCTGCGCTCTTCCGAAGGAAAACCCGCTTCAGAAAATCACGCCTCGGAAGACCCCGCGTATAGGACGACAACCTCGGCCAGCGGGGAGTTTACTTTTTCCGGCATTACGCCAGGCAAGTATGAATTGTCTGTAATCACGAAGGCGGCGAGGTTCCAGTCGGCTGAGCTTTTAGATATTCAAGACGGAACCAAACTCACCGCCGGACTGAAACTGTCGTCTCCGGAAAAAGGTCTGGTGCTTTTCCAGGAAGAAGGCTCGTCGACTCAGCAAGCCAGTGGCGGCGAACATCTTTCGGCCGGAGAAGTTTCCAGTCTGCCGCTGAATTCGCGCGACTTCAGCAAGTTGTTGCTTCTCGCCGCGGGCACCATGACCGACACCAACGGCGCCGCGAATTTTACGCAGCAGTTTGCCGTGAACGGCCAGCGCGGTAGCGCGACCGTCTTCGCACTCGACGGAGCCGACACCACCGACCCGGAAATGGGCGGCGCGACTTTTTCCAACTTCAATGTCGACGCCATCCAGGAAGTGCAGTCCAGCGCCGGCGTGATGCCTGCCGAGATTGGCCACGGCGCCGCCAGTTACACCAATGTCGTCACCCGCTCCGGCACGAACACTGTGCATGGCAGTGTGTTTGAGTTTGTCCGCAACGCCGCCTTCGATGCGCGGAATTACTTCGACTATGTCGGCCTGGACCATCGGCGCATTCCTCCGTTCGAGCGCAATGAGTTTGGAGTGACGATCGGCGGAGCGGCCGTGTTACCGGGAATCTATAACGGCCGCGACCGCACGTTCTTTTTCGGCGAGTACCAGGGGTTCCGGCAGGTACTCGGCACCACCCAGGTCTTTCCCGTGCCGACCGCCGACGAGCGAAAAGGAATCGACACGATAACCTATCCCGACGGCACGCACGACACGCTTACGGTGACTACTGTCGACCCTAGGGTCGTTCCCGTGCTGGCCAGCTATCCGCTGCCCAACGATCCAACGGGGTCTTACGGGGCGCGGACCTATGCCGCGTCATCGAAGGTGACAACGCGCACCGATCAGTTTTCCGTTCGTGTCGACCACCGCATTTCCGGCAAGGCCCAGCTCCTCAGCCGCTTCAGTTTGAATCAGGTTACGGGCCCGGTCACGAATCCCGATCAAACCGCGATCGATCCCAGTTTCGGCATCCAGTTCTTCGACCATCAGCGGAGCGCGGGTGTGAAGTACACACGGACCATCGGTCCGCACCTGACTTCCGAAACTTCTCTGGGATACATCCGCAGTACCCCGTTTTTCCCCGCCGCCAATCACACGCAACCGGCGCTTGGCTTCGGCGACGGGCTCTTTGAAGGCTTTGACTCTCCGGCTGGATCGATCTTCGGCTCTTACTCCAATCTCTACCAACTCAAGCACGATATGAGTTATGTGCATCACAACCACACTTATAAGTGGGGGACCGAGATCCGCTTCAATCGGGATTCCACCATCTTCGGCACGGGTCCGAACGGCGGGTATTCCTTTGGCGGCGGCACCGCGTATTCTCCGGTTGACATTCCTTCCGCGAGCGGAACGCACAACATCGCAGTTGGCGATCCGCTTCCCGATTCGCTCACCGGTCTGCTCACCGCCACACCGTACTCGTACAACGTCAGTGTCCCGGCTGCCTTCACGCCCGTTGGTGGCAAGTTCGACGAAGCCGGCGTGCGCCGCGAAGCTTACAACTTTTACTTTCAAGACACCTGGAAAGCGATGCCGAAGCTGACCGTCTCCTACGGGTTGCGCTACGAAGTCAATAGCCGAATTCACGAAGAAACGAAGCGCACCTCGCTTCCCGTGTTTCTCGATGCCGATGGGAAACCCACCTCCTACTGGAACCACCAGGCCAACCAACTCTTCGTGATCAATCCGCAGCCTCCGTATCTGCAGGATTGGGGCGGATGGGGCCCTCGGCTTGCCCTTGACTACAGCCTCTCGAAGCACACGGTCCTTCACGCCGGTGGATCGATCGCGACACTTCTGCCCAATCTGTGGCAAGATAACTTTCTCACCGCTGGCATTCCATTCGTCTTCAATCCCGTCTTTACCGCTCAACCCTTCAACCCCGTGCCGTTTCAAAATACGGTGGTTGCGGAATTGCTCCCGGCTGCTTATGACATTCACGGCCAGCTTATCTACCCCAACCAGCGCAGCACCGACGCCCGTCCCAACACCGTGCTGGACCTGCAGCGCTTTGAAGACGACGTCGCCGCTCTCACTCCCGGCCATCAAACACAACTGCCAGTCGGTTCCGCCATTGCCCGCAATTTCCGCAACGGATATGTCGGAAGTTACACGTTGGGCGTCGACCATGATTTCAGAGACTTCAAAGCGAGCGCCTCTTACGTGGCGACCGCCGGTATTCATCTCGTCAGCGTCTTCTCGCCCAACAGCTACGCCGGCGCCGACCCCGCTTTCGCGCCGTTTACGAAGTTCGATTCGTCCGGGCATCCGACAGGAGGCTATGGCGCTGAGAGCGTAATAACCAGCGGCTCCCACTCTTCCTATCACGCTCTGCAAACGGGCCTGACCAAGAACTCGCCGCGCCTCGGCCTCGGCCTGCAGGCCAGTTATACATATTCCAAGTCGCTCGACGACACCAGCGCGGTGCTGGGAGGACTTTTCGGAACCGCGGGAGTGATCCTGCAAACCCTGCCGCAGGATCCATGGAATCCTCGAGCCGAAAAAGGCCCTTCCACTTTCGATACGACCCATGTCTTTACTGTCAGCTGGATCCAGTTGCTTCGCCTTGAGCGCGTGGGTTTCCTTCGTCCGCTGGGCAAGCCCCTCACGACGGGATGGCAATTCCTCAACATTACTACCCTGACGACCGGGTCTCCGTTCACCGTCTTCTCGGGGGTGCAGCAAACCGGCGCCGGAGTGGGTGGCACCGATCGTCCCGACTTGGTCGCCAAGCCCCATTTCTCCACCAGTCGCAAAGTGCGTGCGGACTACTTCGGCCTCGGTGACGATTGTGCTCAGGGCCCTTGTAACGCTTCCTTCTTCAACATTCCGCTCAACGTGCCGGGCGGCACCGGACCGAATCAAGGCCGTTTCGGAACCCTGGGCCGCGACACATTCCGTGGTCCCGGCTTCCATGATTTCGATGTGGCTTTGATTAAAGACACCCCGGTTGGTCACAGGGGCAGCGGCGAGTTGGCGACGGTAGAATTCCGCGCCGAATTCTTCAATATATTTAACCTGGTGGATTTCGGACTACCGTCCAACATAGTGCGTGGCAGCGGCTTCGGCGTGATCAGCAAAACCGCTGGATCGTCCCGGCAAATCCAGTTCTCGCTGAAACTGATCTATTGAGCCAACAAGAGGGCTTTTTCGCCGGTGGAACCACTAAACTCTCATTCTGAAATTCACTCATCGTGTGGCCTCGCGGCTGGACTGCAGAGCCATCTCGCGAGCGGCACGCAATTTCATAACGGGATCGGCGGTCGGAAGAAACTCCATGGCCGCGACACCGTTGTATCTCAGATCGCCGAGCTTGCGAAATATACTCTGGTAGTTGATTTCGCCGGTGCCCGGTTCGTGACGGCCGGGGACATCCGCAATATGCACTACGCCCACGTGCTGGATGTTCTTTTCCAGCTTTTCAATTAGATTGCCTTCCGCAATCTGCTCGTGAAAGAAATCGTAGAGAAACTTAACCTGCGGATGGTTTACCGCTTTGACTACTTCGAATGCCTCGGTTGCCGAAGTCAGGTAGTACTTGGGATTCTCCTCGGGATCGATCGTTTCAAGCAGAAGCTGCACTGGGTTTCCGGCAATCTTCTTCCCATCGATGAGCCTCGCTGCCGCCTTCAGGCCGTCGATACAGCTCTGGTTCTGGCCCTCGCGGGTCATACCTGGCACCACATTGCCGGACAGTAGAATGATGCTGGGGCAGTCGATCTTTTCCATCGCATCGAGCGCTCCCCGGAGATCCGCAAGCAGCGCGTCACGGTCGGCCGGATTGCATACGCCGTGCTTCAATCCTGCCGTGGTATCGAAGCTGATGCCCAGCTCCTTGCGTTTTGCGTTTGCCCGGTTGAAATCATCCGCAGACCACTTCTCGTACTCGCCGACGAGTTCCACATACTTGTAGCCAGCTTCTGCCACCTTCTCCAGGCGCTGCTCAAAAGGCAAGTCTCTGAAAACGGTCCAGAGCATGACGGAAAGCTTGAAGGGCACATCTTGTACGTTTGCTTCGCCAGCCATTTCGCTTCCTCCAAGTCCCGGCGGGAATCTGTGTCCAAAAGCGGCAGAGCCCATCGCCGCTGCTACCAAGGTTTGGGAAAATGTGCGTCGATTCATTGGGGAGACCTCGCCCGTGCCGCCCACCCCCTGCGGCCATTGATTTTCATGCGGCCTGAGTTTCGTGCCAGAGATGAGGGTCGTCGCGCGCCATTATAGTCCAGGCTGCGGGACACCGCGGATCGACGATCCCGGGTGTACCGTTGGCTACTCTTCCACAAAGTCAATCGCGGGGATTCATCATCAAACTCTCTGGATTTCGATTGCCTGAAAATTCCCGATTGTTGTAAGTTGGAGCCAACCAGAACAACCCCTGGCCGTCCGCTGGCATGGTTTTGCTTTTGTACCGCACCTATGAAAGCTCTCTTGCTCTCTCAATACAACCGTCTTGAAATGACGGATGTCTCCGTGCCGACGCCGGGTCCACACGAGGTTCTGGTGCGCGTTGCTGCCTGCGGCATCTGCGGCAGCGATGTTCACGGCTATGATGGCTCTTCCGGCCGACGTATTCCTCCAATCGTCATGGGGCATGAAGCCGCGGGAACCATCGCAGCTCTCGGCAGCGAGGTAACGAACTTAGTTAAAGATGATCGCGTCACTTTTGATTCCACGATCTCCTGCGGCGTTTGCGCTTTCTGCCGCCGAGGAGAGATCAACCTCTGCAACCATCGCGAGGTTCTTGGGGTTTCTTGCGACGACTATCGTCGCGCCGGCGCCTTCGCCGAATACGTCGTCGTTCCGTCACAAATTGTCTACCGTTTGCCGCCGAGTATTTCCTTTCCAGAAGCGGCGCTGCTGGAGGCGGTGGCCGTGGCCGTGCACGCGGTCTCACTGGCCGAGATCGTTACTCAGCGGAGCGACCCTAAGAACACCGCCCTGGTGATGGGCGCGGGCACGATTGGCTTGCTCTGTCTTCAGGCCTTGCGTGCGGCGGGTTGGACGCAGGTTTTCATTGCGGACATTGACCAATCCCGCCTGGCGCTTGCGAAAACCACCGGCGCGACGTCTGCTCTATTGGCTGGATCGGAGTTGGCCAAACAGGTGAGCCAGGTCACGAATGGTGAGGGGGTTGATCTTGTCGTCGAAGCGGTCGGCAGGAATGAAACGGTCACTGCGTCGATTGAAGCGGTTCGCAAAGGGGGTACGGTCATTCTGGTGGGAAACATTTCGCCGGAAGTGACGCTCCCACTGCAGAAGGTAGTGACGCGGCAAATTCGACTCCAGGGTTCCTGCGCTTCCGCCGGGGAATATCCGCGTTCCATCGAGTTGATGGCTAGCGGCGCGATCAACGTGAAGCCGCTGATCACGGCGGTTGCGCCTCTGGAGGAAGGCCCAGATTGGTTCAGACGGCTGCACGCGCGTGAACCGGGACTGACCAAGGTCGTTCTCATGCCCGGCGGAGAATCATGAGCGACACACTTTTCGATCTCAAGGGACAGACTGCCATCGTTACCGGGACGAGCCGCGGCCTCGGCCAGTACTTTGCCCGCGCTCTCGCAAAAGCGGGCGCCGATCTCGTTCTCACCAGCCGGCATCGCGATAGCCTTTTACCATTTGAGCAGGAAATCAGGTCGCTGGGACGGAAGGCCGTTTCCCTGGAACTGGATGTGCGCGATCAACAGAGCATCGAGCGCATGGTGGAAGCCGCGGAAGCTGCCTTCGGCCATCTCGAGATTCTGGTCAATAACGCCGGCTGCAACGTGCGCAAGCCGGCTCTCGACGTCGCCTGGGACGACTGGAATTTAATCCTCGAAACGAATTTGCGGGGAAGTTTTTTTGTGGCGCAAGCCGTGGCGCGGCGCATGATTCCTCGGCGCTACGGCCGCATCATCAACATCGGTTCCGTCACCAGTGTCGCGGGTTATGCCGGTCTTGGTCCGTACGGAGCAAGCCGCGGCGGCATTCGGCAACTTACCATGAGCCTGGCTGATGACTGGGGCAAGCACGGCATTACTGTGAACTGCCTGGCGCCGGGGTGGTTTTGCACCGAACAAAACAAAGTTCTCTACGAGAATAAAGAATGGGTCGACTATCTCTGCGACCGCATCCCGGTCAAACGACCGGGAGAGCCGCACGATTTGGACGCCGCCGTCGTTTTTCTTGCCGCGGAGTCAAGCCGATACGTGACGGGACAAACTCTTCTCGTGGACGGCGGAATTTCCACGGGCGCAACCCGCGCCGTGGTCAGTACCTCTAAGTCCGAAACAGGCCAGAAAGCGGAGCCGGAATAGGAGCACACAAGATGTCGCGAAGATTCTCCGATTTTTTTCTTCTCCAACGTGTCGTGCGGCCGCTTTTGAGTTGTGCAGCGGTTGTGGCTATTCTCGGCATCGCGTTCTTTGCGTTGGCAGAGTCATCTCAAGCTGTGCGGCCAGGCAAGCCGCTGGAAATCTACTCTGTGGACGTCGAAGGCGGCCAAGCAACACTTTTCGTCACGCCAGAAGGCCAGTCGTTGCTCATCGATACGGGTTGGCCGGGCAACGCGGGACGGGACGCGGACCGCATCGTCGCTGCGGCAAAGAAAGCCGGTCTCTCGAAAATCGATTTCGTTCTGCTCACTCACTATCACACGGACCATGCGGGTGGCGCGCCCCAACTCTTCGCTAAAATTCCCGTGGGCGCGTTCATCGATCACGGCGCAAACCGCGAGCCGGGAGACGCTCAAACCGAGCAAAGTTGGGAGGACTACCAGAAGCTGGTCTCTAACCAAGGCGTGAAACGAATCATCGTGAAGGTGGGGGACATCCTGCCTATTCCGGGACTTCGTGCGGAGGTCGTAAGTTCCGACGGCGACTTACTGCAGAAGCCTTTGCCAGGCGCTGGCGCGCCGAATTTCGCATGTTCAACAACCGAAAGGCGACCGGCGGACCAAACGGAAAATGCCCGCTCGCTCGGTACGATCATCACCTTCGGCAAGGTTCGGATTCTCGACCTGGGCGATCTTACTTGGGACAAGGAAATAGAACTCGTTTGCCCCATTAACAAGCTGGGACCCGTCGATGTTTTCATCGTCTCGCATCATGGTTGGTCGCAGAGCAACAGTCCGGCTCTTCTCGCCGCCATTTCGCCGCGCATAGCCGTCATGGACAACGGTGCGGACAAGGGTGGTTCACCTTCGGCGTGGGATACGATCAAGAACTCTCCGAAACTGGAGGATCTTTGGCAGCTTCATTTTTCAAACGAAGGTGGTGCGACGCACAATTCCGGAGAGTCCTTTATCGCCAACCTCGCGGGACCGGATGCGGGCAACTATCTGAAATTGTCGGTTGGGGAAGACGGGAGCTTTGAACTCTATAACTCGCGAACACAAGCTACCAAGCACTACACGGCGAAGTAGAGTCCGGGGAAACGTGGCGTAAAACCACTTACGAACTTTAGGTTGATCTTTTGGCATGTAAGAATGCGACCTAAGGAAGGTCTGATTACGTTGTTCGATGGCGAGTCGATCTGCTTTGGGACGTCGGCCCTCAGCGGCTAGAGCCGCATATTTAGCGGGCTCT
This sequence comes from Acidobacteriaceae bacterium, assembly GCA_003162255.1. Classification (GTDB taxonomy): domain Bacteria; phylum Acidobacteriota; class Terriglobia; order Terriglobales; family Acidobacteriaceae; genus Acidiflorens. The sequence continues at coordinate 13,652 of PMMJ01000385.1, read as the reverse complement.
AGTGGCATGGCTGAAGCCATGCCCTTTCAAAGCTGTCCGTAAAGCGACTTAATCAGAGATTCCCTAAGGCTTGGCACCCTGATGCGAAGCAGCCGCGGCCTCAATCAACCTCTGAATTGGGGGCGCCACCATCACCAGCAGGTTGGCCCTCGGCTTCATCGATCGATCCACCACCGCCAATTGCTCGGTGCGCCACGCGTCCGGCAGCGGCTGATTTTTATCGATGCTATCGAGCGCCTGCAGTCCAGCAGCGGCAAGAGCCGCAAGGTCTTGGGACAATGGCTTGTCTTCCGCCAGAATAAATGAGCGGTCCAAAACAGGCTGGAGATTCGCGTCGTTGTCACGCCACTTGACCAGCGACGCCCGGATCTGCGCTTCGGCGGCGGCGTCTTTGTAGTCGCTCTGAACGTAGGTATCGACCAGTTCCGCGAATTGGCGCGCAACTGTGCTCTCTGGCCGAGCCGCATCCACCAGCCGGTTCAGCGGCGTTCTCTTCACCGGAGGCTTCGGGAAGACTTCGGTGCGCGTGTAGTCTTTCGTGGGTTCCACCACATCGGCGAGGATGCGCAGAGCGGCAATGTCGTCAGTGCCCGCAAGACGGTGGAGCATCGACACATAGTTCGACTCGTGATTCAATCCCAGCCAGCGAAGACGCCAGCTCAGTTCATCCAGGCGCCGGTACATGGATTTGTTGTCCCGCGTCTCCTGCGGTGACCAGAGACGCTCGGCAATCGCTGCCACGCGCGGCCAGAGCCGCGAATCGATCGTTTCTGGAGTGACGTACTCCGCCCACATGCAAGCCTCGCCGCCCAGAATGCGCTTCTGTTCCTCGGCGGTGAGGGCCGGCGCTCCACCCGTCGTTGTCATTGGGTCCACGGCGTAATGTCGCGCCGCAGGCCAGATCAGGTCGAGGTAGTAGCCATAGGAGAGCAGGCTGCGATAACCCTGCTTCGCGGCTTGGGCCAAGGAGTCCTGCCCGCGCCACGACTCGACCACCACGGTTTTGGGCAAGTCGGGGTGCAGCACCTCATCCCAGCCGACCATGATCTTCCCATGCTTACTCACAATCTTCTGCAGGCGCTGATTGAAGTAGGCTTGTAAGTCGCGGTTGTTCTTCATGCCGTGAGCCCGAATGAACTCCTGGATCTTCGGATTCGAGTCCCATGGCTTGTTGTTCACCTCATCGCCGCCGATGTGAAAGTAAGCGTCGGGGAACAGGGCCGCCATTTCCCCGATGAACTTGTCGAGGAACTTATAGGTCTGGTCCCGCGTAGGATCCATGACGGTATCTGCGTTCGCGATCCTGCCAGCCCGGTAGGGACCGGGCAAACTGGCAAGCTCCGGATACGCGGCCAACCAGGAGCGGCTGTGCCCGGGCATATCGAATTCCGGAACCACGCGGATGCCGCGATCGCGCGCGTAGGCCAGGAAGTCGCGGATTTCCGCCTGCGTGTAGTACTGCCCTTCGGAGCCCGACTGGTGGAGCTTAGAGAAGCGCTTGCTCTCGACGCGGAAACCTTCGTCGTCGGAAAGATGCCAGTGCAAAACATTCATCTTCACCGCAGCCATTCCGTCAAGGTTGCGCTCCAGCACTTCAATGGGGATGAAATGGCGGCTGACGTCGATCAGCAGGCCACGCCAGGGAAAGCGGGGCTGATCCTGGATGGTGATTGCCGGCACCGCGAAACCAGCGGGAGTGGGCTCGATCAGTTGCAGAAATGTCTGCAATCCGTGGAGCGCGCCCAGGGCATTCGGCGCCGTCAAGGTCGCGCGCGATGTGGTGATTTCAAGGGTGTAGGATTCATCCTCATCAAGCTCCTGAACCTTGCGGCCGGCGTTCTCGGCGCGGATGATGAATGTCGCGTTGGAGGCATCGGCGGGTTGGCCGTTTAACTGCATGCCAGTCTGCCGGCTGATTTGGTCGAGGAATCTGGGGATGCCGCTGTCGAGGCGAGCATCCTTCTGGCCAGTACTCACGGCGGTAAACGATTGATCGACGACAAGCTGGCCGGTTCCGATCTGAACCCTCGTGGGCATGGGCATGAGGTTGAGAGAGGAGGGTGTTTGAGCCATCGCAAAAAGTGAGAAAAAGGACACACACAGCAGGAATTGTGGGGTTCGCATAGACGGACTATCTTGGCAGAAAGGTACGGTGGCTGTCGAGAAGGTGCGGAAGCGATCGGCCGGGTGCAGGTCGGAGTGACGGTTATCCTCGCTTCCTTACGAAGGCTCGGGAATCGTTTCGATACGGCCCAGCAAGAATCCGTAGCCGGCGATGCCGACCACCAGAAACGCGGCCGCTGCCCCAAATGCCCAGAAGAAAGAGTGCGTCGCCTGGGCGATGTAACCCGTCGCAATCGGCGCGGCGATTGCCGAGAGTTGATTGCCGAAATTCAAAATTCCTCCCAGCGTTCCCACGCTCTCCCGCGGGGCAATCAAGGACGGGATGGACCAACCTACAGGAGCAGCCGCAGCCAATCCCCCAATGGCCAGACTGATCCAGATCAGGGCGACGGTGGTGCTCTGCGCGTACGCTGCTCCCAGCAATCCCAAGCCAAGCGTCGTGCCCCCTATGAGGATTGCCTGCCGGACCAACGAAGCATCGCGGCCCCGCTGGATCAATTTGTCCACCAGCCAGCCACCCATAAGAATGTCCGTAAACGTGGCGAAGAGCCAGGGCAGGCTGGTATATAAAACGGAATGCCTCAAATCGATGTGATGGGTCAACGAGAGATACGAAGGCAGCCAGGTCAGCAGGAGATAGAAAGTGTAGTTGTAGGACGCAAACCCAAGCACCAGACCCCAGACCTTTCGCTGGCGTAACAGATATCCAAGCGGAGCGCCCTTCGCAGCCCTGACTCGGTCTTCGGGCTGCGCTCCGCCCTGCCGGATAAAGTCGCGCTCCGCAGCGGACAGCGATTGGTCTTCGCTGGGATTCCGGTAGAACACGTAAAAGAGAACAAAATAAAACAGACTGAGCAAGCCTGTCGCTGCGAAACTCCATCGCCATCCCAACCGCAATAAAAGCAGTCCGAGCGCAGGGATGCCAACGGCAGGAGCGAGTTTTGCAGCGGCATCGAAGATCGCCGTCGCCAGACTCCGCTCTTCCGCGGGAAACCAATACCCGACCGCTTTGGCATTCGCCGGAAACGTGGGAGCTTCGCCTACTCCGAGCAGAAGCCGAGCGCCGAGGAAGGCCGCCATTCCCGTCGAAATTGCCGCCGCAAACGAGGCCACACTCCACAAGAGCGTTCCGATGCGGCCAACCAGTTTCACTCCGAAGCGGTCCAGGATGAGGCCGGAGGGAAGTTGAAACGCCGCGTAGCTCCAACTATAGGCGCTCAGCAAGTACCCAAACGTCACGGTCGAGATGCCGAATGCATGATGCAGCGCTTCTTGCGAGACCGAGAGATTCACCCGGTCGAAGTAGTTCACCAACACTCCGAATCCCAGCAGGAAGGCGATCCCCCAGCGCCGGCGCGGCACGGCGAGCGGTTCCGTAATCGTCACCGGCGTCACGGCTAGTTCCTTTCCCTTGGCCGAGTTTATGCGCTCCGCCGCGCGGATCACTGCAACGACCTGATCTACACTTCCTCCACCAGCGCTTTCATTGCGAGGCTTTCGGGAGTATTGAGTTTCGACAGTCCCTCGATCACGCCCTTTCGTTCTTCTTCGGTTCGGTTCTGGCTCACCTTCCACTTGCCCTCGAGCCGTTGGATCGGCAATTCCAGACCGACAATCGCATTCAAGAGCGACTTGATGAAGTCTTCCGGCGCATCGCTGACTTTCCATGGAATCGGCGATCCCGCTTCATGGATATTCGTCAGCTTGTTCAGGAACGTCAGAAGCCACCGCTCATCCGCGACCACCTTCAAGGGGCCATAGGCATGCACCACGGCGTAATTCCACGTGGGCACTTCTTTGCCGTGCTCTTTTGTCCCGGGATACCAATTGGGCGAGATGTAGTGTTGATGGCCGGCAAAGATCGCCAGCGCATCCACCGTTGGCACGATATCGCGCCACTGCGTGTTGGCGCGCGCGATGTGACCTTGCAGCACGCCGAACTGTGAGCCGTCGTCTTCCAAGACCATCGGAATGTGCGAAGCAAAGAGGCCGGAAGCTCCCAAGGTCACGAGTGTTCCAAGCGGGTGTGCAACCATCAACTCCCGCATCACGGACACGCGTTTCTCTTCGTTCGCCTTTGGAATATACATTTGGAACCTCGGCTAACATCGTAAACTAGCGACAGGAACTGGTGGGGTCTCTTCGCGAAATAGCTTTTTCCCCGCCGGTTGTTGTCCGAGTTGCGCGAGGGTAGACAACCAGCCAATGAAGAAACCTCTGCACAAGGATCGCGGCCGTACGGCAAAGCCGGATCGGGCTTCGGCCCCTTCGGCACGGGAAGACCGGCGACGGCCTCGTTTCTCCCGAGAGCTTTCTGTGCTTTACGAAGACGATGCCGTGGTCGTTCTAGACAAACCGGCCGGACTTCTGGCGGTACCGGTTAAGGGCTCCGATGCTCCGTCCGCTTTATCTCTGCTTGCCGAAAAACTCAAGCGGAAGCGGCAACGAGCCTTGGTCGTGCATCGCATCGATCGTTTTGCCTCCGGGGCTCTGCTATTTGCCAAGACCGGTCTGGATCGAAATGCGCTGGTGCGACAGTTTCTCGACCATGCTCCCGTGAGAACGTATCTCGCAGTAGTGCGCGGCCGTCTCGGCACGGAAGCAGGGACACTCGTGCATTATTTTCGACGGGAAGGAATGTTTCAGCGCTTGCGCACGGCGAGAGACCCTCGGGCGGCTCGCGCCGAACTTCGATATTCCGTCGAACACCTTTTTGCGGATGCTACGCTGGTTCGAGTCGAGCTGGTGACAGGGTTGCAGAATCAGATTCGAGCGCAATTTTCGGCGATCGGCCACCCGGTGATCGGCGATAGAAAATACCAACCAGCGGAATCGTCGGAGCCGCTAATTGCTCGCGTTGCTCTTCATGCCGCGCATCTTCAGTTTGTCCATCCGCGCTCAGGAATGAGCGTCTCGATTGATTGCAAAGTGCCTCCCGACTTTCAGCATTTGGTTCGAGAATTGTCGCGCTCGGGGCGTGCGCGCCGGTGAGTCCGGGATTGGTCTGCTGATCGAGACAAGGATTGCTCCGGAGTGACAGGCAACCTCATTGGCGGACGGGTGGCCCGAGGCTCATGCTTGTACGATCTCTCGCACGGCGCGATAGCCCTGATCGATGGCGGTATTGGTGTAGGCATGACCGTCAGCGTCCGAGTTCGCGATCTTAATTCTCCCGAAGGGCTGCCGGCCAATCACACACGGACGTTCGGACTCCGGCTGGTCGGAAGGCTCGAACAATTCGTTGTATTCGTAGGCATATCCGTGCGGCCAGCGGTTGACCGTAATCGCCTGAATGTCGCGAGCCGGGTCGAAGCCGCCGGCTCCGAGTGCGCGACCAAGTTGATCTCGCACTTGACGCTCGAAGGTTTCGAATTTCGTGTTGACAAGTTCCCACCGTCCTGCCCGGTACTGGTCCTTGCAATTCAGACCAGGCTCGCACGGCGTGCGAAGAAGGTGCAGCAGGCAAGATTCATCGGACGAACTGGGATAGTGGTAGTCACCCATGGAGACCGGGAAATCCAGGGTAACGTTGCTGAAGTATGCTCCCGGCGCGTAGATCGAGCTAATGCCAAGTTTCTGAAATGCTTTCCAGTTGCGGATTTGCACGTTCGTGTAGACCAAAGGCATCTTCACGCTGTAAGCGAGGGCCTCCTTTTGTTTGTCTGGCATCTCCGGACACAAATAGGGAATGACCATGTTGTAACAGGCGAGTATGCAATGCGCGGTGCGGATCCGGTGGGCCTGTCCTCCGCGAACGTAGATGACTTCGACTTCCTTCGCGGTCTTTAGATCTGAATCTCCGATGTGTTTGGCCCTCACCGCGGTGCTGTTCAGGCGGATGCGAATCGGGGAGTTGGCATCGTCCAGGCGAGCATAGTTGGCACGGGCAGTGACGATGTCCTCCATGGTGTGGCCGGGAAGAGCGCCGGGCACCAGGGATCGCACCAGCATTCTGGCGATGGAAGAGTTGCCGTCCGGAAAATGGAAGATGTAAGGTTCATCTAGCTCGGCATTCTCCTCATGGCTCTTGGGGAGACGCATTCCCTTGAAGCCTGGAAATCCCTCCATGGCGCAGTCAGCCGCCGACACGGCATCAATCCCAACGGCATATAGATCGTGAGTCGAGCTCTGGAACACTTTGACCACATCGGGGTGGACCTTGGCGTATTGCAGCAAGAAATCTTTGTAGCTGGTCTTGATCAGCTTAGATTTTTTCTGCTCCGGGGTAAGGTCTGGCATGTAATCGACGCTGGCGTGCTGCAGACGGAGGAGATCCTTGCGGGCGGCTTCTGCGATGGGGATCCGGGAAACATTCTCCATTGCGAAGTTGAGGCCGAAGTAGTGCAGGCCTTTCTGGGGCACCAAGCGGTCGGCGCCAAATGTTTCCTTATCAAAGAAGACGGCTTCTTGCAGATGCATCGAGTCAAATAATTTTTGGTCATAGTACTTGAAGAAGCGCCGCACGTCGATTCCCAGTTCTTTCAACAGCCCCATCGACTCCTTGCTGTAATTGCCCGGCGCCTCGATGGATTGGGTCCCGCCATATCCGAGGAGCACTCGGTTTCCCGCCTTGAATTCATTGCGCTTGGCGTGCCCGCCGAAGTCATCGTGGTTGTCGAGGACGAGAATCTTGGATTGTTGTCCCGCAAACTTGCGGTAGAAGTGTGCGGCTGCCAGACCGCTTATACCAGCACCGACAACCACCAGATCATACGACTCACCGTCGTCGACAGATTGGGCCCAGCCTTTATCCTTACCGTCGCGCAGGTCGTGCGCAACTTCCCACGAACCATCGTGACTACCGCGAAGGCCGGTTTTAGCAGGCGGGTAATAACTGCGATCCTTTTCGGGAGCAAACGGGGATTGAGGCGAACCAAAGGCTTCCAGCCAGGTGGAATTCGCTGCCACCAGGGACGTCCCCACGGCGATGCTTACTCCATTCAAGAAATCGCGTCGGGTAATCTCGCGGCCCATAACTAATTCACGATCTTGATCCTTGTCGCTCATATGCTTCCCTCCCCCGAGTCGGAGTCTCAGGATTCGTACAATCACTTTCCGCCAGCCATTGTGCACTCAATCTTACAATGGCTATCCAGCAAGTCCGCGGACAGCCTTTGATTCAAGAGGGGAGCGGAGGGTCGATCTGACGAGCGGACGAAGCGGGCTAGCGGCTCGATCCGCAGATGCTCACGGTTGGGTAGGCGCCGCAGAGGGAGGCATGCCAGCAGCCATCTCCAGGGCTGCGCCGCAGTATGGGCAGAACTTGTCGGCGGGATTTACGCCGCGCTGGCAGTGTGGGCAGACCGGCTGTAGGCGGTTGCGGCACCGGGGACAGAAGCTGAAGCCCGGCTCGACGTCGGCATGGCATTGCGGGCAGTTGGCGGTGCGCGGCTTGCGCAAGACGAAATAGAGGAGGATCCCGATCCCGTTGGGGACAAAGATCGCAACGAGCGTCCAAAGCAGGCGGCTCATCCTGCGCCGCCCCGCGTCCCGGTTAATGTAGCCGATCAGCACAACATAGCAGCCGAGCAGCGCTCCCGCTACTACTCCCAGCAGGCAACGAAGCGCAAGCGGAGGCGCACTGTGATCCCTGCCGGCGAGGACCACAACCAGCACAACCATCGCCAGGAAGGTCAGAACGGCAAAGAAGAAAACCCAAGGCGCAACGATTCGGATCTCGTCCTTGAAGCGGGTGGAAGTTTGATTTCCGATGGTCATCACAAATCTCCTAACTCCGTACTCGGTGCTCGGTTCCACGAAAAATCTAGTTCCGGTTCCGTCAGCCCTCGTAAGAACCGGTGCGATCCGCCAGGTGCGTGCCCCGGAGCAGCAGAAGCACTCCCGCCACCAGGGCTGGCGTCACACAGAAGACGAGAAAACCAACTTGCCAGATCGATGGCGCCAGTTGGGCCCGCGCGCCTACCCACGCAAAGCCACGCCACAGCGCGAACGTGCTCAACAGCGCGCATAGGGTCACCGCTGTACAGCTGACCGAAACCAGCCAGAAACGCTCGCGCTGGCTTTGCAATTCCAGGGCGCGGCGGCGCACCTTCATCTGCGTCGTCGAGACGAGACTCCGCTCGGCGGCGATGGGGATCGCGCGCAAAGCATGAATCGTCGCTACCGCGTTCTCCGCGAATGTGCGGCAAGAGGCACATGTCTCCACATGCGCTGCCAACCATGCTCGATCGGCGCTGGAAAGTGCCTCGGGTCCGGCCCATGCAATCAGGTTCCGTGCCCGTTCATGCGCATCGTTGTTCATGATGGTGTTCACAGCGGCGCTCCTTTCAACCACGGTTCGAGTGCGCTCAGGCCGCGGTAAATCCTGGATTTCACAGTTCCCAACGGCACTCGTGCCACGCTAGCAATCTCTTCGAGAGACATGCCTTCCTGAAAACGAAGCACGAGCGCTTCACGGTATTCCGCGGGGAGATGTTGCATACCGGCCGCGATGTGCTCGTTTTGCTCGCGGCGTAGAGTCACGTCAAAAGCCGACGCCTGTCCGGTCGCAGGCACATCGAGGGGAGCTTCGTCGTCATTCAGCAAGCCGTCGAGGCTGGATGGCTGCTTGCGGCGCATGTGATCGATCGCCAGGTTGCGCGCCACCGCGAAGAGCCAGGTGCTGAATGCGTACCTCTCGTTAAACTGGTGCCCGCGTTCGAGCACGCGGATCCAGGTTTCCTGGAAGAGGTCTTCCGCTAAATCGCGGCGTCCGGTCAAGTACACGAGATAGCGGAGAAGGCGATGCTGGTATTGCTCAATCAGCCGGTCGAGCAGGTCGGGATCTCGACGTCGAAGTCCACGAGCGATCTCGGTGCTCTCTTGCGCCATCGAGCTCTCGAAATAGAAAGCAGTCGCGTTCATACTAACGACAGATACGGGGAGCGGGGGAAAAAAGACGCAGGCGAATCGTGCAAGAGGCGGCGCCCCCTCTAAACGATTGAAACGACGGGACCGTGGAATTGATCGGTCTTTGAAAGACACAAACCACATGAATCTGTACAGCCGCACGAGACTCGGAGAAACGGCTGAACGTCAGCGCCGAATGGATAGGCCTTGCTTAACGAACGCTTCCAGGTTCGGGAAACCAGCGTCACGCCAGAGGCGCAGTCTCGTTCGGCCTTCTTCGACGGCTTGCAGCACCGCTTGCCTCTCGGCTGGGTCTGGCGACGCCTTACACCAGAGCGGATCCAAGAGTTTCTGCAACGGCGCGCATGCATCGAGGAAAGACTTATCGAGTGCAGTCGCGGCTGCGGCCGCACCCATCGCGTAACGCACGGGATTCAAGCCCTGCTGCAGGCCAATGCGGACCGTCCCCACTAACCGGTCGTCCCACTCCAACTTCCGTTCGGGATCGCGCCCAACACGTTCCACAGTATCGCCCAGGTATGGGTTGAACATCCGCACCAGCAGATCTTTGGCGTAGGCGCGGTAGCCTTCGGGCGTGAAAAGAGCGTCCTTGCCCCTATGCCTGCGAATGAGCGCCTCGCCGGACTCCTCGATGAATGCGGCCTCCAGAAATGCGCTCACTCCCGCAGCTTTCTCAAGACCGGCGATTCGGTTTGCACCCAAGAACGCTCCCAGGTAGGCAGCCACGGCATGGGTTGAGTTGTGTCCGTAGAGTTTGGCTTCCTCAAAAGGCAACAGGTCTGGCTTCTCTTCGAACACTTCAATGCCCCGGTGGAAGCCGCGGGTGGCGAGTGTATCTCCAAACGATGTTTTTGAAATCAGAATTCGATTGAAGGCCTCCACCAAGAATGCACGGGGATCGATTGGCGTGACCGTCTTCAGGCGGCGCTCTTTAATCTCATGCGGATCTGCGACCACGCCGCTCATTTTCCCGATCACCGTGTTGAGAAACGAGACTCGGCTGCGGACCCGGTCATCCTCCCCCCGTGGAATCGCACTCAGGACCGCCGCTTCCAGGATTTCGGCAGCGTGGTTGTGATTCTCGGCCGCATAGACGACTGCTGGCGGGCCGCCCGCAGCGGCCTTCCGCCTGAGACCCTCGGCCAAGATCCGGTGCACGCTTCCCGCGGAGTCCGAGGTGTAGTAAGCCACACTCGGCAGGGCGGTTGCGATTTCCGCGGCCTCGGCCACCGCCGCCGCTAGCAACTCACGGTCGCACTCGTCTTCCGGGTTCGCGATCTCCACCGGACCAATTTCTACCGCTTCCACTCGGTCATAGTAGGCGACGTTGACCGCGTATTGTCCCGCAGATTGGCGGAGCGCCATCACCGCCTTCGGCATGACCTCGGCCACCATGAGACGACGAAAGTTCCCCGAGCGAAAGGCTTCGTAGAGGAAGAGGCCGGCTTGAATGGCGCCAAAGCCGAAGCCGACGAAGGTACGATTGCCCGAGAGTGACACTCAGACCTCGCTTGCTTGCAGGTAGGCGCGTTCATCCGCGCCCGACCACGAATCCACGCTGTGAATAGAGTTGGTACGCCGATGCGGATAGACCACAGCTTTCCCGTCGATTTGCTGGGCCTTCACCAGTTCGAGCAGTGCAATGGCATGGTCCAGATCGCCAATGCGGGTGATGTGCGCGCCGGCATCGATCTCTTCCGCCGCGATGAGTTCCAGCGTGCGCGCGATGTCCCACGGGGAGCCGCCACTCGACCCGGTGACGTTGATCTCCTTATAGTGGACCGCGCTGGCGTCAATGCCCACGATGTCCTCACCCTTTTTCAGACCGCCGAAGAGGTTGAGCACGGCGCCGCGCCCGACCAGTTTCTGGGCGCTTTCGATCGCTTTCTTTGATCCGACTGCAACGACCACGTCGTCCGCCCCGCGATGGCCGGTCAGTTCGTCCACTAACTTCTCAACCGGAGTGGAAGCAGCATGGACAATGTGCAGCGCGACTCCTGCTTTCGCCGCCCGCGCCGTGAAGAGCTTCCGAACAAGCCCTAGACGCTCCTCCAGGAAATCTGCCACCACAATCGCGCGTGGCCGGTAGCCGAAGGCCAAGTCGACGTGCATTCGCCCCATCGCGCCCGCCCCGACGATCACGGTCACGCCTCCCGGCTTTAGTCCTTTCATGGCTTCCCGCGCGGCCAGCGGAGTAGTCTGGGTCAAGTGCAGGTGATGCTCCTGGGCTGAGACAACGCAGGAGAGCGGTTCACTCATGGCGGCGTGGGCAAATGGCACTTGGCGCACAGGAACCGGCAACAGGCATCCGGAGTTCAGGACCTCTTCCGGAATGAGTATGTACTCTGCCAGATGACCCGCCAGGGTGTAGCCCACAGCTACCTTGCCGACTCCCTTACCGGAATCGCGATACCGTTCTCGATGATTGATAGGTGGGTGGTCCACGGCAGGCTGAACCACGTAGCGCTCGCCGAGTCGATACTGGTCTCGAAGCGCCTCTCCGACGCGCACCACCGTTACCACGCCTTCGTCGCCGAGAATAGCCGGAAAGCGGCACACGTCCCAGCCGTACATCAATTTGTGGTCCGGTCCCTGTTCGATAAGCTTGATCAGGGACGTGCAGATGCCGGCTGCTTCCACGCGAGCCAGCAACTGATGCGCGCTGGGACTCGGCACCGGAACCTTCCTGACCGCGAGGTGTTCAAACCCAACGCCGTCAAGGACCAGCGCTCGCATCTCGAGCGGAATGTTTTCTGTAATCTGATCGTCAGGTTTCATATAAAAGAAAACGCGAGCACTTGAAGTCGAACTTGGCCCTCTAGTACCGTAGCGGCATGAAGATTACGCCGTTGAAAACGGGGAGCGCCGGTATCTTGCCGACAGTACCGATGGCGTCTCGGCTTCGGCGCGGCGCGAGGGGACGCCGCGCAAATCGATACAAATGTATAGCTAACGCTCGCACATGTCAACAGTACTGATCTTTTATGTTCGCATTGTGATCCATAATGTTCTATTTCGTGCGATGATCTAATCCAGTTCTCCAAGGAATCCACCGAGGTAGATTGACGATAGCTCTCTCGAGAACCTGTAATCGAACATTATCGAACTATAATAGTTGATACGCGATCACAAACGCGCTAAACTCAACATTGGCTCCGGACCTGTCTCTCTCTCGTAAGGGTGGCCGGTGCTTTTGGTGAGGTGCGTGGCCTTTCGACGGGCGGCCCTCTCGCACTGCGGATGAACGGCGAGGGGCTGACGGAAAGGAATTGGGACGACGCAGANNTAGAAGCTGGGCAATACGGTGGAAGAGTGCCTGATTGCCAAGTGGCTCAAAGAAGAGGGCCAACCGGTCTCTGCCGGCGAAACGGTGGTCGAGATCGAGACCGACAAGACAAGTTTTGAAGTCACGGCGCCCGCTGGCGGTACTGTGCTGGCCACGTTCTTTGAGCAAGGCGCCCTCGTCCCGGTCTTTACAAAGCTGTTTGTGATCGGCAATCCCGGCGAGAATGTGGAAGTATTTCGTCCGCAATCGAAAGGATCAACTCCAGCAGCAGACGCCGCGGGCTCCCCTACGCCAAGTGCGCGAAACGCCAGTCCGGGGGGCCAACCAGTGACGGCAACCGACGCTTCCCTCCCCCATTCCGCCGCTCCCTTCAGTCCCAGGGCGCGGCGGTTTGCCGAAGAACACAACTTCCATCCGCGTGCGGTGAGCGGGTCCGGGCCCGGTGGCCGCGTTCTGGAAGCCGACCTGCGCGCCCTCTATCACAGCTCTCCAAAAGTCTCTGGTGCGGCGAGCCGACGAGTGGAGAACGGGGCGGAAGCTCCGCTGGAGGGTTCGGGAATCGGTGGTATGGTCCTTGCCTCCGATCTGGATGCGCCAGAAACTCGAATCTCCGGTGTTCGCGAGAAGATCGCCAACCGCTTGCGCGAAGCACTCGCCAGCACAGCGCAGTACACGCTCAACTCTTCCGCCGACGCCCGCGGCTTACTCCTGTTGCGCGCCCGTATCAAGGCTTCGTCTGCCGGACCGGACGTCAACCTCAACGACCTGGTGACATTCTGCACCGTGCAAGCACTGTTGCAGGTGCCAGAGCTCAACGTGTTGTTTCTCGATGGAAGAATTCATCAAGGCAGGGGCGTTCACATCGGATTTGCCTGCGACACTCCGCGCGGATTG
>PMMJ01000385.1:0-409 GCA_003162255.1 Acidobacteriaceae bacterium | reverse complement strand
ACGCTCGATCACCAGATCATCGATGGCGCGCCGGGCGCAAGGTTCCTGAAAGTGGTTCGCGAAAAGATCGAAAACGTGGAGCAGCTATGTACGATTTGATCGTGGTCGGCGGAGGTCCGGGGGGATATGAAGCGGCAGGCCACGCTGGCAAAATGGGGAAGAAGGTCGCGCTGGTCGAGAAGGAGCAGCTCGGCGGGACCTGCCTGAATGTCGGCTGCATCCCGGCCAAGACCTTCTTGCGGTCATCCCGACTGTTTCGCGAATGCTGTGAAGCCGCTGCCTATGGTGTGCGAGTCGGCGCGCCCGAGTTTGACATGGCCGCCGTGGTCGAGCGCAAGAGCCGCATTGTGGCCACGCTCGGCAAGGGGGTGCAAGGCATCCTCAAGCGAGCGGGGGTGGAAGTCATCCG
>PMMJ01000264.1:9095-9222 GCA_003162255.1 Acidobacteriaceae bacterium | reverse complement strand
GTTCAACTCCAAGTCTCAATCGCATGACACAGCGCTAGATCTTCTGCAATCTCTGCACGTCATGCACGCCGGGGATTTGTCTAACTCCGTCCATGATTTTTTGTAGGTGTTTCAGGTCGGCGATTTC
>PMMJ01000264.1:0-9038 GCA_003162255.1 Acidobacteriaceae bacterium | reverse complement strand
ACGGCCACGCCCTTGCCGCGGGTGACGTAGCCGATGATTTCCTCGCCGCGAATGGGGTTGCAACACTTGGCGCGATAGACGAGCAGGTCGCCCTGTCCGCGAACCACGATGGCATTGCTGTCACCGCCGCCGAAGACGCGGCGTACCACGCTCGAGATGCCGCTCGATACGCCGCTGGTGAAGCCGTGGGACGCGGCCTGCTCTTCGAGTTCGGACAGGGGCTGAGCGCCGGTAGGGGCGAATTTCGCCAGCACCTGGCGGGCAGAGTACTTGCCGTAGCCGATGCCCGCCATCAGGTCGTCGGGACGGCCGAGTCCGTAGTCGCTGGCCGCTCTTTGCAGGTCGGCTTCTTTGATTTCCTTGAGCGAGATGCGGTATTTGCGCGCTTCTTTTTCGATCAGCTTTTTTCCGATTTCAATGGCGCGCTCGCGCTGGTGAACATTGAGCCAGTGCTTGATCTTGTTGCGGGCACGCGAGGACTTGACGATGGCGAGCCAGTCGCGGCTGGGCTTGTGTCCGGGCTGGGTGATGACTTCGACGATGTCGCCGGAACGGAGTTTGTGGCGGAGGGGAACCATGCGTCCGTTGACCTTCGCGCCGGTGCAATTGTGTCCGACTTCGGTGTGAATGGAATAAGCGAAGTCTATGGGCGTGGACTCGCGCGGCAGGACCAGGACCTTGCCCTTGGGCGTAAAGGTGTAAACCTCCTCGGGATAGAGATCGACTTTCAGGGTGGAAAGGAATTCGTTGGGATCGGAGACGTCGCGCTGCCACTCTACGACTTGACGGAGCCACGCCAGGCGCTGTTCGTCTTCGGCGGAGACGGGGCCGTCCTTGTATTTCCAGTGGGCGGCGATGCCTTCCTCGCACATCTTGTGCATTTCTTCGGTGCGAATCTGGATTTCAAAGGTCTCGCCGGTCTCGGTGATGACGGAGGTGTGCAGGGACTGGTAAAGGTTGGGCCGCGGCATGGCGATGAAATCCTTGATACGGCCGGGCACGGGACGCCACAGGTTGTGGATGATGCCGAGAACGGCGTAGCAATCCTGCACGGAGTTGGTGATGACCCGCATGGCGTAGAGGTCGTAAACCTGATCGACGCTGATGTGCTGGCGCTGTAGTTTTTTGTGGATGCTATAGAGTCGCTTGATGCGGCTTTCGACGCGGCCGGTGATGCCGGCTTCTTTCAGGCCGTCACGCAGCACGCCTTCGACGCGCGCCATGAACGCTTCGCCTTCCTTGCGGCGCGACTCGACGGCGGCGCGAACTTGCTCGTATCCGATGGGATCGACGTATTTGAAACCGAGGTCTTCGAGTTCGCCGCGAATTTTGCCCATGCCTAGGCGGTGGGCGATGGGAGCGTAGATTTCCAGCGTCTCGCGGGCGATTTTCTGCTGGCGTACGGGGTCGAGATGTTCGAGGGTGCGCATGTTGTGCAGGCGGTCGGCGAGCTTGATGAGGACGACGCGGATGTCGTCGACCATGGCCAGCATCATCTTGCGGAGATTCTCGGCTTGCGCTTCTTCCCGGGTGGAGAAATCGATTTTGCTGATCTTGGTGACGCCCTCGACGATGTGGGCGACCTGCTCGCCGAATTCCTGTGCTATTTCAAACGAGGTGACCGAGGTGTCTTCAACGGAATCGTGGAGGAGACCGGCGGCGATCGAGATCGAGTCCATTTTCATGTCGGCGAGCACGTTGCCGACTTCGAGAGGATGGACGAGGTAAGGTTCGCCGGAGGCGCGGGATTGTCCGGCGTGATGCTTCTGGGAAAATTCGTAGGCTTTCTTGACGATGGCGAGGTCGTCGTTGGGACGGTTCTCGCGCAGCTTCCGCATCAACTCGCGGAAGCGGGTCACGGTGAGAACGTTGGTCTTGATCTGTTCCCGCAACGTCGCCATGATCGATTTTAACGCAGTGGAAAGCTATTGCGGCGCTGGGACGCACGGTGCTCTTGGTTTAGGGTCTCGCAGCCCTGGGGCGCAGCGATTGTTGGACCCTGCGGGCGAAGTGTGCTTGGCACGTACCCGCCCTCATTCTCCCTTGCCGGCGCCTATGGCCCGCACCACCCGCACCCTCGCCGAGATTAGCCAAGTCGCGCTCCTCGCGGATTCGCTGCAGCAGTTCATCCGTGGCGGAGGCGGATATCGGCCTCCCGCTGTGAAAAACCCAGACACCATGCTCATTCTTGAATGGTCCGGTGCGACTGTTCATATTGTTATGATGGCTTGGGCTGACCCTTCAGGTAAGCCCATTTTGGTGCAAAGGGAGCTATCCGGCGAAGAGCACCCGGGCGAGGCGCCCGTGCCACACGCGGGCTTCGGGAGGCATGGCTTGCAGAGAGTATTGATCACGGGAGCTTCGGGGCCGATTGGCTCGGCGCTGCTGGCTTCATTTACGGCCCAAAATACACAGGTTGTGCGACTGGTGCGGGGACAGGCTTCGAGCGCGGCGCAGATTTCCTGGGATCCTCTGACTGCGCTGTCGCCGGCGGCGGTGTCGGGGTTCGATGCGGTCATCCACCTTGCCGGGGAGAGCGTGGTGGGGCGCTGGACTGACGCTAAGAAGAAGGCGATCCGGGAGAGCCGCGTGCTCGGAACGCGCAATCTGGCTGCCGCGCTAGCGCGGAGTGAGGCTAAGCCGCGCGTATTGGTGTGCGCATCGGCGGTCGGGTTCTACGGGAATCGCGGTGAGGAAGTTTTGCGTGAAGAGAGTCCGATCGGGCGAGGATTTCTGCCCGAAGTTTGCGGCGAGTGGGAGGACGCCAGCCGGATTGCGGCAGAGGCCGGCATTCGCACGGTGAACATACGGATTGGCCTGGTTTTGACCCCGAAGGGCGGGGCGCTGGGGAAAATGCTGACGCCGTTCACGCTGGGCCTCGGAGGCCGGATGGGATTGGGACGGCAGTGGATGAGCTGGATTCATGTGGACGACATCGTGGGGGCAATTCATCACGCAATCGGCGCCGAGTCGCTGGCGGGGCCGGTGAATCTGGTGGCGCCGAATCCGGTGCGCAATGCCGAGTTCACGAAGGTGTTGGCCTCAGTCCTGCGGCGCCCTGCTTTTTTCCCGGTGCCGGCGTTCGCGCTGCGGCTGGCTTTCGGGAAGCAAGCGGCGGAGGAAATGTTGCTTGCCAGCCAGCGCGTTCAGCCGGGGAAGCTCGGGGCCAGCGGATATACGTTCCGCTTTCGCGAGTTGAGGGCGGCGCTGCAGAATCTGGTGGGATAGTCCTCTTATTCGCTCGAATCAAGTGTCCGATGGATCAAACGGGGGCGTGTGATCGCGGTCACGGTCAGGTTCCTATTGATCTGTCATATTGAAACAGGATGCTGAAGAAGTCCATTGCGGCGGCGTTGCTGGTGGCCATGGTGGCATGGGCAGAGATGGCCATGGCGCCAATGTTCATCATGCATGCCGGGCATGCGCATCCAGCGCGCGAATTGGCTGAGCACATAGCCGCTCACCACCACGTCATGCCCGCGGGCCATCCGTGCTGTCCGGGGTTGGGCAAGACGGAGAATGCGGCTCCGCTCGAGTTCGCTGCCAGCAGTCTGCCGTGCCGGGATCAGCATCGTTGCTGTTTCCTGCAAGGGCCGCAGAGCGTACCCGGACCGGTTAGTGCGGGACACAGACTTTCGCGAGAAATTGCGCCGGCGGAGATTGCGGAAATCAGCCTGGCTCGGGATGCACAGTCGCATGTTTCCCCGGCGACTGCGGTTGCGCCTGGTCCTCCACCAGGCTTGTTTGGAATGATTCTCCGGGTTTAGACCCCTTCCTGAGTTCTCAGTTTCCAGTTCTCAGTAATTGCCCCATAGTACGTTTCTTACCGAGAACCACACTGACTGAGAACTGTCGATTGATACCCCTTCCTGCGGCCGTCAAGTTGGCTGCACGTCTCAACTGTTCTCATAACATTCATTTAAGGAGATCTTATGAAATTCAGACTGTTTGCTTTGATTCTGGCCCTATCGCTGGTTGGCTGGGCGCAGGAGACTCCGGCCGCACCGAACTCGACACCGGCTCCGCAAGCCCAGGGATGCTGTCATCACAATATGGCCGACATGAAGGACGGCAAAGGCTGCTGCCATCATGCTGCAGCCGATGCCAAGGATGCGGCGGCGTGTTGCGGCAAAGACAAGTGTGAAATGAAAGATGGCAAGTCTTGTTGCGACGGTAAAGACATGAAAGCGGCAATGAAGGACTGCAAGAAGAACGGCTGTTGCACAGATGGCAAGTGCTGCGCCGAAGGCAAAAGCTGCGGCGAGGCCAAGGGCGACAAGACTGCCATGGGCTGCTGCGGAAGTAAGTGTGAACGCCATCCGCACACACCGGCGCAGAGCTAGGTCGACCTGGTTAACCCCACGCCCCGGTCGCTCGACGGCCGGGGCTTTTCTTATTCTGCGTGATGCTCCGATTGAACGTGGGTGCGGGTGATGCGGTCGTGCCAGCACAGTCCGTCCTGGTCAAGAACACACCAGAGATAGCCGAGTCCAGCGGAAAAGGCGGAGAGAAACGTGGCCAGCACTCGCCAACGGCGCGAACGGCGATGGAGCGGACAGCCGTCGAACGCCGCCAGGCGCAACCGGGCCGCGCGCAGTCCGGGAGTCGAGCCGGTGTACACCACAAACAAGAATTCGTAAGTCATCCATAGCAAAGCGGCGGCTACGCCGAGCGCGCCGGCGAGAAGCGGGAGCGGTCCGGGAATGGGGTTCAGACGAAGAAAGATTGCGGCGACGGCGGCCAGAGCCGTTGCCACGACAACGCCATCCACGAGGGCAGCCAACGCGCGCCGCGCTATCGATGCGGATGGCGGTGTGGAGGGGGAGTCGGCTTGTGTGCCGGCTGACTCTTGCTGGGCAGGTTCGATCAGCATTCCACCTAACGCGGGCGGCGGCGGCAAAATCTCCGGGACTTCGACAATTCGCGGACGGTCGAAGATGGGATCGGCCAGTTCGCTGGCGTGAAAGACCGGAATTGCGGCGGAACGCGGGAACTCAATTAGCTTGGCGGATTGTTCGGGGATTTGCTCCGGATGCCGGTACGCGCCTTCCGAGGGGTGGGGTTCCGGTACCTGACGCTCCGGCGTCCGGCGAGATTGCGCCAGGATTCCCGAGCCCACTGCCGTCGGTTCTCCCTTGATATCGAACGCAAAGTCTTGCCCGGCTGGCGTTGCCGCAACTGCCGCCGATCCACCGGGCGGCGCAGAGCGGGACCAGCTCTCGGGCGCATCAAAGGGTAAGAGGAGGGATGGATAGTGGGGAGTCCGCGGCTTGCGGCGGGCGCGATAGCGTTCTAGACGAGCGGCCACTTCGACGCGCCAGGAATCGGCGTTCGGATGGTCATCTTTCGGATCGTCATTCGGACGAACGTTCGGATAAACGTCTGGATAAGGGTTCGGTTCCGCGGCCGCAGTTTCAGCGACGGCGGTGCCGTGCGCCGGCTCGGCGGCAGCGCAGAGGGGGCTTGAGACGGCGGGATCGGCGCCGGCCGGACAGTTCGTTAGTCCGGTCGTCGTTAGTCCAGTTGTCATCGGCCCAGTCGTCATCGGTCCGGCATCAATCCGGTGGTGTGAATCCGGTCGTCGTAGCAAGTCGCGAAGAATGCCAGGAGCCAGAGCCAGGCCCGGCACAAATTCCAGGGAGACCACAAAAGTGCGCAGCTTTGCTTCGCCTGCCGCTCGCGTGCTAAGGTCAGTTGGTTCCCGTTGGCAGAGCGCACGCGCGCTTGCAGATCACCGCTAATGATCACCCGCTCTCGAATCTTTATCACGATCGCATTGGTCTGTCATCTGCTTCTCGCTCACGGGATAGTAACCAGCCAGACGCTGCCCCCTGCCGCAGCGGCGGTTTCTACTCCCGAGAATGCTCCTGCGACGGCCCCGGTTCCGCCGGCAACGCCTGCCGGGCAGACGGAAGAAGAGGTCACGATCCGGGCGGTGCAACAGGAAAAAGATGGGTCCATTTATCACCTGCGGGGCGAGGCGGAAATCCACTATCGCAATTACATCCTGCACGCGGATCAAGTCACCTACAACGCGGACACCGGAGACAGCGAACTCGAGGGCCACGTCGCGCTGGACGGTGGTCCTTACGACGAGCACGTCGAGGCCAGTCACGGCACGTACAATGTCCGCACGGAAACGGGAATTTTCTACAGCGCAATCGGAACGGTAGGACTTCGGATGCGGAATTCCCGCTACGTGCTGACCACGTCCAATCCGTTTGCCTTTACCGGGAAAATTGTGGAGAGACACGGGCCAGACCATTACCTGGTGCGGGAGGGAACGGTCACCACCTGCGAACTGCCTCGTCCGAAATGGCAATTCAACGCGGGGCGCATCTCGGTGGATGTGGACGGCACCGCCAAAATCTACCACAGCGACTTCCGGCTGATGGGTCTGCCGGTATTCTATTTTCCGTTTGTGGCGCTTCCGGTGCAGAAGGAGCAGCGCCAGACCGGCCTGCTGCTTCCGAGTTTCGGCAACTCTTCCACCAAAGGAACGATTGCCGGCGATTCCGTGTACTGGGTCTTCAATCGCAGCATGGATGCGTTTGCAGGCGCCGAATACTACTCCAAACGCGGTTGGTTCGAACGCGGAGAATTCCGCGCTCGTCCGAGCGACAACTCTTACGTGTTCTTCAGCTACGTGGGAATCGAGGATCGCGGCATCGGCAGTCCGCCGCAGAACCAAGGAGGCGAGGATGCACGTTTTACGGCGGAGCGTCCTTTCGGGACGTTCCGCGGCGTGGCAAATGTCGATTATTTGAGTTCTTTCGTTTTCCGCATCGCCTTCACCGATGTTTACACGCAGGCGATCGACTCGGAAGTGCGGTCGCAGATTTTTCTCTCCAACACGACCAACGGATTTCACTTCAATGCCCTGGCAGAGCGCTATCAGAACTTCGAAGTTTGCAATCCGAACACCGAATTGAACGCGGGCTGCACCGTGCTTACGCAAACGGAGCTGGTTCGGATTCTGCATACGCCGAGTTTCTTCCTCTCCGGCGAGGAACGGCAGTTGGGAAATACACCGCTGTACTGGTCGTTTGAGAGCGCGGCGGAAGGTTTGCAGCGGCGCGAGATTGGGTTCCGCACTGGCCCCATGGTGGGCAGATTCGATCTCGCACCCTCGCTTTCGATGCCGGTGCAATGGCAGGGATGGTCGTTTCGTCCCGCACTTACGCTGCGGGATACCTTCTACACGGAGCAAGGCAACGCTGCAAATTCCACAACCGCTGCCGACGACATTCTGAATCGCAAGTCGTTGGAAGCTTCGGTCGAGTTGCGCCCGCCGGCGCTGTCGCGGGTCTTCGATCATCCCTGGCTCGGACGCAAATGGAAGCACGTGATTGAGCCGCGCATGCGGTACGACTACGTGACCGGCGTCAATAACTTCGCCGACATTCTGCGTTTCGATGCCGCCGATGTGCTGACCAACACCAATGAAATCGAGTACTCGCTGGTGAATCGTATTTACGCCAAGCATGTGGATCCCAACGTCAAGGATTGCGTCGTGGGGGGCATGGGCACGCTGACCATCGGCGGTGTCCCGCAAGTTGGCGCGGTTCCGTGGGAAGCGCCCCCGGCCCCGGACGCTCTACTGTGCGCGTCGGGCCCGCGGGAGATCTTGAGTTGGGAGATCGGACAAAAGTATTTTTTCGATCCCACATTTGGAAATGCGCTAGCGGCGGGGCAGAGGAACGTATTCACGACGACCGCGGATTTCACCGGCAGCGCATTTCTGGATTCAGAGCGGCGCTTTGCTCCACTCATTTCCCGCTTGCGCGTCGAGACCAGCCCGCGCACTAACA
This sequence comes from Acidobacteriaceae bacterium, assembly GCA_003162255.1. Lineage (GTDB taxonomy): Bacteria > Acidobacteriota > Terriglobia > Terriglobales > Acidobacteriaceae > Acidiflorens. Next base: position 1,227 of record PMMJ01000264.1, on the reverse strand, counting down.
CCGAGTGGGATGTGGATTACGACTTCAAGGACGGCCGCGTCAATTCCAGCATGGCCCTGGTGAACTACCGCTATGGTCCATTTACCCTTGGGGGAGGCGATGCGTTCCTGCGCGTGATCGACAGGGGAGCGGGAACGGCGCCGACAAATTGTGCGCTGCATACAACTCCCACCAGCGCCTGCGAGTTCAACCAGTTCCGGGTGTTGTTTGGTTACGGTCAACTCAACAAGCGCGGCTTGAGCGCCGCCACCAGCTTTGGCTTTGACGCGGACAATGGATCGCTGCAGTATGCGACGGCGCAGACGACTTACAACTGGGACTGTTGCGGCCTGAGCCTGGAATACCGGCGCTTTGCGCTGGGATCGGTGCGCAACGAGAATCAATATCGTTTCTCGTTTACGCTGGCGAACATCGGAGCGTTCGGCAATCTCAGGCGGCAGGAACGGCTGTACTAGCGCATTTCTCGCTTTACTGTAGAGGGGCCAGGAACAAGTAGGGCGCGGCTTCAGAGGCTGCGGAAGAACTCGATTTTGTACTTGAATTTGGGTGGCGCAGCCGTTCACCGCTGCGATAACTGCATTGTTTTGAATGCGGCTTCAGCCGCTGAGGGTGCGCACTCTGCACTATTACCAGAAATGCTTTAGCCGGCGCTCCAACGTCGGCATCCAAATGGAGTTGTCAGTTCCCGGTTTTCACCTCTCAGAAAACATCCTGCGCCCTTCACCGAGAATCGAAAACTGAGAACCAAGAACTTTTTTCGTGGATAATGAAGATGGTGAACACCGCGGCCACGCTCGATGAGAAAGCGGCACGCCTGCGACAGATCCTTGCAGGCAACGGTCGATTGCTCGTCGCTTATTCGGGGGGCGTGGACTCCGCCTTTCTTGCCTGGATGGCGCACGACATGCTTGGCGGCCAGATGCTCGCCGTGATTGCCGATTCGGCCAGCCTGGCTAGGACTCACCTCGAAGACGCGCTGGCTTTTGCTCGCGAGCGCGAGATTCCGATCGAGGTTGTGGAAACGCAGGAACTGGAAAATCCTGCGTACATCCGAAACGACGCCATGCGCTGTTTTCACTGCAAGGACGAACTGTTCACCACGCTCGAAAAGATCGGCCGGGATCGCGGTTTCACTCACCTGTTCTACGGAGTGAATGTGGACGACCTGGGCGACTATCGTCCCGGTCAGGGTGCTGCCGCGCAGCACCAGTTGGCCGCCCCGCTGGC
>PMMJ01000378.1 GCA_003162255.1 Acidobacteriaceae bacterium | reverse complement strand
GAATCGGTTAGGTCGAGCTTTCGCATAGTCAAACCGGTATTCGCTCCGCATGTCTTTCGAGGGACGCAATCCGCGAGACTTAACTGCCGATGTTTTCTTTGCAGTCCGCAAATACTTACGCTTCCACCTGGAAAAACTGCGCCATGTTGCGGAACTTCTTGTAGCGCGTTTCCAGCAAATCGCCGAGCGGCAGCTTCTTTAGCGCGGCCAGATGCTCCTGCAGCGCTACATCCAGCAACTCCGCTGCCTGCGCGTGATCCGTATGCGCGCCTCCGGGAGGTTCCGGNNGACGCGCAGCCCTCCGGCGAAATTACAGAGTAAACTGAGTTCTCCAGCATCAACACGCGGTCGGCCACGGCAATCGCCAGCGCTCCGCCGCTGCCTCCGACGCCAATCACGGTCGCAATGATCGGCACTTCAAGCCGCGCCATTTCCAGCAGGTTGCGGGCGATGGCTTCTCCCTGGCCGCGCTCTTCGGCGTGCAGTCCGGGATAGGCGCCGTCGGTGTCTACGAAGGTAAGAACCGGACGCTTGAATTTCTCGGCAATCTTCATCACCCGCAGCGCTTTTCTATATCCCTCCGGATGCGACATGCCGAAGTTTCGATACACGCGCTGTTTCGCGTCGCGTGCTTTCTGCTGCCCGACAATGACGACTTCCTGGCCGTGAAAGCGCGCCATCCCGCAAACGATCGCCGGGTCGTCGCGGAAGCCGCGGTCGCCATGAATCTCGCTCCAGTCGGTGAAAATGCGCTCCACATAATCCAGCGTGTAAGGACGCTGCGGATGACGCGCCAGTTCCGTATGCTCCCATGCGTTCAGGCCGGAAGAAATTTCGCGGCGCAGATCGTCCACGCGCGCACTCAATTGCTGCACCTGGCGGAAGGTTTCGGCGTTCTGCCCCTCCAGCGCCTGCAACCGCGTGATCTGCTCTTCGATTTTTGCCAATTCCTGCTGCGCTTTCAATCCAGAATCCATTTTGATGACATTCCCATTCTTCCGCGTATGATGTGCTTCCACAATCGAGAGCATAAAGTCGGTCCCCGCGATGGCGCCGTTCTTCGCGCCGTCGTTCGCGTCTTCGCTCGCGCTACGACCCGGCTTTTCTGCCCGTTTTATTTTCTCTCGTCTCATCGGCCGCAGATACTAAAGCCTGCCAGTGAAGAGCCGGGCGTTCCTGCCCGGCCACGATACTACTGGACGGGCGAGACGCCCGCCGCTCCACCATATTATTCATCAGCCAATGACGCGCACGCTGCCCCGTCCGCACAGCTCTTCCACACGGCCCAGGAAACTGCGGTCCGGCATCACATTATAGCCTTCGGCTTCCATCACCACCATGAAATCGCCGTCCCGCTCCACGTCGAAGAGCACCTTCGCCTCGCCCTTGCGTTCGCTGAAGAGCGTGTACAGCGCATCGACCGTGCTGCCGGTGGCGCTGCCGAGGGGAATCCGTATGCGCAGCGCCTTCGGCAACGGCACGCGCGCTTCGTCCAGCGGAGTGATCTCGTTCGCCGTAACTTTCGGATTGGCGCCTTCTTCAATGCGCACGCCGCCGCGAATCAGCACCGGAACCTCGAGCTTAACTTTCTCCGCCAGTTTCCTGTAGGCCTCGGGAAAGACCAGCAATTCAACCTTCCCAAACATGTCTTCAAGCGCCGCTTGCGCCCACAGTTCGCCTCGTCGTGACTTCGCGACCCGCAGCCCCGAGATCAAACCGGCGGTCGTAATGTTCTCGTCCTTGCCGGTGGATTTCTTCATGGCGGCAATATCTTCGGTGGAGAGCGCATTCAGATCGGCGAGTTTTTCCTTGTACTTTTCCATCGGATGCCCGGTGATAAAAAATCCCAGAATCTCTTTTTCCGCCGACAGTCGCGTTTGTTCATCCCAGTCGGGCACGTTGGGGAGCGCGTCGTTGGCCTGCTCGGCGGTTTCATCCGCAAACACGCCAAACAGCCCGTGCTGTCCCGATTCCGCGTCGCGCTGCGTTTTCTGGGCCTGCTCGATCGCCTTGTCGAGCGCCTGCATGAGCTGCGCCCGGCGCCCGAAACAATCCATCGCGCCACTCTTGATCAGCGATTCCAGCACGCGCTTGTTCAACAGCCGCAGGTCGACTTCTTCGCAGAATTCGTAAAACGACTTAAAATTCCGGCCCAGCTTCTTCCGCGCCGCGACGATCGACTCGATCGCATTTCCGCCAACATTCTTCACCGCGGCCAACCCAAAGCGAATCGCCTGCCCGTGCGGCGTAAAGTTCGAGTCGCTGACGTTGATATCCGGCGGCTCAACCGCAATTCCCATTTCGCGGCACTCGTTGATGTACTTCACCACGTCATCCGTGCTGCCGGTCACCGAAGTCAGCAGCGCCGCCATGAAGTCGAGCGGATGATGCGTCTTCAAATACGCCGTGTGATAGGCGAGCAGCGCGTAGGCCGCCGAGTGCGACTTATTGAAACCGTATCCCGCAAATTGCGCCATCAGATCGAAAATCTTTTCGATTTTCCGAGGCGGGAAGCCACGCTGCGTCGCTCCCTGCACAAAGCGCTCCCGCTGCTTCGCCATCTCCTCGGCGTTCTTCTTGCCCATCGCCCGCCGCAGCAAATCCGCTTCTCCTAGCGAGTAGCCGGCGAGTTTGTTGGCCGCCTGCATCACCTGTTCCTGATAAACGATGACGCCTAGCGTCTCCTGCAAAATTTCTTTCAGCTCGGGCAGTTCGTATTCAATCTTCCGCCGTCCATGTTTGCGTTCGATAAAGTCGTCAATCATGCCGCCCTGAATCGGCCCCGGACGGTACAGCGCATTCAACGCGGTGAGGTCTTCGATCGAGTTCGGCTGATAGCGCCGCAGAACGTCTCTCATCCCGGACGATTCAAACTGGAACACACCGGAGGTTAATCCCTTATGGAAAACTTTCTCGTACGTCTCGTGGTCTTCGAGCGGGATATCGTCGAGCTTGAGATTCGTCCCCTTCTGCGCGATCAGCTTCAACGCGTCGTCGAGAATCGTGAGAGTCGTCAAGCCGAGAAAATCCATCTTCAGCAGGCCCATCTTTTCGATGGCCACCATGTCGAAGGCGGTGACGATTTCGTCGTTCTTGGTCTTGTGCAGCGGCACCAGTTCAATCAACGGACGCGGCGAGATCACCACGCCCGCGGCATGCACGCCGGAATTCCGCACCAGACCTTCCAGCTTTCGCGCTGTGTCGAGCAATTGCCGCACCTGCGGATCTTTCTGGTACGCCTCCTGCAGCGCCACCGACTCCGCAAGCGCGTCGTCGAGTTTGATATTCAGCGTTGTCGGCACCATCTTCGCGATGCGATCCACATCGCTGTATGGCATATCCATCGCGCGGCCAACATCCTTGATCGCAGCCTTAGCGGCCATGGTCCCGAACGTGATGATCTGCGCAACATTCTCCCGCCCGTACTTATGCGTGACGTATTCGATCACTTCGCCGCGCCGGTTCATGCAGAAATCGATATCGATATCCGGCATGGAAATGCGTTCGGGGTTCAAGAAGCGTTCGAACAGAAGTTCATGCTGCAGCGGATCGATATCGGTAATCCCGAGTGAATATGCGACCACCGCGCCCGCCGCCGATCCGCGGCCCGGACCCACGGGAATGCCGCATTCGCGAGCGTAGCGGATGAAGTCCCACACGATCAGGAAATATCCCGAGAACTTCATCTGCTGAATGATGGCGATCTCGCGCGCCAATCTCTGCTCGTAGTCCGCCAGCGAATGCTTGAGCCGGCCGTTCGCCGACGCAGTCCGCAGGTTCTCCATGCGTCGCGCGAATCCTTGCCGCGTGATGTGTTCGAAATAACTGTCGAGAGTAAATCCGTCGGGAACGTCGAAGCGCGGAAACGGGCTGGGAACTTTCTCCAGTCGAAGGTTGCAGCGCTCGGCGATATCGAGCGTGCGCGAGAGCACTTGCGGCGCGTCCTTGAACACGCGCAACATCTCTTCGCCGTTCTTGACGTAGAACTGCGTGCCCTCGAACTTCATGCGGTTCGTGTCTTGAATCGACTTGCCCATCTGGATGCACAGCATTACATCCTGGGCGTGCGCGTCGTCTTCGCAAAGATAATGGCTGTCATTGGTCGCAACCATGGGCAGCCCGAGATCCTTCTCCAACTGGAACAAGCCTGAATGGATGCGGTGCTCCATCTCCAGGCCCTGATCTTGAATCTCGAGAAAGAAATTTTCTTTGCCGAAGAGGTCGCGGTAGAATCCGGCGGCCGAACGCGCCGCGTCGTAGTTCCCTTCCGTCAGCCGCTCGGCCACTTCGCCCTTCAAGCATCCGGAAAGACCGATCAGTCCCTTGGAATGTTCGGCCAGAAATTTCTTGCTCACTCGCGGCTTGTAGTAGAAGCCGTGCAGCGAGGCTTCCGACGTGATCTTCACCAGGTTGCGGTAGCCTTCTTCGTTCTCCGCCAGCACCAGCAGGTGGTTGTAAGTGTCGCCGTCGGGCGGAGTGCGCGCGATGTCGTGGTCGTCTTTCTTGCAGATGTAGAGTTCGCATCCCACGATCGGTTTAATGCCCGCCTTGTGCGCGGCATTCACAAAATGCACCGCGCCAAAAATGTTGCCGTGGTCGGTCATGGCGACCGCAGGCATGCCGAGTTCATGGACTCGATCTACGAGTTTCTCGACGTCGCAAGCGCCGTCGAGCAAAGAATAATCGCTATGCAGATGCAGGTGGACGAATTGGTTTTGAGTCATGAAGGCAGCACTTAGCCGTTAGCACTTAGCTTTTTGCAGATCGATTAATTCTACCGGCTGGAGGAAATCGCGCAATGACAGAAACTGGTGCAATTTCGCGGGACGAGATCTTCTATTTCGGCACCTGAAAATCCACGCCGCGATCGTCATTCACTTTGATCGTGGCAGGAAGATCAAGCTGAGCGAGTGGAATTTTTTTCGCGGCTTGCTCGTTGAGCACCCAGAGCGTTCCACCGGCGATCGCGTAGTTCCGCACTTCCTCAACATGCTGATCGCGGAAGACCAGCGCCGTTGCGGGCTCCTGCTCTTCCTTCGGCCGATTGCGAGCTTCCACGTCGGCTTGCAGTCGGTCGACTTTTCCATTCAGTTGATCGAGATCGCGTTGCACTCCGCTGTCGTCGCGGTACGGAGCCGGCGCAGGCGCGTCCGCATGCGAATCCTGATCTCCAGCGTCATAGAGCGGATCGGAATACCAGCCTCTATAGCCCGCGTAAGGATAGACACTGTAAGGATAGCGGGACCGGCGACCGTAAAAGGCTGGACGACGATTGTGCGGGCTCCCGCTCTGCAGACGAACCCCGGAGCTATGACTAACGCTTCCGCCGTGAAACGACGCGGAGGAGTGTCCAGAGGAGGAGTGTCCGGCAAACCCGCCACCTGAAGCGAAGTGCGCGCCACCACCACCGCCGCCGTGCCGTTGTGCCCACACGGGCAGCGAGAGCAGAATAAAGCTAAACGTCGCTACCCACAACCAGCGCCGCATAGGCATATTATAGCGCTGTTTTACTAGCTTTCTCGTGGAGAAAATGCGCCCGCCCACTGGAGAGTGAAGCCCCCAGGCCGAAGTTCGCAGCGCCTTGAAACCCCGGTTATTTACCCTTCTTCTTGGGCTTGGAACTGGCCTTTGCCTTCGTTTTGGCGGCTGGCTTCGCGGTTTTGGCAGGTTTGCCCGGCTTCTTGACGACAGGAGCCTTGGATGGCTTGCTCACCTTGGCAGCCGGGGCAGGCTTTGCGGGAGTCACCGGTTTTTCAGCAGCCACGGTCTTTGCTGGCACTACAGGCTTCGCCGCCGGAGCGGATTTCTCCTTGACTTGGACTTTGACCGGGGCGGCCGGGGTTGCCGGAGCCACTGCAACCTTTCCCTTCCCCTTAGCGCCCGCTTTGCCGGTCGCCGCCGCGGGAGCAGCAACAGCGGCGGCGGCCTTAGCTCCCCTGCCCCGCTTGGCCGATGGCGGCGGTGGAGGAGGCGGAGGTGGTGGCGCCAGCGGTTTCAGGAACCTCAGAGTCTCCGTCCGCGAACGCAGCTTGCCATCGAGCAACAGCAGGAACACGTCGTGCGCGATCTTCGGATACGTCGGCATCTGCGGCGTGATGTGGAGTTCCGTCATCTCCGGCAACGGAATTTTCTGCTGTACCTGTCGCCACTTGGTAAAGAAATTCTTGATCTTCTGCGCCACTGCCTGCTGCCGCGCCGTAATCGCCAGAAACAAAATCATCTCCGGACGCGACGACGACAGCAATTGCCACGTCCGCGACGGTGTGGCCGCTTCCTTGCCGGTCAATTTCTTGGCGAGGCTGTGGGCGTTCGAATCCAGATCCTTCCACGCCTCGACCAGATCCTTGCGCGGAATCGCCCGACGCAAATCCGCAATGTCCTTTTCGCCCAGCCGCTCGGTAAGGAAATGCAGCACCGCAGGCGCGACTTCCGGCGTATAGCCAAGCTCGTTCATTTGCTGACGGGTCTTCATCAGCGCGCCCAATCCGGCCGTGTCCACCTTAGCCGTGCTCCAGCGCGGATTCAGCACCTTCAGCCATCCCTCTTTTTCGTACGCCTTCAGCACCCCCAGCGCATCGTCCTCGTACGCCAACTGTTCGATCTCGTATCCGATGCTCGAACTTCGTATGTTCT
>PMMJ01000416.1 GCA_003162255.1 Acidobacteriaceae bacterium | reverse complement strand
GATCCCTCGCTTCGCTCGGGATGACAAGTCAGGGCTTTTGCTTCATGACAATTCAGGGCTGCGTTCAGGCTGACCAATCCTTAAGTTTTTCGGACGATCGGCTAGAAGATGTTGGGATCGCGGCGGGTCAGGATGACTTGCTCCAGGGTTAGTTCGGTGCCAACAAAAATAAAGTTATAGGCTGAGCCGTTGAGGAGCGAGGCGAGCACATCGCGGGCCGGGGCGGGACCGAGATCGGCGACGACTTGTTCCTGCTCGGCGCCGGCGGGGATGGCAATCTCGGCTTGGGTCTGACGCTGCACCTCGAATAACACTTGAGCTAGGGTGGCTTTGTCGGCGCGGATGGTCAGCATTCCGTTCACGAAGGTCACGGTGACGGGCGGCTGCGGTGGCGGAGGCGCTTCAGTGACGGGAAGAAGTGGCGTATTGGCAACTGCGGTCGAGAGCCTGGCGGCTGCAACTTTCGCGCGGGCGGCATTTGTATCCGCGGCGAGAGTGGCGTTCTGAAGTTTGGCGGCGGGCGCGGGCGGGATTCTTTCCGCAACTGCGGGATCGGACTGTGCCGGACCTGAATTTGGCGAACCCAGTTTTACCACGACCGTATTCTGGGCCGTCGAAGTTTGAGTGGTCGAAATCTGATAGGACTGCGGCTGGGTGAGATCGAGGACGACTCGCGTAATCGGAGGGTTGCTGAAAAAGAGTCCGGAGCGCACGGTCTTGAGCGTGCCGCGATTGACTTTGAGGGCGCGCAAGTCGGCGGCGGGAAGCGCGCCGGGAAAATCGACGACGATGCGATCGGGGCCGGTGATGGATTGGGTATCGGGCGCTATGGGAGCTCCGGAGGTCTGGATCTCGACTTCCATGGCATTGCCATTTGCACGAACTACGACGCGCTGGACGCGAGCGGGATTCGGCGCGGAGTTTTGCGCGGATTTCTGCGCGAAGACCGGCGCAGACAGCGAGGTCGCGATGGCCAGCAGGGCTCCGACATAGGCAAGGCGTGGCATTGAGGCTCTGAGCAAAGTTTAGCAGTTATGCGACGGGCAAAGGTGATCGGAAGTCGTAGCACATGCGGAAGCTGGGAAGCTACGGTGTGACGGGCCGGAGGGTTCTTCGATAACGCCACAGGATCAACGCCAGTCCGGAAGCGGCCAGGATCAGGGTCGAGGGCTCGGGAACCGTCGAGGGTTTGTGGTGTTTGGGAACGCAGTGCCCGTCAATGAAATGGTCGCCGGCGTGGCAAGGCCGGTAAGGAAGCGGCACACCGACAGGGACGTAGGGGAAGTTGAAGAGACTGCCGAAAAGCTTGGGGGCAATCGGCTCGCCGACGGGCAAGTCGGGCGCGGCGAACACAGGACGGATGGGCAAGGACGGGGCTGCTGCAACGTCGGCCACGGGCCGGTCCAGAACATCTTCGTCCGGCTCTTCGTCGGAAACTTCGGGCTTGGCGGTATCGGAAATCTGGTTGCCGCAATGGGCGCGCGCCGTGATTTTACCGTCGGTCAGCAGCAACTCGCCGATGTGCAAGCGGATTCTTTTGCGGGTCCAGAAGACGGTGTCGCGAATGCGATAGGAAAGATAAACTTCGCGGGCTTCGGTGGCACGCACCAGCTGGGCGTGGCTGAAATCGAAGTGGGAGAAATGGCGGCGAACTACATAATCGTGCGCCGCTGCAGCGCGGAGATCGCCGGGATTCTTCACGCCTCCAGGGATCACCGAGTAGGGATAGACTCCGGGGACACGGGTGAGAAACCTGGTGGGTCTGGCGGAACTTGCGGCCGCGAAAGCAAGATTGTTGCGGACATTTCCCCGGGCCCAAAAAGAGGCGGCCAAAACCTGGGAAGCGTGCAGGACGGGCAAAGAGAAATGTCGGGCCACGTTCTGCCAGCAGGCGCCAGCGATCACTGCCGCGACGAACACAGCTACCAGGGTCCGCTGAAGGCGCAGACGACGCCGATACCAGCTCCGCCTTCGTCGCACGGTCTTTCCAATGGCAGCGTCGTTCAAAACAGCACTCCTACCCCGGCACTGAGCCGATGGGCGGCCGGGGAGAGCCAACTATAGGTAGCATTCCGGCATCCAAAACCGCGTTGGGGAAACGGTTCAGACACAGGAACTTAGGACTCAGAACAGCTCATCTTAGCAGAGTTGCGCAGAGAATTTCAGTCCAAAGTGATATTTCGGTGGTGGTGCAGTTTGCGAAATGGTTAACCACCAAGGCCACGAAGGTACACGAAGGAAACATCCGAGACCGAAGGCCTTAGTGATACTTGGTGTCCTTGGTGGTTCAAATCTCTTGTCGCCTGCATCGCGAAACTGAGCCACTACCTGATATTTCGGTGGTGGTGCAGTTTGAAATCCACACGGGGTAGCTCCATGAACCGCCCTGTGGGAGACTAAGGACATGAAGCGACCAGAATTGACCGACGTGGGGTGGCTTGGACCAAAGTACGAAATGGATAGCGCCAGTCATCACTTTGGCAAGTGCTCTGAGTGCCATGAGATCATCTGCGTCGAAAAGGTCGTGACAGATACACAGAATACGCAACCAGCAACCACTGAAATGCTCAATAAAGCGTTCCGCACACACGTTGAGCTGAAACACTCCGAGGATCTCAGCCAGCCGCTGCCCGGATCGTGAGAGAAGCTACGGAAAACAAGTGGCGGTCATTCTCCGATGGAATATCGGCGCCTGAACTTTTGCTCAAACGCTCCCCTCGGCAACGGATTCAGCAAGGAATTGGAGAATCACGGTCATGCTGTAGCGCTGTACTTCATGCGCTACAACTTTTGCCGGCTTCACAAGACTCTCCGCGTGACGCCGGCAATGGAAGCCGGACTGACAGAGCACGTCAGGGAGATTGAGGAGTTGATTGACCTTTTGGGGATTGACACGATCCCCTGATCGAACGGCACCACTACCGATATTTCGGTGGACGTACGCCCGCTTAATCCTATTGCGAGTCGGCCAGCGTGGGCACAACCGCCGTGTCCACCGTTGCCGGATCGTCTCGCAGCTTGAGGTAGAGCGTTTTTCCTTTCATTGGCGGGATGAGAAGAGTGGCCTCGGCAAAGCCATCGGGAACTGTGACCGAATTGGTGAAGTCGGGGTCGGAACTCACCTCGTCAATCAGGAAGAGTTTATCGCCGCTCAGAGTGCATTGCCTTTCCCGTCCGGGCACACAATGCACGCCTTTAAGAGTGGGGACGCGCACTAAACTGATGAGCGGCTGCCAGTCTCCTTCCACACCGTCCGCCGTCACCGGACGGAACTTCAGAGGCCCGAAGGCCGAAGGGCCAAGCAGCTTCATGGGGTCAAGCACGGCAAATACCGTCTTGGAATCCTGCAGGGTAAGATTGCCGTCTTTGAAGCTGAGCAGGACCCGGAACGACTCGTCGGCGGTAGCTACTTCTACCTTTTCAGTCGGGGGAAATGCATCAGGCACCTGGGTCTTGAGGAAGAAATTGAGACGCGCCTCCTGAGGCAGCTCACCGGAATCGCCGAGACGGACTAGCGACGCGGGCACGGACCGGTCGTATTGCACGCTCTTGCTCATCACGCTCACGCTGGGACGGCGCGGCGCGACCGTCGATTTCAGGTCGAGGACGCGACCGTCTTTCAGTGTGACGTGGAGGAGGATCGCCTCGTCCGGCTGCAACAGGGCGCTGGCGGCGGGGTCCTCGGCAACCAGAGTCAATTCATCCTGCTGATTGGCGCGGGAGACGGCCTCTGGGTTGAAGCGCACACTGCCGGCGTCGAGTTCCAGAACCTGATCGAGGCGAGTACCCTTGAGCATCCCGTTGGCGTCGCCGGCATGGATCGTAAACGCGTCCAATCGGCCCGCTTCGGCATAGGTGTGAAGGAGAATCTCATCGGCTTCGCGCAAGCCGAACTTTTTCACCGTCATGGTTAACAATCCGGCAGACGATTCTTGCAGCCCGACTCGCACTTCGAGTTCGTCGGATTTCGCAATCTTCCACTCCGCCTTCAGTTGCTTGCCCTGGTCGTCGTGCAATAGTACTTCCCTTACGCAGCAGGCGTCCGCACTCTGCAGGTGGAGCCTGTCTTCCCTTCCCACGATGAGAGCGCTGGCATCTTTCGAAGCAACAATCCACTGCCCGGGGCTCGAAGTTCGCAGACGGAAGCGCGGCCCGTCGAAGGGCCGGAAGCCCCAACTTCCGCGCAGAATACCAACCATTTCCGCATCCGAAGCGTCGGCGTGCATCGCCTGCGTGTCAACCACGAATCCGCCGCGCGCGGGATCAGCCTGGACTGGGAGATCGATTCCCGAGCCTGACTTGGTCTCCACATGAAGCACAAAGTTGTGCGCCAATTCCGTTGCGAAGGCAAGGGGCGCGCTGTCCACAGGCAGTACGAGTGCAGGTGTGTCGGCGCAGAAAACCTGGGACGCGTCCACCGCGCGCAGCGCAGGCGGTGGCGTCGGGCGAACAGGTGGCAAACCGACGACCAACACCGATTTGGGGTTGCGGAACGACGGAGGGTTGTTGAGCCGCAGATTGAGTTCGTCCTGCTTGGGCAAGGCCAGCGCGGGAATGTACTGATATTGCGCGGTGTGGGTTGTACTCAAAATCCTGGCTACATCCACCACGGCGCCAATGTAGGGGCTGTAATATCCATTGCGGGCCGTGGGTGTGGAACTGATCTGAGCCAACAGGTCGCTGGAAGCTCCCGAGGTCAGAGTTGCAGCCATCGTCTGGCTGTGAGCGTCGTCCAGCACCAGTTGATCGGTATTCTGGGTGAGACATGGCACCTGCTGCGCGCTGGGCTTGTCGAAGCACTGCTGCTCGATGCGGATATTCAAGCTGCGCGCCAGCAGCGTGGTGCGAGCTTTCAGTTGCTCCGGATCGGTTGTGGACGTCTCGCGAACGACCTCCAGATACTTCTCCAGGCGAGCTCGATCGAGGCTGGCTTGTTCAAGATCCTGAGCAGCGCGCACGAAGGCTCCCGGCTTGCCCCGAACCGCGCTCCGCAGCGTGCTGAAGGCTCCGCCGGTGTCGGGGGCCAGCAATACGAGGGCTTCCTCGGCGCCCTCGGGCACGGTTACGTAAACACCTTCCTCGTGCACCGGTCTGCTCCAAGCCTCCACCCGCGTAAACCAGGAATCCGGTGGAGGATTGGTGGCGCCACGCAGAAAAGCAACAACCATCACGTAATGNNTGTCGGGCAGATCAGGATGCACCCAGAGCCGGTCGCCCGCCTGCAGGCTCGGCACCTCGGAGATGGGGAGAGTCTCGCCGTCTCGTCGCACGCGCACTTCGACGTTCGGGCCCACCAGATCGAATGCGGCAGTCTCGGCTAGCGCGAAGCCGGCCAGCATGAGCAAGCAGGTAAATATGATGACGGGAACTGCTAACCGATTACTACGGGAATATGAGATGAGTCCGGACAAATGCCTTGGCCCCCTAATGCGCCTCTTCTTTTGCAACCAGCAATTACATTTTAATATGCTGGCACCATCCCTTGATCCCGCAATGCGGCAATTTCGATTTCTGGCGGCGCTTCGACGGGCGCGATGGTTCTCTCCTCCGCTATAAAACCAAGAACGAACGGCTACTAAATGCCCATCAAATAGCGCTTGACAGCCTACGGGTAGAGTCCTAGAATCCACCAACGAGAGCGAGCGCTCGTCTTGGTAAGGGAGGCAAATCGATGCCGAGGCTTTTGGACAACACCGTCGTCAAGAACAAACTCAAGATCGAACGCGCCGCGCAAAAGCTCTTCACCCGGCAGGGATTTCACGGCACGACCGTCCGGGAAATCGCCCGCAGCGCCGGTGTATCCATGGGTAAGCTCTACCTCTACTACCCGAACAAGGAAGACATCTTCATCGGCCTGGTGCAGCACATGGAGCAGAACATGGAGGCCCTCCGACAAAAAGAGATTCTTCCCCTGATGCAATCGCCCGATCCGGAGTCACTGAAGAAGCTGGGAATGGCCGTCGGCCGCGTCGTCTCGGAGAATCTCGACTACTGGCGGCTGATGTATGTCGACGTCGTCGAGTTCCGTCATAAGCACTTCATACACAGCTACCGTGAAGTCGCCGGAGGTCTGCGGACCTATTCGGCGGCCTTGTTTCAAAAGGCGCCGATTCCCTTCCCCAGTGATGTGAAACCCGGGGTTGCCTATGTCAGTTTGTACATGCAGTTTGTAACGCATTTTCTGGTGGAGAACCTCTTCGGCGCCAAGCGCTATCTGGGCGTGAGCGACGAGGAAGCTGTCGATCAGTTTGTCCGTCTGTACACGCGCAGCCGGAAGGGCCGGACTGCGAAGCGGTAATTGCGGCACACGGAGGAACTATGCGAATGCGAACATTTGCGACGCTGCTGGCGGCCGCCAGCATTTTCTGTTTCATGACACCGATGATCCAAGCGCAGACGGCCACCACCGGGCAAATTGTGGGCGTGGTGACGGATCCCAGCGGCGCCCTCGTAGCCGGCGCGAGAGTGGTCCTGACCAGCGATGCCGGCGTGCGGCGCGAAGCCCAAACCGGCGGCAACGGGCGTTACACGTTTCCCCTGCTCGATCCAGGCGTTTATCGGACCGAAGTGACCCTCAGCGGATTCGCCTCGATCAAACTGGAAGGCATCAGCGTTAAGATCACGTAAAGCGCGGTCGTTGACGTTGCCCTCAAGGTGGCGGGTGCGCCGACCACGGTTTCGGTGACGGGCGAATCGCCGCTGGTGCAGACGGAAAGCTCGGCCCGCGGCACCGTCATCGATGAGAAGGAGATCGACTCGCTGCCGTTGCCGACCCGCAACTTCCAGCAATTGTTATCTATGACAACTGGAACCTCGGGCTCTCTCCAGAACTCCTCTGAGTTGGGGCGGGGCGATGTTGCTGTGTACGTCAACGGCCAGCGCGCTCTTTCTAACAACATGATCATCAACGGCGTGGATGCGAATTCCATCGGCACGGGCGAGAACCCAAATCTTTCTGTCCCGTCCATGGATTCGCTCCAGGAATTCATCGTGCAAACCAGCATGTACGATGCCTCCGCTGGCCGTAGCGCGGGTGGCAATGTGGCCGCCGTCACCAAGTCGGGCACCAACCGGCTCCATGGCGATGCCTACGAGTTCCTGCGGAATACCGTTTTGGATGCCAACAATTTCTTCCTGAACGGAGAGGAAGGACCGGTCACGGCCAGGCCCGCTTACAGGCGCAACCAGTTTGGCGGCACGCTGGGCGGTCCATTGCTGAAGGATCGTGCCTGGTTTTTTATCTCCTATCAGGGTACCCGCGAAACCAATGGCACCTCGCTGACCAACTCGCTCTCCACGATGTTCCTGCCGAACTATTTGGGACCGCAGCGCGATTCCGCATCCCTCGCCAACCTTTCATTGTGCTACAACCCAGGGTTCTTTGGGTACGTTGATCCAGTGGCCATAGCCGCTCTGCAAGCTAAGCTTCCCAACGGGCAGTACATGATTCCTTCGGCCCCTGGCATTGCTACTACCGGCGTTGACACTACCGGCGTGGTCTGTCCAACTGGGCCGACGACTCCGCCAGGGCCGACGAGTTGGAAGAATCCTGGCACTGTCCTTGCGACCATTCCTTCCAACTCAACCTACAAAGAAGACCAGTTCAACACCAATCTGGATGTCAAGCTGACGCAAGCAAACCGTTTCTTTGCCAAATATTTTCAAGCGTTCAACCGGGAGAATCAGGCGATCTACAACCAGTTTGGCGATGGCAACGCGCTGCAGGCGCCAGGCTGGCCGACTGAGGAAGACATCTACCAGCGCGTGCTTTCGGCAGGCATACAGTCGGTGATCTCGAGTCATTTGCTGAACGAATTCAGGTTCGGCTGGAGCACGATATACGGCCCTGGCAAGCCTTCTACACCAGTCACCTCAGCCGATTTAGGAATTGCGTCCCCGTTGAGCAGTTTGTTCCCCAGCATGCCGACGATGTCCTTCACCAACATGTTCACGCTGGGGCCGTCTCCGCTTGGCATCACGTACGCTGCGACCAACACTTACCCCGTCAGCGACACGATGACGTGGACGAAGGGGCGGCACACCCTCAAATTCGGTGGCGAATACAAGCGGCAAGAATTGGATGCTCCCTATTTCGATGTATTTCCCAATGGCGAACTGTTCTACCTGGGCGTGTTCACTGGCAATCCTTTCGAGGATTTTCTAGCCGGGCTCACTGGCCTGTCCGCAATCGGCTCTGGAACTAACAGCCTCCATAACCGCGCCAATGACCTTTCGGCTTTCTTCCAGGACGACTGGAAGGTTACCCCCCGCCTCACGCTAAACCTTGGACTGCGCTATGACTATTTCGGTCCCACCACAGAAACCCATGGCCACTTTGTCGGATTCGATCCGTCGGAGGCCACGACTGTAGGTCTGCCTGCAACGTACATTTTCGGAGGCTGCGGCGGCGCGGCCACGTGCGGTTCGATCGTCACTGGCGGTTTCGTCCAGGCCGGCAATGGAAACTTGCCCGGATTTCCCAAAGGCAGCGACGGGTTGGTGAATTCCAACTACAAGAACTTCGGGCCGAGGGTGGGCTTCGCTTACCTACTGACGGATAAGGGCGACATTGTCCTGCGCGGAGGTTATGGAATCTTTTACGACCGGCCGAACATGCGGTTGTATAACAGCCAATTGTTCAACATGCCTTACGAAATGCTGGCCGCTGAGCTATTCACCCCGAACGAGAATCCATTTGTGCAAGTTCCACTGCCCAGCCAGTTCCCGCTGACTGTCAGCGGCAGTCCCGGCACCTTTGCTTGTAATGGACAATCCTGCGGATATCCGGCCATCCTGCCCTACACATCCTATTTTTACGGCCCCCAGACTACTCCGGTTCCGGCCACTGGGATCTATCCGGACCTGCATGACTGGAGCATCCCCTATGCCCAATCGTTCAACCTTGGGGTGCAAACCAGCTTCGCCAACAACTGGATGCTGGACTTGGGATACGCCGGTTCGCTGGGGCGCAAATTCCCGCGGTTGTTCTCGTTCAACCAAGCGGTTACGCCGGCGGCCGTGCTGGGCACGTACGCGGCGGGCAGTCTAGGTGGACCTTTCTTCCCAGGCTTCGGCAATCTAACGGCCCCCGGATTGGGCAGCTTCCTGATGGAGAGCAACTCTAACTCAAATTACAACTCCCTGCAGGCAAGTCTCAAAAAGCGCTTCTCCCACGGCCTACAAATGCTGCTCAGCTACACTTGGCAACACTCACTTGATTATTACTCTGGGAGTGACGTCAGCGACGTCACACTGCTCCCGGGCGACATGGTCAACGAACAGCATAACTATGGTTCTTCGGATTTCGACCGGCGGCATCGCTTCGTCGGGAGTTACTTATATAGTCTGCCGGACACCTATCACGGCAGCTCCGCTTTCGCGAAAAAGCTGGTGAACACTTGGAGCGTGTCCGGAATCGTAACCTTGCAATCCGGGGTTCCGTTCTCAATCTACGGCCAAGATGCCGCGTTTGAGGCAACCATGGCCGACCTGGCGTCCGGCCGAACGCTCCAATCCGCGATCAAGAGCGGCGATGTGAAAGACCGCTTGACGGCCTACTTCGACCCGACAGCCTTTGTGCAGCCCTCGGCGTTCGGGGACTTCGGACAGTTAGGAAGGAACATCATCCGCGGGCCGAAGCAGATCGACACCGACCTCTCCATCATCAAGTCCATACCGGTGACGGAAAGCCAACGGCTAGAGTTTCGGGCCGAGTTCTTCAATCTGTTCAACAACGTGAATTTCGCTAACCCCGTCAACATAATTTCTCCCTCGGTGAACTTTGGGTCCATCGTGTCAACCACCACGGGGCCCAGAGTGATTCAGTTTGCGCTGAAGTACACGTTTTAGGAGACGCATGAAAGACACAGGTCTGCGCGGGAAGGTTGTCGTGGTAACTGGCGCCGCAGCGGGAATCGGCCTCGCCACGGCGCGGCGGTTCGCGGGCGAAGGCTGCCGGGTGGCGGCATGGGATGTGAACGATGCTGGGCAGGACGAGTTACTACGCGAACTGTCCTCGTTTGGGGGAGAGGCGCTCTTCCGCAAAGTCAGCGTCTGTAGTGACGGCGATGTCGAGGCTGCCGTCGCGGAAGTTGTCGCACGGTGGGGCGCGGTGGATGTGCTCATCAATAACGCGGGCATCACGCGCGACTCGCAGTTTGTTAAGTGGAAGGATGGCGCCGTTGCCGGTACGATGACCGATGATGCGTTCGATTCGGTCGTCTCGGTCAATCTCAAGGGCGTCTTCCTGTGCTCGCGAGCGGTCGTGCCGCATATGATCCGCAAAGGTTCGGGCGTGATCCTCAATGCCTCTTCGGTCGTGGGCCTGTATGGAAATTTCGGCCAGACTAATTACGCCGCCACCAAGGCGGGAGTTATCGCGTTTGCGCGGACGTGGTCGCGTGAATTGGCAAAGTACAACATCCGCGTGAACGCCGTCGCTCCCGGCTTCATCGCCACCGAGATGGTACAGAAGATGCCGGAGAAGGTCGTCCAGAACATGGTTTCGCATACGCCTCTCGGCCGCATGGGAAAGCCTGAGGATGTTGCCGAGGCTTACGTTTGGCTGGCCTCCGATGCGGCATCGTTCATTACCGGGACCGTGCTGTCGGTGGATGGCGGATTAGTATTGGGGACCTAGCTTATAGCCATCTAAGAGGACTTATTCATGACGCGTTACGCAACTATTGTATCGACGGCAAGGTATGTGCCTGAGATAGAAGTGACGAATGACATGCTGCGCGAGCGGTTCAAACATATCCCGGACTTCGTGAATAAGATGGAGGCCAGCAGCGGCATCAAGACACGTTGGCACGCCCCCGAAAACTGGGCGACCAGCGATGTCGCTCTGCCCGCAGCCAAGCTCGCGATTGAGCGCGCCGGCAAGAAACCCGAGGATGTCGATCTGATCATCCTCGGCACCGATTCGCCGGACTACATAACCCCTGCCACCTCGGTCGTACTGCAGCATAAGCTGGGCGCAAAGAATGCCGGAACGTTTGATGTCGGCTGCGCCTGCGCTTCGTTTCCGACTGGACTTTCCGCGGCTGCGGGAATCATCGCCGCCAACCCGGGGACCAAGACGGTGCTCGTTGTCGGCGTGTATCTCATGCATAAACTCACGTCGGCTGCCGATCCCATGGTCTTCTTCTATGGAGATGGCGCTGGCGCGGCGGTGCTCGAACCTGCGGCTTCGCCGGGCTTTATCTGTGCGGCATTTCGCGCTGACGGCTCCTATCACGACTATTGGGGAATTTATTCCGGCGGCACCTTCGAACCGGCGAGTGAGGAATCCGTTAAGGCGGGGCGCACCGCGTGCACGATCAAGAACCGCTATCCTCCGGAGTTGAACGAGGAGACGTGGCCGATCATCGCGCAACGGCTCGCGAAGGACGGCGATTTCGATCTGCGCGAGGTCGATTGCTTCATCTTTACCCAAGTGCGGAAGCCCACGATCGAACGCGTGATGGAGCGACTCGGAGTACCGGCGGAACGCGCGCATACGATTATGGAACAGTATGGCTACACTGGCTCCGCCTGCGTCGGGATGGCACTCGATCACGCGATCGAGCAGGGCAACGTGAAGTCCGGCAGCCTGGTCNNTACAATCAGGCGGGCTGCGCGTTTCGTATGCCGTAGCCAGCTTCCGGACTTGACTTCCACCAAGCGGCTGAGAGGAGCGGAATGGGCCTGGCCATCAACATTATGCTGGTGGTGATTTTTGCGGCAGTTACCGCTCTGATTGTCTTCTTCATTCTTTTCTTTTTGCGGCCTATCGCCATGACGGTCCGGTTACAGAGAACCGCGCTTCGCCGCGCGGGTCTTCGGAAGACGAAGTTTACGACCACGGTCGGAGAACAGATGGTATGGCATGGCGGCGCCGGACCCTTGGTAGTGTTACTGCATGGCGCGGGCGATCAAGCGGGGACATGGAATAAAGCGGCGCCCGAACTGAAGCACCACTTTCAACTGGCGATCCCGGATCTTGCAGGCCATGGCGAGAGCGAGCCGGCTGAGGGGACGCTGAGTTTGGGCACCCTGTTCGCAGCGCTGGAGCAGTTGCTCGATGCGAATCCATGGCGAGACGCGCCGATGATGCTCGCCGGGAATTCGCTCGGAGCCTGGATGGCAATGCTTTATGCTCAGAAATACCCGCAGCGGGTAACACGGGTCGTCCTCATCAATGGCGGCCCCATCAAGAACGCATCGGAGCTTGGCCTTATGCCAAAGGATCGCGAAGAAGCTCGGCGCACGCTCGATGCCGCGCTGGATTCTTCCACGCCTCGGCGGCCAAATTTCGTCCTCGACGATCTGGTTCGGGTGTCGAATACGGGTCCGATTTCTCGGTTGCTGGCCGCCGGCGTAGGAGATATGTCGAAATACCTGCTCGAAGACAAACTGGCAGGCTTCGAGCTGCCGGTCGATCTTATCTGGGGCGCCTCTGATCGCCTCGTCCCGCTGGACTATGCGAAGAAACTGCAGTCGCAGCTTCCACAGTGCACGCTTACGGTCATTGAGCATTGCGGCCATACGCCGCAGCTCGAGCGACCCCGGGAGTTGACGCGTGTCTTGTTGCAAATTCTCGCGTCAGGAACGCCCAGCGGTTCTGTCGCTGCACATTCGGTTACCAGGCAGCATGGGGAAAACCCGTGATCAGCGGCGATATCCTCGGAGAGCGCGCGCGTCTTAGCCCAGACACGGTTGCATTGATCGACGTTTCCACACGACTACATTTCACCTATGGTGAACTCAATCGGCGGGCCTTGCAGTGTGCGCGAGTCTGGACCGATCTCTGCTCTCTGCGCGCCGGGGATCGCGTCTGCATCCTTTCCGAAAATCGGGTTGAATACGTCGATGCCTTTTGGGCGGCGGGCAAATCCGGTATCATCCTGGTGCCGCTCGGAACGCGCAGCACCGCTCACGAGCTGCACCAGATACTCGCGGACTGCGGACCGCGGTGCCTCATGTACTCCGCACGGTACGAGAAGCTCGCGAATGAGCTTCAGCAGCTCATGGCCTTCGAGCACTTCATAAGTCTGGATGCGGAGGACGAGAGCCCGAAGGCAATGAGTTATGCCACGGCTATCGATCGGGTTCATCCAGATCCGTTCTCAACGAGACTCCAACCCGAGGATATTTTCTGCCTGCTCTATACCAGCGGCACTACCGGACGGCCGAAGGGCGTGATGATTCCACACCGGCAGATCGCATGGAACGCGTATAACACAGTAATCTCCTGGCAATTGCGGCAGAGTGACCGAGTCCAGGTTTACACGCCCATGTATCACGCCGGCGGTCTCACAGTGTTTATGACCCCGCTGTTCGCCATCGGGGGCAGCATCGTTTTGCACGATGGCTTCGATGCGGCTGAAATTGTGCAGGCTTTCGGAGACTACGAGTGCACCATTCTTTTCGGCGTACCGACGATCTTCAAAATGCTGCTCGATTCGCCAGGGTTTGCTTCGCTCGATTTCAGCCATCTGCGCTGGTGTGCCAGCGGAGGCGCTCCCCTCCCGTTACAACTTCTCCGGGCTTACCAGGAGCGCGGACTGATTTTTCGGCAAGGCTATGGGCTAACCGAGGTGGGCGTGAACTGCTTTGCCATCAGCGACGAGGACACTCCGCGCAAGCCTGGTTCGATTGGTAAGCCGATGATGTTCACGGAGGCGAAGCTCGTCGATCACAAGGGTGAACATGTTGGCGGGCTTGAGGCTGGCGAACTGTGCCTGCGCGGGCCGCACGTTTGTCGGGGCTATTGGGACAATCCTGCCGCGACCGCCCAGGTGCTCGACGCAGAAGGATGGTTTCACACCGGCGACTTGGCGCGATGTGACGAAGATGGGTTCTTCTACATTGCAGGCCGCTCCAAAGACATGATAATCAGCGGCGGCGTCAACATTTATCCGGCGGAGATCGAAAAGGAGTTACTCGAGCATCCGGCCATTGCCGAGGTTTCCGTCATGGGGACGAGCGACGAGAAGTGGGGCGAGGTTCCAGTCGCCTTCGTTGCGCTGAAACCAGGCGCGAACATTGGCGATCTGGAACTGATTGAGTTTCTTCGTCCCCGAATCAATAAAATCAAACTGCCCCGGCAAGTCATCTTTATAGAAGCGTTGCCCCGCAATGCGTATGGTAAGGTCCTGAAACTCGAACTCAGGGACCAACTGCCGAATCCCAATTCTGCTGTCATCGGTGGAAGCGACGCTGCCACGCCGGAGCGATAGTCATTATAAGAGGTGCATTTATGAAGCGCATTTACATCGCCGCCTATCATCAATCGAAATTCGGGAAACTCATGGGCATGTCTGTCCCCGAGATTCTTAGCCGGGCCGTTACGGAGACATGTGCGGAGATCAAAGTGGAACCGTCCGCGCTCGATGTTGGCTCCGTGGGGGCGGTTTGTAATATCTCCCTCAACCAGCAAGGGCTGCTTGCGGGGCTGGTGGCGGACATTCCGGGACTCGCCGGTAAGCC
>PMMJ01000460.1 GCA_003162255.1 Acidobacteriaceae bacterium | reverse complement strand
GGAAAAGACCTGCGCCAAAACCGCGAGAAGCTTCTGTCCGCTTACAACCGGTCTCTGACGCGAGAAGCAGCGCAGAAACCGAAGACGCACGGGGACTGAGAGCGATAAGGAGGCCGCGCGCCGCTTATCATGTTCCAGTTTCTGTTGACCGGTATCTACGCAACCGCGGTTCGGGACGGTAATTCAGCCGGGCGAACGTGGACGGCAGGTTTCTCCTGCAGTAAGAGTTCCGTAGCCTGCACGCGACGATCGGCATGGAACCAGCGCTGCACCACATTGTCGCACAACAGGTTGGCCATGGAGAGAAAGCTCATTCCCTGATGGTGCGCCATCCAACAGCGCACGATCTGGCAGCGCGACCAGCCGAACCGGCCGCGGGAGGTCGTGTAGTCAGCCGATTCGTAAAATCCATGAGAACTGAACCACCCGAGCTTCTCCATGCGGCGCAGATTCCACAACGACGCGGGCGGATCCACGCTCAAGGCCAGAAATGTGGAATAAGGCGAAATAACCAGCGGATTCGACTCTCGGCGCATCAACGAAAGCCGGGGCAAACCGAACGCCTGGTATTGGTAATTGCCGTGTTCGTCGAGTTTGAAATAGGCCGATTCCGAGATGCCCCATGGGACTCCCCTGCGGGCGGCGTAAGCTTGCTGGGAACGTACCGCCGCCACTCCGGCTCGGTCGAGAAGGGTGTTGGGGTAGGAACGCATCCACAGGGAAGGCATCAAGTACTCGAACATTGTTCCTGTCCAGGAGAGCAGCACGGGCCGGCCATGATCGAGAGTGTGACCGCGACCCAGCCGAAACCAGCAATCCTGAGGAATGTCTTCCTTGGCGATAGCGACAAACACGGCAATGCGGGATTCTGTGGCCAGCAGGTCATAGCAAGAATTCTGTAACTGCTGCGACTGCGCATCAAAGCCGACAGACATCAACCTGCGGTGGGGATCCAGCAGAAAGCTGAAGTCCATGGCATCGGCGAGTTCGCCAGCCTGGGCGCTGAGCTTTCGCAAGTTTTCGACGAGGGAAACGGCATTCGATCGGGCCGCCGCGAGCAGCGTCTTCAGACGCCCGAAAAGAGGCCGCCGCTCCTCGGGTAGAGAAGGCAGCTTTCGATCGATGAGTGCCTGCAATTGCCGAATCAAGTCAGGCAGTTGCTCCAGGGACAAGCGCTCCGTCGAAGTCGCGTTGAGTCCCAGTTCGTCTCGCAGCGGTGCGAATTCCGGCAGCCACCAGGGCTCGTAGGATTCGGTCATTTGCAGGATGTTGCGAAGGCGCAGCTGCGCCTGCTGGCGAAACCAGCCGGTTTCGGCGGCGCGACCGGACCGGTCTGCAGCCCGGTGATTCTCGAAGTCCGATTCTTGCAGACCCAAAATCGACAGCGGCCAGCTTTGGTTTCGGAAATTGGCCTCGTACTGGGCAAGTTGTTTTCGTGGGAATACTCTCAACTCTGCCAGAGCCCGCAGATGATCTAACAGACCGTCCGCCAAACATGGCTGGAGGAGCGGCTGGCGCAGGCGATCCAGGCATCCGTGTTCGAGCGTCCAAANNAGCGTGCGCGTGTCATACCAGTTCAGCAGATGGCCCCGATGCTTTGCGAGACGAGCTGCCGTAGTCAGTGTTTGCTGCGTCAGGGCCGCCAGCTCTGGAACCGTCAGATATCCGAACTCCACCGCAGCCTGCCGTGCGTTGAGCAGAAGACCCAGATTGGTCGGGGATATCCTCGCCGCGACTGCAGGCGGCTGCTCTTGGATGTTATCCGGAATCAGCCAGTTGTGCTCCGCTGTACAGAACTCGGCGAAATATCTCCAGGTGTGAAGAGCGGCACGGCGAAGAAACAAAGTGTCGCGTCGAGAAAGGTTATCTCTCGGCACCGCGGGCGACCCATTCAGCCAACTGGCGACAAGTTTGCTGCCGGCCCAGAGCGCAAGAATAGGAATCGCAGCAATCAGTGAACGCGGCCGCAGCAGCCAAACCAGCAGCCCGATCCCGCCCGCGAAGAAGGGCATCCGGCCGAGGTGACGATCGATGAGAGTCGAGCCCGCGCCCAGTTCTGCTTCCGCGGCCGTCTCCCACTCCAACAGCCGCTCCCGGGTTACGTTGCGTCGCACCAGTGCCCGGGCGACGGCATCAAGCGAGAGCAGCGTCTGGTGCGCAAGGAATATCAGGGTCAGCAATACGTAAAAGTTTGCCGCGCAGAATGCGGTCGCCGCCTCGCGCGCAATGGGCATCTTGCGCTCCGCGATCGCGCGCACGAGCGCGAACGCGAGTTCAAACCACGACGGGATGACCAAAATCAAAACCGTGGCCAGCGTCCAGCGTAGCGCACTTTCGCCAGGCGCCAGCCAGCCGAACAGCAGGNNAGGCTGCGCCGGAGGTTGTCGAGGATCTTCCAGCGGGAAACGAGCGAGATTGGATTCGCCACGCGGGCCTCGGATTCATCAGGCACGCGCGACCTCAGCCATTCCGCAATCTGCCAGTCACCTCGCAGCCACCGGTGCTTGCGGCGGTTGAAGGCGCTGTAATGGGAGGGGTAGTCCTCGATCACCTCAATGTCGCTGGCCAAGCCTGCGCGCGCGTAGGCACCTTCAATGAGATCGTGACTGAGCAAGGCATTTTTCGGGAAACGCCGGTCGAGCACATGATGCACCGTGTCAACTTCATAGATTCCCTTGCCGGTATAGCTGCCTTCCCCGTAGAGGTCCTGGTACGCATCGGAAACTGTGCGTGTGTAGATATCGAGGCCGGTCTCGCCCGCATAGATGGCGGCGAGCCGCGAACGTGCCGTACTTTGCACGCTCACTGCGACCCGTGGCTGCAGAATGCCGTACCCGGCAACGACGATGTTCTCCTCGGGATCGATAATCGCCTGGTTCAGAGGATGGATCATGGTTCCTACCATACGGTGGGCGGCGCCACGGGGAAGCTCAGTATCAGAATCGAGCGTGATCACAAAGCGGACCGTTGGCAGGACTGAGAGCTCTCCAATTTTAATGGGGAAGCTGTCGTGCTCCCCGCGCAACAGATTGTTCAAATCGAGCAGCTTGCCGCGTTTGCGTTCCCAACCCATCCATCCCTGTTCGCGGCGGTTATAAACGCGATGGCGATGCAGCAGAAAGAAGGACCCCATTTGCTTTCCGCTATATCTTTCGTCCAATTCGCGAATCAGGTTCGCGCACAGGTCGATCAGCGGGCTTGATTCCGAGGCCGGCTCGTCGGAGTCAGGCAGGTCGGTGACGAGCGCGAAGTGAATATTGCGGTCGTGGTTGCCCAGGAAGCGAACCTCCAGGTCTTCGACCAGGCCGAGCACTTGCTTCTCACTCAGCAGGAGGGTCGGGATCGCCACCAGGGTCACACAATCGTCAGGGATCCCGTCCGAGCAGTCTAGCTTCGGTAGAATCTCCGCCGGCAGGAGAGCCGCGACCAGGTAATGCACGAGTTGCACGGCAGACTGCGAACACGGCACCAGCAGTATCAACATGAAAAGCAGCAGCAGCGCAGGCGGAGCGCTGGGAGGAGTCAGCAAGAGCAGGATTCCGGTGATGATGGCGAGGCTGACGATCGCGATTCCAGGAAGGAAGAATTCGTCAGGATGGCGATGCAGTTGGGCGCGCAGGCTTTGAACAAAGTCGGGCTTGAAACCGACCTTCTGATAAAGGAGAGCGCGGCCTTCGCCGATGAGGTAGTAGCCAATATGAGATTGCCGCAACTTGGATCGCGGATCGCGGTAAGTGCTTGCCAGGGCTTGTTGCGCCAGCAGCAGCGCTTCGCGGGCAACGTCCGTCTCGGCCAAGTCCGACCGGCGGGCAATTTGCGACAACTTATCCCGGTACAGATTTCGACTTTCATAGTCCATTCTTGCGTAGGCACCCGCCGGGTCGCGGCGAAGGATCGCGTCGAAAACAATCAGTGGTTCGAGAACGTCCCTCCAGAAAGTCTGGGTAACATCACGCAGGCTCCGCACGCACACGCCCAAGCCGTAGGACTGGCCCGCAGGGTCGTTGAGCTGGCAAAGGCAGCGTGCAGCGATTCGTTCCAGCAAGATAAGTTTCAAAGCGGGGACTGCCGCCGACACTTCACGCAGCTCCAGAACGCTGCTTTCCTGAAATGCCTGAAAGAATGCGGTGAATGCCGTTTCATCGAAGCGATTGCCGGTGAGATCGAGAAACGACTGCGCGATCGCCAGCACTCTGGGCACAACGTCGTCTTTCCGCCCGCGAGCATGGGGCAGCCGCTTCAGGGGCTTAAGTTCGGCGGCGACGTTTCTAAGCTCCGCATAGATCAGCTGGTCATTGTCGCGGAACCAGCGTAGATCGTCGGATGCGGGCGTGAGCGTGAAGGCCGCATCAACGCTGGCAAACAGGGGTCGGAATGCGATCCTCAACCTGCGGCAGCGGGCCGAGAACGTTCCAGAAGAACGAATGCCGGGCAGCCAGCCCAGCCGGGAAGCGAATTCCGTCGCTGAGCTGCGCAAAGCGTGAAGGTCGGAGAGATTGCCCGCCGGTTCGTGCTGGCCTTCCTCTTCGGCGATGCTCTCGGCTTGTGGGTCGCGAATCATCCTTATCCTTTGGCCTACCGATAGCTGGCGGCCTGCAGTTCAAACATCTCCGCGTAGCGGCCGCCCAGATGAGTCAACTGTTTGTGATCTCCATCCTCGGCAATGCGGCCCTTGTCCAGCACAACGATTCGGTCGGCCATGCGCACGGTGGAGAAGCGGTGCGAAATGAAGAGCGCCATTTTTCCCGCGGTCAGCTCGGCGAACCGCCGAAAAACCTCGTATTCACTGCGGGCGTCCAACGCCGCAGTGGGTTCATCGAGGATCAGGAGCTGTGCGTCGCGCAGATAAGCTCGAGCCAGCGCGACCTTCTGCCATTCTCCGCCAGAGAGGTCGAGCCCGCCGTCGAAGCGCCGTCCCAGCATTTGTTCGTACCCATGCGGGAGTCTGCCAATTACTTCGTCCGCCATGCTCTTCTCAGCGGACAGGTGAAGAAGCGGAAGATCATCGAGGTGCTCGATACGGCCCACCGCAATATTCTCGCGGGCCGTCATTTCGTACCGCATGAAATCCTGGAAAATAACGCCGATCTCCCGGTAGAGGTCTTCAAGGTTGTACTCTCGAAGATCGACGCCATCCAGCAGCACCTGGCCTTCGAGGGGATCGTAAAGCCGGGTGAGCAGCTTGACGATGGTTGTTTTCCCCTCGCCATTTTCCCCGATCAGCGCGACCCGCTCGCCCGGATGGAAATGAAAGTTCAATCCGTTAAGAACCAGGCGAGTGCTTCCGGGATAGCGGAAAGCAACGTTGCGGAATTCGAATCCGCGGGTGATCGGTCGCGGCGCCGGCAGGGCATTGGGTTTCGATGCGATGGCTGGCCGCATCTCGAAAAAAGCGATCAGGTCGGTCAAGAATAAAGCTTGATCGGCGATGGAGGAGACGCCAGAAAAGACTTGCTGGATATTCGAGCTGGCCTGCAGAATCGCACCCGCGAGGAAGGTCAATTCTCCGATGGTGAGTACGCCGGTGATCGTCCGCCAGATCACGAATACATAAGCTGAGTAGTAGCCGGCCGTCCCGATCATCGACAAGAACGAACCTGCCGCCAGGCGGCGCCGCGCCAAAGCGACATCTTCGTCATAGATCTGATTGGAAAGCCGGGAGAACCGTTCCGTAAGAAAGGACGCCAGCCCGAAGAGTTTGAGTTCCTTGGCCGCTTCTTTGCTGCCGCCCAGTACTCGCAAGTAGTCCAGTTGACGGCGGATGGGAGTCTGCCGGAAATTCTTGGCGTATCCCAGAAAGGCAAAATGACTTTCTCCCAGGAATGCTGGAACCACGCCGGCGACCAGCATGAGCAGAAGCCACGGCGAAAACAGCATGATCGAGATGGAGAGAGAGACAGTAGTAATAACCTGCTGGACCAGACGTCCGATGGACTGAATCATGCCCAATCGGTCGGTGGCCTGGACGCGGGCCCGCTCCAGGCGATCATAGAAAACCGGGTCTTCGTAGGCCGCGAGGTCGAGTTGCGCGGCGTGTTTCATCACCAGCACGCTGACGTGCCGCGTATATTTGTCAGCCAGCAGAGCGTCGAGAAAATCGATGCCCCTACTCAAGACGCTGCCGAAGACGGCCAGCGAGAATTCCGCGGTGACCAGCCACCAAAGCCGCGGAGCGACGGCTTGATGCGTGGTGATAGCGTGAAAAATCCCGTCGATGATCAGCTTCGTAATCCACAGGAGGCCGAGGGGCAGGAGAGAAGCGATCAAACGAAAAACAAAACCAAAAACCACAACCGCCCGGCCTGACTCCCAGACGATTCGCAGGACGGCAGGCACGTTCCGCAGAGCGGAAATACGCTCGCGCCATCCATTCCACGAATTCTGTTTTCCGGCCATGGTCGAGTCCTAATAGGTGTGTTTGCCTGGAAGGCTTAGTTGAGACCTAGGCGACACGACCCTGCGTCAGACCACGCGCCACCCGATTCGTCGAGTGTAGCCAATGACTTCCGGGCAACGAGATCAGAGCACATGGCCATCCTGAGCAGGTATTGGATGAGTATAATGGCCGTCCGGGTTGGCGCGTCAACCTACAAATAAGCGCTGAGCGACGCGAAGAGCACGGCTAGTATTTGTTCAGCCCAGCCCGCTGCATCCCACGCTGGGCTTCGGCGGTTTTCATGAACGTGTTCCAGACGAAGCCAGTCCGAAGATTCTCCGCCATCAACATGGTAATGCCTGTATCGATTCCGATCACATCGGAGTCATACCAATTGGTGAGAGGGTTGAATGCGTTCACAAACCCATACTTACTCCAGGCTGCACCGTAGCGGCTCCGAATCGTTTTCAGGACGCGTAGAGCGGCCTGCGGTTGGAAGGGCAGCGACCCGCCGGCGGCGCTCGGCACGACGGTGCCGTCGATCGGCCCCGTGGCCGGCGGCCCACCCCAAATCACGTAACCCTGGTTCGAGTCTGAAGCGGTGATTCCCCATAAGTCGTCGCTATAATCGGAATACTGTTTCCCGAGCTCCAAACAGAAACGCCGGTGGACGTCGGTTGCAATTACCGAATTCTGGAAGTAGTCGGCGAACTTGTCGCGCCTCCCACGAAAATCGAACCAGGCCTGGGAATATTGATGCACGAACAGCGGCGCGAAGGAACCGATGTAGCGCAAGCCGTCGTATTCAAAGGTGAGGCGCTTCCATGCAGTCCAAGTCTCTTCCCTCAAGGGATGGGTCGCCGATCCCAAGCCCAGGAGATACATCATCATCAGTTCGCTGTAGTAGTCCCAGCGGGAAGGCAGGAATCCGATTTCGGGCGTCCAGCCGTGNNCCGTGGGGCAGGAGCGAAGTGTCTTCCGAGAGCCAGGTCCAATCCACCCGGCTGAAGATCAAGTCTGCAAGTTCCGTGACCTCACGATGGCGAAAGTGCTGGCGGCAGGTGAGGATTCCGCACAGCAAAATGGCCGTGTCGACGGACGAAACTTCGGAATCCCAAACTCTTTCTCCATTGTTAATGTTGGCAAAGTGGTAGAAGAACCCGCGATGGTTGGGCAGCTTTTTCCAAAGGAACCGAAGGGCGGTAAAAACGCGCTCCAGCGCCGCGCTCGTGGAAACCAGGCCTCGTTGATCTCCGATGCAAAGTGCGGTCAAACCAAAGCCGGTCGCCGCAATGCTGGCCACGATTCCTTCATGATTATTGCGGATCTGGCACCGGTCTCGCACCATCCCAGTTTTGGGACTGGCCTCCTCCCAAAAATAGCTAAAGTTGGCGCTTTCCAGATCGTTCAGAAACTTGTCGTCTTCGGGCGACAGAACCGCCAAACCTGATGAACTTGCCGGTTCCTTCCCGGATTGCTGGCGCAAGGGCAGGGCGGACATGAGCCTTGCGAAAGGCAGGCAAGCGCCCGCGCTCAGGATTTGGCGCATCATCTCCCGGCGGGAAAACAGAGTGGGTTGAACGTCTGGCATTCGCGTGTTTCTACCAATCTTAAACGAACTCCCACCCGGAGGGATTATCAAAAGACGACGCACGAGAACGTTGCACATTCCAACCCTCTGCGTGGTGGGGCTTCGTCGTAGAATGTTCGAAGGATTATGGGCATGAATCGCGCGCATCGGGTAGAACTTTGGATCGGCTCAACTATCATCCTTCTTATGATTGTTGGAGCGCTGCTCCTTCTGCGCTGGCGCGCCCAGCGGCCGGTATCGATCCGCGGAGCAGTCACCGTGCAGGACACGGACAGCAGAAAGGAAGAGCCCATCGCCGATGTCGAGGTGACTGCCGATCTGGCCCCAGAAGCGGCGAAGTCTGACTCAACCGGTTTGTTTGCGCTCAAGTTGCGCAGATTCGTGCGGAGGGGCCAACCTCTTGTCCTTCACTTCCGGCAACCGCGGTACCATCCTCTTGACGTGAATGATATTGTCGGCGACAAACTCTATATCGTCCAAATGCTTCCCCTCAGCAGTGGGGCGCCTTCCCCCATTCGGCCCGAGGTAAAGGTCGGGAACGTTCGCGTCAGATACTCCGGCCGAGTCATGACTGAGCTCAACGTAGGAAGCGCGGTGCAAACATTTCAGATTGAAAACAAGGGCAACGTGCCTTGCAAGGGGCAGCGTCCGTGCTCACCCGACGGCAAATGGCGGGCGGCATTCGGCGCTGCGTCCCTCGACGCGGGAACCGGGAATGAGTTCCGGAACACCAGAGCATCGTGCATCGCCGGGCCATGTCCGTTCACCAGAATCGAATCGGAACGTTCCTTGCAGAGTGGACAGATTTTCATGGTCTCTGCTCGCGACTGGTCCGATACGGCGACTTTCCTACTGGAAGCGGAAGTAGTCCACCCTATGGTCAGCCAGATCGTTCACCAGTCTTACCCAGTGATCTTTGGAGAAGGCCTGAACTTCACTCTGCCCTCGACCGCCGAAGGCGTGAGCATTGAAGCGGAACTGGATGGGCAAATGATTATCTTCCCGCTCGGCCCCTCGCTGTTTTTGAGTTGGGCGAATTGCAACGCCAGAGTCAATCGGGATCAAACGATGGTGTACCGCTGCGACCTCAAGCCTGGATACCATTTTCAGTGAGGCGCCCCAATAGCATCCTGTTTCGCGTAGAGCGTCAATCCCACTAAGGACAACCATAGAGTTACTCCGTGAATAAGAGTTACCCCTTGAATATGAGCCAGTGAGCCAACGAACGCGAAGACTCTCTGTCTACTTACGCCAGTTCCTCTGGCCATGCTCGTCGCCATTGGCCCCCTGCTTGTTTGCAACAGCATCCACCAGTCGGTGACGGTGTTTCCGTTGTTTTTCGCCGCACTGTTGAAGCCAGTTAATGACCTCGTTCCCTTCAAGGTGCCACGTATCCTCGGAGAACACGGGGTCACCTACACGCCAAACAAGCCGTCATTGCTAGCATTTGCCGTCATGTCAATTGATTCTGAGCAATTTTGCTCAGACGCTGCGCACTTGCCCTGATAAGTTTTCTTATCGGCGAACCGGGCGAACGGTTGGTCTGAAAACCGCGGCAAGGAAGGAAAGTCCCCGTGAGCGCTCATGCGACAGCCAACTCCAGTTCAGAACAGAATCTCATCACTCAAGCCCGGAATGGGGATGCGAGTGCTTTTGCCGTGCTCTATGAGACGCACAAACCTCGCATCGTGGCAGTCTGCCTGCGGATGACGAAAGATATGGCCGAAGCGGAGGACCTGACCCAGGATGCCTTCATTTACGTCTTCCGAAAATTCTCCACGTTTCGTGGCGACTCGGCGTTTTCTACCTGGCTGCACCGGGTGGCGGTGAATACGGTATTGATGCACTTTCGCAAAAGGGGTAGACGCCAAGCGCATTTGGAATATTCCAACCCACAGGACTCGCGCGGATTCAGACGCGAGTATGGACGGGTGGATGAGAGGCTCGCCCGATGCGCCGATCGCCTGGCGCTGACGCGGGCCATCGAGAAACTTCCTCCCGGCTACCGTACGATTTTTCTTCTGCACGAGATGCAAGGGTACGAGCACCAGGAGATAGCACGGCGTCTGCACTGTTCGATCGGCAATTCGAAATCACAGTTGCACAAAGCGAAACAGCGGATGAGAGAGTTGTTGGCGCGCCTTGGCTACACCTATCGACAAAGGGTTGCGGCAGTGAAACCAACTGCATTTCACGCCAGTGTTCCGGCGGAAGCGGCAACGATCGGGAGCCTTGTCTCATCTTATTCTTCCAACATTTCGTCATGGCCGAGCGACGAACATAAGGACTCTGTGCCAAGGCGCTTGGAGGACGTTGCTTTATCCGCCGACGAAAAGCAACTGCGTCGTGGCGAGGACTTAGAAAACTTGGTGGATTGCTCAGTCGGCGGCGATCCGGAAATCATGCTTCCTGCCATCGGGCAGGCCGATCCTGCGCTGATGGCGGAGAGTGTTGCCTGATTCTGAAAGTTACAGATGGCAACACAGGAGTGTCGATCCAATGCAAGTAGGCGCGGTTCTGGTGCTCGGCGAATGTATCGGCAATGACCTAAGCCCAGCGGCCGCACCGTACTGCTTGGCGCAGGCGATGCCATCATTTTTCGGTGTGCCCGCAACCATGCTTGACCTGCTGGGAGAGCCCATTCTTTACCGGATCATCGAAAACCTGCGGAAATCAGGGGTGGGACCGATTTTTCTTATCACCGATGATGTCTTTGCCCACCATGCGGTGCTCAGAGACATCAGCCGGTGGCGGGTTCACGTCAGGAATGCTCCCCGAGAGGGGCTTCGGACGGCGACCCAGGCGGCCCTGAGAACCTGCCGGGAAAGTGGGTCGCGCGGCGCGATCGTGATGCAAGCATCGAAGTACGTGGAATTCGATGTCGCCGCCATGCTCCGGTTTCACGGCGCGAGCGGCCAACCGGTCACCTTTGTGCGAGACAGCAGCGGCCCGCTCGACATCGCCATGATCGGGAGCGAGTCCACGGAACAGCTCGTGTTACCCGACCGGCGAGCGCTCCAATCACGCTTCCTTGAATACATGCATCGTAAATATGCGAACCGATTGAGTACGCCTCAGGATCTCCGGCGGCTCGCGCAGGATGCATTGCTCCAGCACTGCAGTATCCGGCCCAATGGCAATGAGGTACGGCCGGGTGTGTGGGTAGCGCCAAGCGCCCGCTTGCATCCTCGGGCTCGCGTCGTGGGTCCCGCATACATAGGTGATCACACACGATTGCGGTCTGGTGTGGTCGTCACACGCTGCACGAATGTTGAGCACCACTGTGAGGTCGATCGCGGCAGCATAGTTGAGAACGCTACCATACTGCCTCACACCTACCTGGGCGCAAGCCTCGATATCGCTCACTCGATTGTGAACCGCAATATCATGGTTGACGTAAGGCGGGCGGTCGAAGTGGAAATTGGCGACCGCTCTCTGATCGGGTCCACGTCTCCCCTGCCCCGTCGTGCTTTCAGGCAGTCGCCACTGAGAGCGCCGAATTTGATTGGCCATTCACTGTGGCGGATGCTGAGCAACGCGCTCAGCGCTTTTCTCCCCAATCGACCTTTGCCATCTCCGGCGTCGGTGCGATTTTCCTGTAACGTTTCTGAAACTCGGCCAGGGCTTGAAGAGGTATCTAGAGCCGGCAATTCCCGAACTGTGGAAGGTTAACAATGAACCCTAATTCATCTGTTGTGGTTAAGACTCTGGCGGACCGCTTTGACCGGAGCGAAGTGGCGTCATTTCGTCGAAAAATGCAGGAAGTGCTGCGCAGGGACCAACCACGAATCGTTTTTGATCTCTCTTCGGTCACGCACCTGGATTCTGCCGGGATCAAATTTCTTCTCGATTGTTTATCAACAATCGTGAGGCGCGACGGCGAGCTGAAACTCGCCGCCTTGTCCCCGCAGGCAGAGATGATCCTGGAGATCACCCGGGTAGGTCGTCTCTTCGAGGTCTTTCCCGCCGCTGAGGATGCAGTTCGCAGCTTCGATGTCTTTCTTCCGAACACCCACCACTATCCCGAGCCTTGGGATTTGTTTCGGTCGGTCTCGGACAATCAACGGACGGCTGATCTGATTGCGTCCTCAGCCCCGGCAGACCTGGACGGGAAGCCAACCAGAGGGGAGGCAGCAGCATGAACTTACGTACACCGCAGATGATCGTATTCGCGCTGGGATGCATGCTTGCACTTCAGTCCGCAACCACAGCATTCGCGCAGAACACTGCCACCGGTGCAAACACCGATCCCCAGCAGCCGGTCGCGTCCGCACCGGCGGCAACATCCCCGGTGGATCAAAGCCCTGATGATGCCACCAGCGGCGGGAGCCAGAAAACGTCGCCTTACCCACAGGCGCCCGAGCCACAGTTTAAAGACATAAGAGAATCGCTGCGCGTCCAACAGGCCAAGGAGGCGGGAAGGACGCAGAATCCAGATGGCTACGGGTTGCAGCAGCCTCAAGGTGCGGCCGCCGCCAAGTCGCAGCCCACGACTGGAACAGCAGCTTCCCAACCGGCTGGAGCCGCGCTTGCGCCTGCCCGGCAGAAGCGGTCGCGTTCATTTCTGATTCACGTGGGTGTAATTGCTGCTGCGAGCATAGCTGTGGGTACCGTGGTCGCGCTGTCGGAAGCCAGTTCCAGCAAACCTCCGGGTAGCCGGTGATGTGGCGAACAGGACGGAAATCCTGGTTGCGGGATGCTGAGCAGCCAGATCGAGGAAGATCGAGGACACGTCCGGCGCTCGTCACTTTTTCGGGCATAGACGGGTCCGGGAAAAGCACTAACATCGCGGCCCTCACGGCGTGGCTGCGAAGTGCAGGGCTCCGGGTCCGAGTGGCGACCTTCTGGGACAACGTGGTGGTCCTTCCGCGCTTACGGCAGAACCTCACGCATAAGTTGTTCCGTGGGGAGTTAGGTGTCGGCGCGCCGGAAAGGCCGGTCCAGCGTCGCGACAAGAACCTCCGGCCCTGGTATGTAACCTTGGGGCGGTGCGGGTTTTACGTGCTCGACGCGATTCACCTGCGGTGGCTGGTAAGAGAAATGCTTAGCTCCGAAGTCGACGTTGTTATTTTTGACCGATATTTCTACGATCAGCTCGCCATCTTACCCATCGAACAAAAGGCTGTGCGAATCTACGCGCGGCTGCTTTTCAAGCTGCTTCCGCAGCCGGACATCGCCTATCTGCTGGATGCAGACCCCGAAGCCGCTTTCGCCAGAAAGCCGGAATATCCGCTGGAGTTTCTCAAGCAGTATCGCCGCTCGTATCTTCTAGTAAGAGAAGTTATGGGAGGGATAACGTTGATTGACGCCC
Organism: Acidobacteriaceae bacterium; assembly: GCA_003162255.1. Classification (GTDB taxonomy): domain Bacteria; phylum Acidobacteriota; class Terriglobia; order Terriglobales; family Acidobacteriaceae; genus Acidiflorens. The sequence continues at coordinate 31,987 of PMMJ01000460.1, read as the reverse complement.
TTCCTCTGGAAGAAACCAGCCGAAAAATCGCGGATGAGTTCAGGAAGGCTGGCATTTGTGCGCTAGACCACACGTCCGCGATCTCCAACGCGCGTGAATATTCTCGAACGGCGTAGATAGTCTCCTAAACCCCGCAAGCTCGACCGCCGCAAACAGGTCAGTAACTTCTCAGACAACGTTTGATGGGCCACGACCATCCAAGAGCTGCTCGGCTGGCGTAAGTGCCGACAGGCCGGCAGGGAGAACCTATGCGCGACAAACTTGGTTTGGTCATACCCACCCTGAACGAAGAAGCAAACATTGGAACGTTGCTTGATCGCGTTCGCTTGAATCTCGATGGCGCGCAAATCGATTATGAACTGCTGGTTGTCGATGACAACAGCAAGGATGGCACAGGGGCGGTGGTCCAAGAGTGTGCCAAATCGGATCCCCGCGTCCGCCTGCTGGTGCGGCTGGGAGCTCGCGGGCTCGCCGGCGCGGTGATTCATGGTTGGAATCATACCGATGCCAATCTGCTGGGTGTAATCGACGCCGACCTGCAGCATCCGCCTGCACTGCTGCCCGCGCTGGTGACCGCCGTCCAAGAAGGTCAGGACATTGCCATCGCCAGCCGGTACTCCACGGGGAATGGCACGCCGGGCTGGAACCCGCTGCGCCGGGTCGTCTCCATGGCGGGCACCTGGACCACACTGCCTCTGCAGAAGGCGAGGATACGGGTACGCGACCCCCTTTCCGGCTTCTTCGTGATGCGCCGGGCAGTCATTACGGGAGTCCACTTACAACCGGAAGGGTTTAAGTTACTGCTGGAGATATTGGTGCGCGGAAACATCCGGTCCGCGGTTGAAGTTCCCTTCCACTTCGGTCAGCGATTCGGCGGCAAGAGCAAAGCTAATCTCCGCGTCGGTCTCGATTACCTTGTTTTGTTGGGACGTCTCTCCAAAAGCGCGATTACGCGATCAGGTGCAGCGTGAAAATCTGCCTGGTTACCGCTTTTCCCCCGAGCCGGGGCGGCTTGAATGAGTACGGGCTGCATGTCGCCCAGGCATTGTCAAATCTTCCGCAACTCAACCTCACGATCCTGGCGGATAAATTAAGGACTCCAGAACCCGAAATGGATGGGTTTGATGTGATTCGCTGCTGGTCTTTCAATAGCCTGGCGAATCCAGCACGCCTTCTGCGCGCAATCGAGAAGCTGCAACCCGACGTGGTGTGGTTCAACCTGGGATTTGCCTCCTACGGCAGCCGGCCGCTGCCCGCTTTTTGTGGCGTCGTCACGCCGGCGCTGGTTCGTCTCCGCGGCTATTACACGCATGTCACGCTCCACCAGATCATGGACATGATGAACCTGGAGAACGCCAGCGTAAAGTATCCGAGGCTTTACCGGCTGGGCGGCTGGGTGGCGACCCATTTGCTGCTGATGGCGAACTCCGTTTCCGTTCTCATTCCGGCTTACCGCAGCACACTCATTGAGAAGTATCGCAGAAACAACGTGCACTTCCGTCCCCATGGAATCTTGTTCGGTGAGCCTGAATTGCCAGACCTCGCACGCCGAGGCGATGCTGAACAGCGCATTCTGGCCTTTGGCAAGTGGGGAACGTATAAACGGCTGGAACCTCTGATTGAAGCATTTGAGAAGGTCTCGGCCGAGCAGAAGAATGTGCGGCTCATTATCGCGGGCGCCAACCATCCAGAGACGCCCGGCTACGTCGAGTCAGTGGCGCGGAATGTGGCCGGCCACCCTCGTATCGAGTTCACGGGTTACGTTCCGGAAGAGCAGGTGGCGCAACTCTTCCGGAGCGCCACGCTCCTCGTTCTTCCCTATTCTTCCGCGGCGGGATCTAGCGGCGTGGCTCACCTGGCTTGCGAATACAGCCTGCCGATCGTGGCGGCCGACTTGCCCGAGTTTCGTGACATGGCTACCGCCGAGGGGCTGGCCATCTGTTTTTATGAGACTGGAAATACGAATCGATTTGCGGACGCGCTGCTCTCGGTACTGCAGCATCCAGAGTGGCGGCGTCAGATGACGGAGCGAAACTTCGCCGCGGCGCTGCGCATGACGATGCCAATCGTCGTCCGGCAGTATCTGCGCCTCTTCGACCTGGACCACCATTCACGGCTACTTGCTCCTGAACTCCGGGCACGCCGGCTGCCTCGCTGGCTGCCCTATCGGTCTCTGTGCGCTTCGGTCGTGTCGCGCAATGCTACGTCCTGGCAGCAGGACTGGCCGGCCAGATAAATCCTGCGTATTTCCTTCTAAACGGAACTTTGGGATACCGCTCGGGTTGGTACGTGCTAAGGCGTAAGCGCTCGATCTAGAAAGAAGAGCAAGGAAGCCATGGTCAGCAATCCGNNCCCGAGATCTCCGGCCATCTCGATTTCGGTCCTTGTTCTTTGCTGGCTGCTTTGCAGTTGCGGAAGCGTGGCGCCGCCGTCCCCACCGATTGCGCAGGGCTTTTCTTGTCCATCCGGTCAGAGCGATGTGATGCAGTATTTCGTGATGAGCAAGCAAAACAGAGATAGCCAGTTCATGAATGGACCACAGAATCCCATATACACGGAAGTGTTTCCCGATAAGGATTTTGCTGCCACCGGTTATTGGTTTTGGCTCAAGAGCGCCAGCGCGCACGGGTTCGATGTCAAGTCATTCGACCAGAATTACGTCTACATTCGTTCCACGGAGCTGACTTGGACCGACAACACGACATTCAAACGATTTGACGCTGATTTGCCGATTGCCGCTCGTTGTGTGGCTTCCAACGCTCCGGGTCCAGAAATTCAGGTGGCCGATACCAGCTTCCAATACTTCTCCTCGTGCAGCGCGTACAAGTCCAGCGACCTTGGAACTGCACTCAATGATTTAGATGCGCCGGTGCTGATGGATACCGGAGGGAGCATAGGGCAGTTACCCACGCGAGTTCTGCATTATCGCTACAATTGCGACAGTGCATTTCAGAACTGCGGCAACGAGGAGCAGTATTTCCTGGCCGCCGGATATGGGCTATGGCAATGGAAGCACTACCAGAATGGGACTCTTGTCAACGCGACATTGATCAACAACATTGAACCTGGTAGCGCCAGCGGAACGCTTCCCTGTACGCAGAGTTATCAGTAGAGCACATGGGAACTACCGTTCTACTCCGTAGAGTGGGGAAGCAAGGTAACACTTTCGGCCACGTAGCGTTGACCGTTAAACCTGGCAGCGATGGTTACACTGGCGCCTTCCTGCAGATGTTCTTTAGCGTCAGCTTCGATCGCTGCCGGATTGAATTGGATTTCGTACCGGTTGTCGTCGCTTGTGTTGGCCACGACGAGTTCATGAGAGGCGAAGTCGAGGAAGGTAATCCGGCCGGCGAAGGTGAACGCCGAACCGGGAGCTGCCAGCACAAGAATCTCGCGGACCAATGCGGGGCCCTTGCCACCGAGGAAGCTGACCTGCACGAGCGCACCAGGACCGACACCGGCGCCCGTGACGATGGTCTTTGAGGTCACGTGAAACTGGACCGGCCGGGAGGAAAGCGGATCGCGGATGCTGAGACTTCCCTGCCCGGCATCGTAGGCGATGATCTGGCCGATAGTCACTCCCAGGGCTGCGCCAGTGAACGCGTGGATAGTCTTGGCGAACACTGCGGTTCCGTCCAAGACCGTTTCAACGTAGACTCGGTCGCCGGGATGTATATCTTGCGCGCCCGCTGCCTTCCCATCGCGTACGAACCGAGTCCGCGGATCAAAGACAATGGTCATCTTGCCTCGTCCAAACAGATGGAGAGTGAAGCGGTCCCGTAAGCGATCGATATTTCCCAGGGTGCCCCCGACTAAGCTGGCCCGGCTTTGCTTCAGGCGCGGCAGGTCAAGGAGTGGATCCGGCCCTTGATCTGGCAGCGACGCAACCTGCTTCAGACTCTGGTCCGACGGCGCGGCCGCATCATTGGAATTTGCGGAATTAGCGCCGGAATTGGGGCCGGAATTGGCGCTCGGAACGGTCTGGGCCCACGCCAGGCTAAGCGTGGCCACGAATATCAAAACGGAGCGTAGAAGACCGGCGAGATTCATACCTGGCAAACTCCTCGATAGACCCCTGTTTGATGACTTTCCCGGCCGTAGAGTTAGCCCGAATCCAACTTTTCCCTCAAACCAAGTAAAGCGGCATCCCGGAGCAACCCCGCGCCTGCCATTTCATCTAAAAGGCAGCCATTTGCAGGACCAGAGGCGGGGTGTGTTGATGTTCTCAAAATACGTCTTATCCGCGGCCATGCTCGGCGGACTGTTCTTACAGAATGTCCAGGCCGGGAATTTACGCATCGCAGTGCCCAAGCGGGCAACCACAACCCCGGTGCAGCAACTGAACCGCGACGGCGTCGAAGCCATCAATAAGCACCATGTGGATAGGGCGAAGAAGCTGTTCTACCAGGCCTACCTGCTCGACCCCAATGATCCCTTCACTTTGAACAATCTCGGATATATCTCGGAACTGGAGGGCTCGATCGACCGCGCTCAGAAGTTCTACGCCCTGGCCCGGGAGCAGTCCTACAGCGCCGTGGTGGACCGGGCAAGTAAGTCGGGTCTTCGCGGCAAGACCGTTGCTCAGGCGGCCGTGATCCTGGATAAAGACATGCAAGTGAACCGGGCAAATCTGGAAGCGATGCAGTTATTGCAGAAGGACCAGGTCCTGGACGCCGAGGAACAGTTGCAGAATGCACTGAAGGTGGATCCGAATAATCCGTTCACGTTGAACAACCTCGGCCTTCTCCGGGAAAAAGAAGGCGATTTACAGGGCGCGCTCACGAGTTACCAGGCAGCATTCAGCCGGAATTCCAAAGAGCCGGCGATCGTTACGCCCGACCGAGCGCTACGCGGGCATCCCATCACAGAAGTGTCGGAGCGAAATGCCCAGCGCATCAAGCGTCGGCTGCCTGACCAGGACAAGCTCGAGAACAAGACTGCGCGTTTGAGTTTCTTAGGTGTTTCCGCAATCAATCGCAACGATTTTGGAAGTGCCCGCCAATACTTTAAGCAAGCGGCTGAACTCGATTCTGAAGACAGTTTTGCCTTGAACAACATGGGCTACTTGTCCGAGATCGATGGCGATCATGAAACTGCCGACTTGTACTACCAGAAAGCTCGGACGGGAGAGCGCTCCGGCGCCCACGTGACCGCCGCGACGCGCCGCGATGTACTGGGCATGAAGCTGGAACATTTAGCCCAAGACAGCGACAAGAAGGTGAATGCGGTGATCGATGCCGAAAGGTATGCCAGACGCCGCCAGCAGGGTCCGATTCAACTCAAGCGGCGTGACAACACACCTGTGATCGAGCCTGAACCGGCGGCCCCAGCCCAGTAGAGTACCGCCGCGCCGGGAACTCTCTCTTGTGCGGGGAACCGCGGACCTTCGTCGAGCGCGTTGTTAGTCGTGGAACCGGTATTGCTGGATTCTGAACAGCATGTCCTCAAGCGCCGCGTCGCTATCTCTGTGGAAGTATCGGACGCTGTTTTTCGTATAACGCCATAAGGTGAAAATGTCCGTCTTGTACCAGCAACATTCCGCCATGCGCGGCGAAAACCCACAGAGGAACCGGAAACGCTGACAGACGGCGCCGGGGGAGAGCAGCATGGCAGCCACCATGCGGTGATTTCCCTCAATGACCGTTAGGGGACTTCTCTCATCGATTCCAATCATGAGGATCGCCGATGCCGGTCCTCCTTCCTGTCGAAGATGAGCGCTCAGGGAGCGGATCTTAGCCAGGAAGTTCGCATTAAATCCGTTGGCAGCGCTGGCGCGGATACTTTCCGCGACTTCACCCAGCGCAAAGTTCCCCTTGGCGATTTTGCGCCAATGAGAACGCGGGAGAATATAGACCCGTGCCAGGTCCGCGGGATCCAGTTCCACTTCCCACCACTGGGTATCGGCCGGAAGTTCCCGCCACATTCTTCCCCGTCTGCGGAAAAGTAGCGCCCGGCGCAGGGCATTTTGGTCTGCATCCAGGAAGTCGCGGGCCAGCACAATCTCCTCCATCCTCTGCCAGTAACGATGAAATTCCGGATGATAAAACTCGTTCCTGAGAAACTCGGCAATCACTTCATCCTCGCCCAGCGGCCGCTGCTTTAGGACTGGGGCCATGACTTGTTCCGCCGCCGATTCCGAGGACGGCAGGGACTGCAAGCGAAGAAATGGGACGAACACGCAGGCCAGCAGCAGTAGCATCAGCACCAACTGCACCATAATGACCTGGTGCAGGCTGCCATGGAACCAATAGATGCCCACAGCGATGGCGCCGCTGAAAGCCAGTTGCAGCCACCCGGCGTTGCCGATCTTCCTGGACATCTCGTATGTGATGAGCACGACGCTGAGACAATACACACCCGTGGTGGCAACATACAGAAGTGGCAGCGACGCATATCCGTTCTGCGCGCTCAGTTGGAAACCGGCTCCGAAGACCCCTCTCCAGACCACACTAGGAAGTAGCCAGAGGCCAAATAACGACAGTGTCACAATCAACAGCACGAGCAGAAGAGGTGTGATGACCACACCTCGACGGTAGGGCTCCGGGCGCTCCACGCCAGCCGAAACCGGGAACATGCTGCTCACAACTGCCCAGGAAGCCATGTACACGACCCGTCCCACCACTGCGACGGCAGCATACAGACCAGCTTCTGCCGGCGGATAGAAATGCTTCACCAGCAGAATGTCCACGTTGTTGATGACGACCTGGCCTACGAAGAATACGATTGCCTGAAGACCCTCTAAGAATGACGCTGGCAGTCCAGGCTGGGGCGCAACTTTCAACTCGGGGCCAGGCCGGGCCCAGAGGTAGCCAGCCACCACGGAGGCCGATACGGCCGCGATCACTCCTTTCACACCGAAGCCGAGCGCAAGCAGTGCGACCGTTGCGCCCAGCTTTACCATTACTTCGAGAATGAAGTTGATGCTGAGCCGCCGAAAATTGTACATGCCCTGCAGCATTCCCCGCCTGACCCCAAGCGGAATGTAGAAGGCAGTTCCCACGGCGAGGATGACGATCAGCATTGGGTCGGAAAGATTGAGGTAGCGCGATATTGCGGGACTGGCAACCGCTAGAGTGGTTCCGACGAGGGCGCCAGCCTGCCAGGACCGGCGGTGCAGAACGGAGTACACCGCGGCTTTGGCAGCCAGCGAATTGTTCTTGGCGACGAACTTGGAGCAAACAAACTGGAACGAAAGCGTGACCGCCGACAGCAGCATCAACAGCGTGTAAACCGAGACTGCCTGTCCGAAGCCGGTTGCGCCCAGTGAACGAGCAAGGACGATGTTGTAGATCAGGTTGATGGCGCTCACCAATCCTGACCCAACCAGTAGAATCATGCTCCCGCTGAAGATGGCGGCGCGCAGCGAGCGCGATGCCGGGCGAATGGGCACGGGGCCGCCGGCGACGTCTGCCACAGGCGTCAAAGTGAAGTCCGGGTTTCTTGCGCTCATGTGCCCCATTTTTTGGACTTAAGCTCCTGCGGGTCTTTATCTGCCCTTCGGAGATGCATCATTTCTTCAAACCAGTCCTCCCGTGCGACGCAGACGCTTTCCGTTCAGAAGAAACTCAGGCGGACGACCGGAAGAAAAGTGCCGCTAGCGTGTCCCGAAAAGTTGTAAAACATCTGTTGCTGGAAGCCGAAGGAGAAGCGCAATGGGTAAGCCACCGGGACTTGCTGGTCCCCGTCACGAAGCGCGCCGCGCAGCGGTTTCACGTAAGAGACCAGAAATCCGCTCTGCGTATTGTCATAGGTGTGAAAGCCCTGCCCTCTAGACAAGGCGAATGTACCTGTAACACTCCACCGTGCGGACTTGTTGTATTCGAATCTGGCCGCCGGACGGATCGCCTGCGCGGTCGCATAATCGTAGCCTTGCACTTCCCAGGCCCGGATGTAATCCGCCAGCACGGCAAACTGAAGGCGTGTGCCGAAACGGCGTTGCAATCCCAGATAGGCGTCGGTGGTGTAATATTCGCGAATCAAAGGCCTGAATAGCACGTCGCGCACACCATATCCCGTGATAAGCGACGTCTTTCCCCAAGGGCGGCCCACTTTGAAGGCAAGGGATGCGACGACATCTCTGGAATGGAGATTCTGTTCCGCGAAAGGGCCAGTTTCGTGAATTACGTTGCCAGAAACTGTAAGCCAATTCATCAGTGGGTTAGTGGAGAAATACAGGAATTGCCGAAAGAGGTTCTGATTCATGTCGACCGGTGAAAGGCTGTCGCGGCGAATTGTGAATTGAACTCCGGTATTGAGAAGAATGCTGGCATTCCCCAGTCTCACGGTCGGACTTATTCCGGTATTGAACATCGTGTCGTAAGTGTTGCGATCCTCGATCGTGGAAGTGCTGGGAATCGAGATCGTACCTTCGGCGTTACGTTCGCCTACAAAACCGCTTATGGTCGGCATCCCAGCAAAGTGCAAACGATAGCCGGCAATCGCCTGGCTTTCGAAAGAAGAGCGCGGCGGTGGAAGCGGCTTTGGTGAGGAAACATTTGGGGGAAGCCTCGCACCCAGGACATAGATGGTGATATCTTCGAAAACCGGCGCGAACGAGGCAGCTGACGATAGGCTCACGTTTTCGTTGATCCTGCGCCCTTCTTCGGATGCCACCTCGTACTGTGCCGATTCGGCGGTCTTGTCGTCGCCGGCCAATGCATTGGCCTGGGCAAAGGCAACCAGGGCCGGCAAGTTTTCCCGCTGCTGGCGGTAGACATTGGCTCGGGTCATGAGGTAGTCGTAGCTCTGCGGTTGCCCATCTTGTCCGGCTGCCACAGCGAGTTCCGTCCCCGCACTCTTGGTCTTTCCCTCAGCCAGATCCGCATTCGCGAGACGCAGGGCAACGACGTCCTCATCAGCTCCTTCGGCGAGGGCGCGTTGCAGGTACATCTTGGCTAACTCAAACTCGTGTGTGGTCAGAAAGACATCCGCCGCTTCGACCAGGTGCTGGGGCTTGAGGGGCGTGTTATCGGAGACGCGAGCTTCGGCGAGTCCCAAAGCTACCTGTTGGCGAGCCTCCGCGCCCCGGCCTTCGAGTGCGTAGAGGCGCGCAATGGCGAGGCGAGTGTCAATCGCGTCTCCTTCCGGGGCTTCGAGAGCGCGAGAAAATCGCTGCATGGCCGCATCCCGGTCCCCTAGAGTCAGGAACGCTTCTCCGGTGGCCAACAGGATGCCGCTTTGCCCCTTGCCCGCCTTCTCGGCTTCTTGCGCATAGTGCAACGTTTCCGGCTGGCTGTGCAGCTGGGCATAGACTCGCGCCAGGCGAGCATAAACCAGCGGTTCGTCAGGTTCGGCAGCGGAAACGCGGAGCAAGAGATCCACCGCCTCCTGATAACGGTGTAACCGGAAAATCGTGTCCGCGAGCGCGAGTTGCACCTCGGGATCGTTGGGAGCGAAAGTAAGCGCTGCCCGATATTCTTTCTCCGCGTCGCTCAGGCGCAGGCGCTGGCGAAACGCTTCGGCTCGGGTGAGATGCGTGATGCGAGACGGCCCCAGGATCTTCTCCGCCACATTCACTTCCTCGATCCCCTTAACGGCACGGTTAAGTTGCAGGTCCGCCATCGCCAATCCCAAATAAGCTTCGCCGTATCCCGGATGCAGCTTGATGGCGGTTTCAAAGTCCGCAGCTGCCGCGTCGGGCTTCTTCAGATTGTTGAGGACATACCCACGATCCATGTAGCCCGTAGCCATGGTGGGGTCGCGCTGCAAGGCCTCGGTAAAGTCGGTGACCGCTTTCCCTTGATAGCCCAACGAGTTGTGCGAGTGTCCCGCAATCAGCCAGAGGTCCTTGTCCTGGGGGAGAATGGGCTCGTACTTATCGAACAAGATGAGGGCATCTTCATACTGCCCGAGAAAAACCAAATCGTAGCCAAGATAAACGGGAGCTTCGGGGTCTTTCGGGAGTTTCTCCAGCACCTTGTATCCGAAGTCCGCCGATTCAGCATAGTGTCCGGTGAGGGTGAGATACCGTTCGCGCTCGCGCATCACCTGGACATCGGCGTCCATTTCGCCCTCGGCGCGGTCCAGCCAGCTCTTGGCCAGCGCAAGATCGTGCCCCTCGAGAGCGGCGTTGGCGCCTCGCGCTACGATGAGGGGTTTCTTGGGCGCCAGGCTATATGCTTTTTGATAGTTGCTCTGGGCGAGAGGGAACAGCTTCTCCGACGTATACAGGTCGCCGAGCGCTAGATAGGGAACATGGTCGTTCGGATATAACTCGACCAGACGCAGAAAGTACTGTTCTGCAGCCTTAGGGCTGTCGGTCTCCCGGGACAAGAAACCAAGCGACGACAGCGCGGAGCGGTTGTCCGGATCCAGTTCCAGGGCTTGGTGAAACAGCTTGAGGGACTCGTCCCGGCGTTGCATTTTCCAGAGCAGATTCGCGTAATTGAGAATGAGAGCAACGTTACCGGAATCGAGGGAGAGAGCTTCCTTAAGATCTTTTTCCGCGGCTGGCTGGTCATCTGAGGCCGATTCGATGGCCGCCCGCAGTCGCAGAAACTCCGGCTTGTCCGCGTTGCCGGCTTCAATATTCTTGATCTCGGCCGCAGCTAAGCCAATTTGCTCGGCTGACGCAGCAGGGTTCTCTGAGTCTTTGTACATCTCAGCCAGGTTGACGTGCAGTTCGACCGGATAGAGCGCACCCTCGGGCACGGCTTCCGGCAAATGTGCAATGGCGGTCTGATATTCGCGGACGGCGTCGTCGGGACGGTCCTGCAGGCTGGCCAACCGGCCGCGTATGGCGTGCAGGCGATAGTGGTCGGCATTCAGCGTTTCGGCACGCCCCAGCAGTTCACTCGCGGGTTGGATTTTACCCACGTTCAGCAGCGCTTCGGCTGCGCCTAGCTGGTATCCAATCTCCCCTGGGGCCGCGTTCGCTGCCTGCACATAGGCATCCGCTGCCTCGCTCTTCTTGCCGGCCAGTTGGTAGGTATAGGCCAACTCGGCCCAATAGTCAGCCGTCTTGGCTGTCACCTGGCGCAGCGCGGAGAGGGCGAGGTCGTACTTCCTGTTTTCTCGATAGTACGCAGCCACTGCGCGCAGAACGTCGGAATCGTGCGGCGCCCGGCTCCGCGCGCGCTCCAGAGATTGGTTGGCCTCGTCGGGTCGGTTCAGCAGTTGATAGGCGCGGGCCATGAGCAGTTCGGTGCGCGGGGCCGGGCTGTGCGCTTCCGCTCGCTTCAGTAAGTCCAGAGCATGTTGGGGATCGGAACTGAGAAAGAGTTCGCCAGCGAGTTGCAGCTCATTGGCGCTGTTGGGATTGGTCGCGATCACCTGCAACAACAGGCGTCGAGCGTCTTCGTTCCGGCCCATCTTGGCGTATGTCTGCGCCAGACCCGCCAGACCTTGGATAGAGGCGGGCCGAAGTGCCAGTCCACGTTGAAATGCGTCGGCGGATGCCTGATAACGGCCGGCGAGCCGGGCAGCATATCCGAACAGGAACCAGAGATCGGCATTCTGGGGTGCGGCCTTTGCCGCAAGCTCGGCGTGCGAACTGGCAGCCGCATAATCTCCGGCGACTAATGCCGCCTGGGCAGCGCGGGCCTGTTGGGCGACCTCGAGACCCGAACCCCATCCGAGAGTGTTTTCCGCATTCGGCGCCGCAGCCCGCGCTCTTGATGACCTGGTCGCTCCGGAAGTGCGGCTGGCATCGTTCTGCGGAGCCACTTCGAAGGTTTGCGCGCAGCACAACACTGTGCCCAACAAGAGCATCCCAGCCGGGACCACGACGCGGTGTGACACGTACTTATTCACCTCTCAAGACGGGCATCTTTGAATATGAGCTCAAAATATGAACTCAAAAGCGATCATTAGGTGCTACCGGCGCCAAAGGGGATGCTTACGGAAGCCGCCGCCGGGCGCATATTTTAAACCGCCCACCGGGGCAAACCCTTGAGGGGGTTCGGAATCCAATAGCGTTACCAAAAGAGTGGTAGCCGAGAGGATTGCAGTGATCGCTGAAAGAAGTCCGGTGGGCCGTCCTATCCCGCTGTTACTAATACTCTTGCTGGTCGCAGCCGTGCACGGGCCACTATTGTTGATGCAGTTGCCCGCGAAGGCTTCGTACGACACAAACTTTCACATTTTTTTTGCTTCCCACTATGCGCAGCACTGGTTTAATCCCTGGAACGAAAAATGGTTCGCGGGTTTTTCACAGACCACTTACCCGCCGTTGGGACACCAGTTGGTCGCGCTTCTGTCTTATGCAGTCGGCCTGAACGCGGCGTATGGACTAGTCCAGTTTTTGGCGCTGCTGTTGTTGCCGGTGGGAGTATATCGTTTCGCGAAATTGTGGGTAGACGACACATCGGCCAGCTACGCCGCACTGGGCAGCGTTTTTCTGGGCGCGGTTGCCTTCCTGGTGTACTCGGCTGGGCAGTTATCTACCATCCTTGCGGCCCCTCTTTATCTGAACGCGGTGCCTTATTTCTATCACTGGGCGCGGCACGGCAAGCTTCGTTCGCTGCTGAAGGGAGTGATGCTCGGTTTGGCGGCGGCGTCGGTGCATCACGTCACCTTGCTCTTTGGAGCAATTTTCTTCGCCATTCCCGTCCTCTGGCTGGCGTGGATGGACGAGCGCGCCGAAGCCGGTGGCAACTCGGGGACGAAGGTGCTGCTGCGGGGAGCGTCTTTCGCGGCCCTGATGATTGTTGGGGTGGCGGTAGTTCTGTTGCCCTACTGGATCTCAATTTTGCAGCACCCGATCAAGCAAATTCCGATTCCCCATGCCAGCCGGTCTAATTTTCTTTTCAATCCCCTCTACGGTTTCAACTATTTCGTTGTACCTTACGGCGCCATGATTCTGGCGCTCCCCTTCATATTGTTCCGGGGCGCTTCGGTACCACGGCTGAGACCCTTGCTGATCAGTTTCTGGTTTGCATTTATCTTCGGGCTGGGCGGAACCACGCCCCTGCCCAAATGGCTGCTGGGACGCGCTTTTGACATTCTGACGTTCGAGCGCTTCACGCTTTGGGCATCGCTCCTCGCTCTGCCCATCGTGGGCCTGTTGGCGGTGGATCTGTTACGCCGGTACCCACGCGCGGCGGCGACTGGTCTATCCCTCGCCGCCGTAGGGACATTCGCGCTTGCCATGGCTTGGCTTGATATGAGCCCCTTCCATGCAACGGGCGGTCTGAATGTGGATTCGGTTGTTTCCTTTCTGAACCGCGACGGACATGACCGTTATCGTTATTTAACGCTCGGTTTCGGCAATGCCCTTCCCAAGATCTCGACGTATACCGAGGCGCCCAGCGTCGATGGCGAGTACAACTCCGCGCGGCTGCTGCCGGAAATGACGGACTACGGCGCGGCCCAGTTAACCAGCGCCAAGTTTTTCGGGACCGCTGGTATGGATTCGCTCCGCGCCATGCTGAAACATGCCAACCGCTATGGCTTAAAATACATCTTCGTTCACGATCAGTATTATGAGCCGCTGTTAGTGTTTGCCGGCTGGCGTCAGATTGAAACTTACGATGGTGGGACAATTACGGTTTGGTCCAAGGAGGATGTAGCTCCGGCACGAAAGATCGAATCGGATGCCGTCCCCGCGCCTTGGGAGGGCCTGTTGTGGGGCATTCTGCCAATTGGCACCGCCTTCCTGTCCGTTCTATTCCTCATTCTGCTGCCGGACCGCCGACGATTGCCGCAGGTCCTGATGGTCCCTGTTCGGACAAATGACGCCCTGTATGTTCGGGAGGGGAATTCATGAAATACGGGTTGGCACTGACCCTTCTTTTCGGGATTCTTCTGCTGGTAGCGATAGGTTGGCTGCAGTCTGCCAAAGCAGCGGGAGTCAGTTTGCGCGCTCAGAACACTCCGGAGCAGGCCGTCCAGAACCTGCTGCGCTCGGTGCGCGAGAAGAATTGGCCCAAAGCCCAAGCGCAATTGGCGAATGCTAATCAAGTAGACAGCTCCGCTTTCGTCTACGACCTGGCGGGCGGCGATGGCAGTTTGCGCACCTATTCCACTCTCGAGGATTCTGAAGTCAGCGTGCTCCACCAGGACGCTGACGACGCATTGGTCCGCGTGAAACTGAACTGGTCCACTGCCGTCGGGTCGCTCTCCGACACTCGCGACCTGAAAGTGGTTCGCAGGGGAAAGGAAAACGACTGGAAGGTGTTCTGGCCAGTCTCCCAGGTTCCAAAACTCCCAGCGCAAGTGATGGCCGTGAACTACCTGCGGTGGGATGTTGTAAATCGCGGACCGGAAGGTGAATGGGGCACGGCCAGCATCGATCCCCCGAAAGTTCGCATTATCTCCATGAATGCGATCGAGCGGAACGATTCCGTGATCGTGATGGGGGAAGTCGTAAATGAAGACACCATTCCCGCCTACCTCAACGTCAACGCTGCGCTGGTGGATGCCAACGGAGTGGAATTCCGTCACGAGGGCAGCTTCGACAAGGTCTCCCACATTCTGCTGCCCAGCCAAGTCACGCCTTACCTAATCGATTTCCCGAAGCTACAGCTCAATCAGTTGAAGCAGGTTCGCATGGATGCGAATGTCGCCGCCGTTCCGGCCTCGGCCGATCCCGTGATCGGTGTGATGAACCAGCGTTTGGAAACAAATACCGTCGGAAATAAGGTTCTGGCAGGCGAACTTGTGAACCAGAGCGGACAGACTGTCAACATCGCTCACGTGCTGGCGACTTGCTATGACAACAATGGCAAAGTCATCTGGGTCTCGGACGAATACGTGGATCGGGCGCTGCTGCCGACGACTCCGCAGCCTTTTGCGGTCGATCTCCCTGCCGATGTGGCCGCGCGGGTCCAGCGTTTTCGTGTAATGGCCAATCAGTACACGCGGGGTGCATCCTGAGATGCGTAGCCTCTTCTGCACATTCCTCTCCATATTCCTTCTGTGCTCAGCGTTCGTGGCCATGTCCCAGGCAGAAACGCCGCCCGCTCTGCACCTGCCCGCTATCGTCAGCGCCGGAGAAGCGGTCGCTGTATCCAGCAGCGGCACCGGTTCTGCAATGTTCTATCTGATCGGGCCGGGGCACGTGGCAAAGCGCCAGTTTCAGGCAGGAGATACCATCCAGATCAGTCCCGACGCGGTCGCCACGGCTGGAAATTACCAGGTCATGGCTTGCAACGGACAGGAATGCGCCACCACAAACTTTTATGTAACTCCGAACCGCGGAGCGGAACTTGTATTTCTCGTACACCCCTCTCGCGTGCCGGTGGGTAGGGTCGATGCCATCAGCGCAGTGACCGTGGTCATGGACCGCTTTCACAATCTCGCGTTGCAGCCCGAGAGCGTCACGTTCCGCGCAATCGCCGGCGCGATCCCCAAAGAGACCGTGGTTTCTTCCCCGCCCCGAATGACCCGTAACGGTGTCGCGTGGACCCGTCTGAATTCCGGCGCTAAAGACGGAGCCGTAGTGATTGACGCTGCCTTGGGACAACTATCCGAACGCAGGGTGGTGCAGCAGGTTGCCGCGGAACCCTGCAAGCTGCACGCGTCCGCGGAGCATAAAGGCGACCGTGTCGTGCTGCAAACCGAGCCGGTTCGCGATTGTCGAGGGAACTCAGTCCCCGACGGCACGATCGTCACGTTTACGAAGTTGGACAAACTCGGACGAAGCACGGTGGACGCACCCATCAAGAAAGGTGTGGCTCGAACGGATATGGGCTTCGCCGGGCCCGCGACCATTTCCGTGGCCTCCGGTGTCGTGGCCGGAAACGAAATTTATATGGGAGGCTCACGTTGAAGCTCTTCGCCAGCGCGGCTTTCCTTCTCTGCTTTGGGCTGTGGGCACCCAAAACGGCCGTGGTCACTTCTAGTTCCGCTCCGGCTTCATCGTCGCTACCCAAGGTGGACTTCACCGTGTCGCGGGGGCCACGAGACATGGAAGACTTGACTCGGCAGAAAGTCGTGCATGACTACGCCGCAGCTTGGCAAACGCTAGCCGCGGGTTTGGAGCAGAACCGTGCCGATCTGTTGAATGGCTATTTTACTGGCGTTGCCAAGAAGGAATTCACCGAGACCGTTGCGGAGCAGGGCGCCAGCGGTATTCACCGCCATTACATCGACCATGGACACACCTTGGAAGCCGTCTTCTATTCCCCCGATGGCGGCGTCATCCAACTGCAGGACAGCACCGAGTATGAAGTGCAGATATTCGACGGCTCCAGGCTTCTTCATGGCGAGAAAGTGAGCGCGAGGTTCCTGGTGCTGATGACCCCGACTGCGGATCGCTGGATGGTTCGTCTGCTGCAAAGTGTGCCCGCTTCTTGATGGAACTCATGATCTTAATGAGACCAATAACAATAATGATGTCGAAGTCAAAGCTGCCCTCAGTCCTCGGCATCGCGGCGGCCTTGCTGCTCGCTTCCGGATGTCACCGCGCGGGCGCTTACCGCGGGCTGAGTCAGGCAGTGGAAAGTCCTGTGCAAGGCGCCAAAGTGGTGGCGGTTTACGTGCCATGGTTCGGCGACCCGGAGCACATCAAGGTGGGATACCGCACCGACGATCCCGCAGTCCTGCGGCGGCAAATCGACAAAGCCAAGGATCTTGGAGTTCAGGCCTTCGCAGTTGACTGGTATGGGGAGCGGCGGCCTTTTCTCGATCGCAGTTACGCGCTGATGCAGCAGGTCGCCAGCCAGAGCCGCTTCAAAGTGGCTCTTATGTACGATGAAACCGAGGAAGATAATGGCCAAGCCACCGAGGAATCGCTGGCGGCAATGGCAAAAGCATACGACGCCTACCTTCGGCCAGGGGCCCCCGGCCGAGATGCCTACCTTGAGTACAACGGTCGGCCGGTAATTTTTATCTTTCCCAAACGCGGCCACACCGATTGGAACCGTGTGCGGGCGCAAGTCAACACTTGGCCTGTTTCCCCGTTGCTAATTTATAAGGACGACCCTCCGCCCCAGTATGCCAGCGCCTTCGACGGCAACTACGCCTGGGTTCATCCCTCCAAGGGATGGGCACGAGATGGAAGCGACTGGGGTAAAGAGTATCTCGAAGCTTTCTACAAGAAGATGCAAAGCCGGCCCGACAAGATCGCTGTGGGCACGGCATGGCCTGGGTTCGACGATACCAAGGCGTCCTGGGGCTTGGATCGCCACATCGATGAACGTTGCGGGAAGACGTTCGAGGATACTCTGCACCTCTTTCATTTCTATAACCAGGTCAAACCCATGCCTTTTCTCATGGTCGCCACGTGGAATGATTATGAGGAAGGCACCGCCATCGAATCGGGAGTCGGCCGCAAGTGCGCAAGCCCAGCAACGAACGCGTCGCACCGAGATGGATTTTGATATGAGTTCTTTGGCAATGGACGACGTCATGCAAACTGGGAGATCGATCCCTGCTCGAGATCTTCATCTGCTCTCGCAGCTCTTGCTGGGTGAGCCTTTCGCCGCCGGATCGAATGCGCTTGCTTTGGGTCATGAGCTGCGAATGCTCTCGAATTGGGACCATGACGAGTTCTCTCGATTTCTCGCGTTTGCCGATTTGCACCATGTACTGGTTCGCGCGATCGAAGCGCTGCAGAGTTCCACCTTGGGCGCCATGAGCCCGCGCGTGTCGAGCCAATGTGCGACGGCGCTGGCGAAGGAGCAGGAGCGGATCAGTCGAGCGCTTAGCGTGCTGCACATGGTCTGCGAAGAACTGGAAAGCGCGGGATGCTCGGCCATTGTGATCAAGTCGCTCGATCACTGGCCGGATATTGGTTCGGACCTTGACCTGTACACTGGAGGTCGTCTAGACCAGGTCGTCAGCATCCTGCGAAAGAATCTTGCCGCCGAAGTCCTGCCTCGCAGTTGGGGTGATCGCCTGGCGAACAAGTGGAACTTCAAACTGCCGGGCCTGTCGGAGGCAGTCGAGGTACATGTCGGATGCCTGGGACAGACCGGGGAGCACCTGAATCTGGCACGCCGCGTCGAGATCCGCGCCGTTCGCCGGACAGTTGGAGGCTATGCCTTCCGCGTACCCGCTCCTGAGGAACGTGTGCTCATCACAACCCTGCAACGTATGTACCGCCATTTCTATTGCCGGCTGTGCGATATCGTGGATACGACAAAGCTGGTACAAGCACAGCAGTTGGACTACACCATTCTGCGAGCGGCGGCAGAGTCCAGCGGTATCTGGCCGGGGGTTGCGACTTTGCTTATGGCGGTTGCGGAGTACGCTCGTGCTTATGGGGCCAAGCTGGAGCTACCCGCCGACGTGGCTTCTTCGGCCACAAAAGGAGACGCCCTGCAGTTGCGGGGGGATTTCCTGCGCATCTCGATTGTGCCTCAAGCGGTCGGCCTTTTCTTGCGCCAGGTGCTCTACGCTGGCACGCAAAAGAACTTACGCACTGTGAGCCGTCTGTCCTTGCTGCCCGGGTTGGCGGCAGCAGCCTTTGTTGTATACAAGGTCACGGGAAACGACAAAGGGATATGGTAAGGGGGTTCACTACGCGCAAAACGCCGGCGGATCTGGCGGCTTTCGGTGACGGCTAGGAGCGGCAAATCGAGGTAGGCGAAACTTTCAGTTAATTCGCTGCGAGGCCGCGCCCGTCGGGTTGGGCAAGCGCAGTGCGGCTGGAAGTTGCACGTGGATGATTTCGTTCCTCACCGCATACAGCACTAACTCGGCGATGGAATGAAGCTTGAGCTTGAGCATGACATTGCCGCGATGCGTTTTTAGTGTTTTCAATGTCACGCCTAGCATCGTGGCGACTTCCTTGGAAGTCTTCCCCTCACCCAAGAGCTGCACAACTTCGCGCTCCCGAGGCGACAACCTGGCTACTTTGGCGGCGGAGGGATCCCCGCGATGCCGCTTGTAAACCTCCGTAAGCAGATCGGATATTCGCGCGCTGAAGATGCTCTTGTGTCTCTGCAAGGCCTCCACCGCCGTCATCATGTCATCGGTTCCGTCGGACTTAAGAACCCACCCGCGAACACCCGCTTCCAAACAGTCCTGGACCACCTGCTCGGAGTCCACGGCGGTAAGGACCAGTATGGCCTGGGCGGGATTGTCTTTCAGGATCTGCCGTGCCGCGTCCATGCCATTTAGCCTTGGCATGCAAATGTCCAGAATAAGAAGATCGGGTTTCAACTGCCGGCACTTCTCCACCGCCTCGCGTCCGTCAGCTGCCTCTCCGCAGACCTCCCAGCTGGGGTGAGACCGAAGCAGCGAGCACAGGCCGAAACGGAATATCGGATGGTCGTCGGCCACCAAGATGCGAAACGCATTCATAGAACTTTCCTCATGGTGAAAGGGAAACTCATCAAGGCGGTGAGCCGAGACCGCTGACCGGTCTTAGCCGGCTGTCAGGGTCCTGCGCGTGCGCAATGCGTCGACGGCCTTCACTCTCATTTCAGCTAATAGCACGAAGTTGCAGCCTTATGGATGAAGGGGACCCACTTAAGGTTGCCCGAAATGGGAAAGAGTCGAGAGGTTGATCTGATCTCCAGATGAGATCAAGGGCGAAGAAGGAAGAAGGCGCCCCATGTGGGAGTTGCAGGGCCGAGGTCCACTTCCCGCGGGTCCGGTGCCAAGGAACGATCGCGCCATCCGGCCCGGGAGAAGTGTTCTTACCTTACGTTCGTCTTATAGTCCAGGGCGGTCTAGAAACACTGGAAGACGAGGCTGACCTGTCCTGGCATCAACTGGTTGGAGGTCGATATATTCGCCAGTATCCATCTCGCGGCAATCTTTGGGTTTCCCCCTGTGGCGTTGGTGTAGTAGCGCCAGCGTATCCATCCATAGCTGTGCTTGATGTTGTCCACTGGATTGACGTCCGTATCCAAACCATATTCAAAGACTTCACGAAACTTACACGAGTTGACGTCCCCGGAAACACCACAGCTGTACGTATATTGCAGGGGTAATGTTGTAATGGGAAAGCGTCGTGGTGGATACGCGCGGTGGTCGGTGATGACCATGGTGCGTGTTGGTTTCAATTCCAGCAAAGAATAGTCGAGATTCTGGGACGGACTCTGCAGTGCCTGGTCCACGTAGGTGTAGTAGTTCGTATTGTTCGCTTGTGCAGNNCAGAATTCCAGAACGAACTGTTTTCCCCCCCCGGAGACGCACACCGAGCGGCCCAGCGCATGGAAAAGTCGGCCCCGCCCTTCTGGCTGCCATTGTTGAATTTCTTGCAACTGGTTGGGTCGTTCCAGTGGTTGACACCCTTCCAGGAGCCCAGTTCCGTGACCCATTGGTAGATGTAACTTGAGTCATAGATATTGATGTCCCAGGGATTGCCTTGTGGGTTCTTCACGTAATAGAGCTTGGCCTGACTTTGATCCCACACGGTATAGATGTACGACGATGGCAGGCCTTTGGTGATGCCCTCCATGTGGTAGCTGGAGGCTAGTCCCGGGTCCATCATCATTACGCTCAATACATCCCAGTAGCCGTGCCCTGCTGGGCAGCTGATCGTGGACTGAATCTGGCCGAATGCACCGGGCGCCAGCGGCAAACACGCCGTTACGGCTAACAGCCCAAGGACAAGAACATATCTCGATATTTTCATTATCTAACTACCTCGCCTGCTGCCCTAAGAACGGCCAGCCTATGGTTGAGACAATTGACCCGCTTGCACGAAAGTACGGTTTAGCCCCGAGCGCGACAAGACGTGGAAAGTAGTATCCACCGGTGTATGCAGCCTCTTCCAGCTAATCGAAAATGTGATGAAATCTTGCCGACTGGCTGCCCGCGCCGAATCTGCGATGTCTGATCTTCCGCCTGAGCTTGGCTGCAGCCCTACGAAGTTGACCACCCAATGAGGACCGACGAAAGTGGTATGACAAGCATGTCCAAAAGCGTCGCAGACAGTAGTTGATGAGTTGGTCTGAGCTGCAAACAATATGACTCAACGGATGTCCGTACGCTAGATAACGAAAGTTCACGAATTCGTTGGGATCGATCAGAACTCTGGAGCGAATGTCGGCGGTGGCGACAGCGCCGACACCGGAAGATTGGCATTGAGGACCGGAAGGTAGTTGTCAGAGAGTCTGGCGCCCGTTAGGCGTTTTGGGGGAACGAACGAGCATCCGCATCAACCAGGCTGGAGACGGCCGCCGGCGAGACGGCCGTCGGCGGCGCGAACCGCCAGAGCAAGCCTATGAATATGTGAACGTCAGATTGTCCAGCCAAATCGAATAGGGCTTCTGCTCGTAGTTGCCATCCTGTTGGTAATTAACTGTGATGCCGTACCAAGTGGTCGGAGTGGGATTCTCGTAGTAGTTCAGCGTCGCAGTCTGACCGTTCAATGAAATCGATTGGAACAGAAGGCGATTGTCGGAGGTTCTTTGCGCCTTAATGACCAGATGGTTCCACGAGTTGTTCACGGGATTACAGGCAATCCCGGTCGGATGCCATTTCTGACCTGGATTGTCCCAGATGTCCCACTCATTTCCGCCGGCAATCCGGCATTCATGCCCCCAGATGAACGACTGGCCATTGACGAATTGATTGATGTCGAACTCCAGCGCCTGGGAGGCGCTTATGTCCGTCGCGTAGAAATAGACGTCGTAGGTAAAATTGTGGATATTGGGAACAAGGGAGTGGCTTGGATCGGGTAGACCTTGCGACGAAAAATCACCGATCAGGTGATTGTTCCACAGCCCGTCGGAATAGTCCGTCTGCCCCCCAATATCCATGCGGGCCGAATCCCCGCCACTCATAGCGGGTGACGTGACGCCCTGGGTCATCGCCCAGGTAAGCTGGGGTCCGGTCGGCACGCACGAAGTGCAGATGTTGTAGGTTGGCGGAAGCAGTGCGTATCCCGTCCACCCATGCTGCTGATCAAGGCGCGCGAATTGACCCGAGTGGCCGCCCGAGCCCACGGTAATCGTGATCGGCGTGGTAGCGGCGCCCCCGCAGTTGTCCCATTCCTCAACCACGGTTTGATAGCTTCCCCCGCTGAGTGTCAAAGGAGCATTCAGAGCGGATCCATTGACCTTGTAGGCCAGCACCCCAGGAGCCGTATAGATGCCCATCGCCGCCACTCCAGCCGGACAACCGGTTGTGGCAGAAGCAACAAACTGGACGGGGGAGCCCACCGAGCTGCCATTCGCGGGAGCGGTCACCTTCACGGGACCACCGACCGTGATCTTGATAGGAGTTTTAGAAGCTCCTCCGCAATTATCCCATTCCTGGACCACGGTATTGTACGTCCCCGGGTTGAGCGTCAACTCCGTTTTGAGCTCTGCACCGCCGACGGTGTATGCCAGTACTCCAGGAGCCGTATAGATACCCATGGCGGAAACCCCATGGGCGCAGCTCGTAGTCGCGGTGGCTGCGTACTGAACGGTGGTGGCAACATTGCTATTGTTGACTGGAGCAGTGACAGAAACTCCTGCGACCGCGGGGACTGATGTTGCCAGCGCTACGAAAAGCATCCACCTTTTCACCTGAATGGGCCTCCTTGGCCCGTAAATTGAGAGCGGACTCCAAAGACTAATTGTCATGATTGTAGGTGTGTTTCGAGGAATCGCAAGGGTAAACAGGGGTCGAACTACTCGGAAGTACATGCAAAGATTGGCCAGTAGCGGTCGGAGGCCTCGGTCGCAGCTTGCCCCACACGTTGTACTGGGCTACTCCAGGGATGGCATTCCGGCTTTTTCGACGTAAGGAACGACGAATAAAGTGCGCGTCATGCTGCTTTTCCGCGAAAGATAGGCTTCCGCACAAGCAACTCGCAGGCTGCTTTTCAGCACCTGAATGCAGACATGAAAAGGCCTCGGCGGCGCACCTCTCATCTGCTGCTATCCCTTGCTTTGAGCTTGACGACCGGTTTGTTAACCGGGTGCGTGGGCCTGACTGGTACGCCGCCTGCGCCGACTGTCACGTTCGCCGCTTCGCCCACGACGATTACGGTCGGTGCGACTGCAACCTTGACATGGACCTCCGCCAACGCTGCGTCGGCCACGATCAACAACGGTGTGGGGGCAGTCGCGTTGGCAGGGAGCACAAGCGTAACCCCCACTCAAACCACGACCTACATCATTACCGCGAGTGGGTCCGGAACCGAAACGGCCACCGCACAAGCGACGGTCACCGTGACCGCTCGGGGAGTGACCACGGCGACGATAAGCGCGGATCCCGCCTCCATTGTTGCCGGACAGTCGAGCACACTCACCGTGGTAGCCACAAATTCGACCCAGGTAGTGATTACAGACAACGTGGATTCGAACAGCTACCCCCTGCCGGCGAGTGGCGGAACTCAAAGCGTGGNNCCAACGGTCACAACTATTTACACCGCAACCGCAACCGGAACCAACAATAAAATTGCGACCGCAACTGCGACGGTCACGGTGGCTCCAGGAAGCCTCAACGCTTCCGTCAATCACATCATCTTCATGATGCAGGAGAATCGCACCTTTGACCATTATTTCGGAATGCTGAACCCTTATCGCAACGCGAATGGCTTCAACGTAGGGGACGACGGCGTTACCTACAACGTGGACGGCATTGACGACAAGCTGAGCACAATCTTCAACCTTGACGACGAAGGCCAGAGTTTTAATTTGTTTAAACTCAAAAGCACCTGCATCGACGATGAATCTTCCGCCTGGTTGAACAGCTATGGTGACGTAAATCGCTACAACTTCGATATCACACGGCCGATCAACATGGACGGTTTTGTCCACACCGCCGAAGGCTATGCGAACTACTGTGCGATCCCTGCCAATAAATGCTCAGGCGGACAATTCACCGACTTAGTCGGGCAGCGTGCCATGGGCTATTACGATGAGGGGTATCTGAATTACTACTACTATATGGCGTCGCAATTCGCCCTTTCGGATCGCTGGTTTTCTCCCGTCGCCGCCGAGAGCATTCCCAACCGCGTTGCAACCATGACGGGCGGGACCACGCAGGGTCTGGTACATGATCCCGGATCGAACGAAGATAACCTTGGGGTGCAACTAGCGATTCCAAACATATTCCAGGAGCTGGACACAAATAAAGTGTCGTGGAGGCTTTACTACTCAACGACCGAAGACCAATGTTCGGCCAGCAACGACGGGGATTGCGGGAACGGACAGCCCGTTAATAAGTATCCTGCAACTACGTTTTCTTATTTCACCTACTCGGTCAATTACCTATATATGAAGGACGAGCAACGTCCCACCTGCGTAGCGCCCACTGAAGATTCGGGACCCGCGGTTGGAGATCCAAACAACGCCTTTTGCATAGACGTTACTCACATCGCTCCTGTAGGACAGTTCATTACCGACCTGGCGAATAGCGCTCTCCCCGCCTTCACCTGGATCGAAGCTGGCTATAGCAACAACGACGAACACCCGGGATCGGGGCAGTCGATTCTGTTAGGGCAAGCTCAGGTCGCCAGCCTGTTTAATGCGTTCATGGCAAGCCCGTCGTGGAAGGATTCGATCTTCTTCTTGAGCTATGACGAAGGCGGCGGTCCCTACGATCACGTGCCGCCGGTTCCAGGGCACACCAACGACAAGACCGATTCCCAGTTCTTGGTTGACTATCCTACCGACATTTCAAGCATTGCCGTGAATCCGGATTCCTACAATCCGTGTATCCCCGCGAATGACACAGACACTCCGACGTTGCACTGCGATCTGCGAACTACTCCTCCGGTGGCAAATCGAGATCCGGGCACACATCCCACCGATGCGGCGGCAGAGCAAGGATTTGCCGCTCAACTCGGTTTCCGCCTGCCAAACATTGTTCTCTCCCCCTTCACTCGCAAGCACTATGTTTCGCACACTCCCATGGACCACACGGCCGTGATCAAGCTCGTGGAAGCCAGGTTTATAGGAAGCAGTGCGGCTCTCACGTTGAGAGATGCCGCCCAGCCCAATCTGCTGGACTTCTTCGACTTCATCGACGTTCCCTGGCTAACTCCGCCGACCGGTGTGCCCCAGCCCTATCCGCCGTCACAAGCTCAAGCAACATGCACTGCGGATAACATGGGGCCATGATCGATGGGGGCATCATGCGGTTGATTAAGATTGGCAACAATGAGTTAGTAGCACGAGTTAGCACCACGAGTCAGCACCTATGAGCCTTAAGGCCAGCTTTAATACGAACGATAACAGCGGCGGAGAGCAACTCCCCATGTCCGCAACTGCGTTCCAGCGGTGGCGCGTCAGCATGATGCTTGGCGGCGTGTGCTTCTTGCTCGCTCTGGCAACCGTTGGAGTAGAGGGTCAAACCTCCCCTTCGGGTCCAACTCCTCCAAGCGCAACCGGCGTCCAGCAAACGCTCCCAGTACCCAATGCTGCGCCTGCGCCTCCTAGCGATGGCACAACGATGCCAGCGGAACCGGACAGTCAGCAGCCCGCGGACGATCAGGGCACTGTCTTCGTGTTCAAGACGGAAGTGCGGGAAGTGATCTTGCACGCTACGGTCGTAGATGAGCAGCGACGCCTCGTCACTAGTCTCGACCGACCGGCGTTCACGGCATTCGAGGACGGAGTGCCGCAGGCGACTACCTCCTTTCACCGGGACGATGTTCCGGTGGCGATGGGCATCGTAATCGACAACTCCGGCTCCATGCGTGAAAAACGAGACAAGGTGAATCAGGCGGTGTTCAATCTGATTCGAGCCAGCAATCCCAAAGATGAAACTTTCGTGGTCAATTTCGGCCAGGATTCCTATCTCGACCAGGACTTCACGTCTGATATCGACCTGCTCCAACAAGCTTTGCAGAAGGCTTCCACGCAGGGTAGTACCGCGCTCTATGACGCCATCGTCGCTTCCGCAGTCCATTTGAAGAACAATACCCGCTTGGACCGGAAGGTACTGCTGGTGATCACCGATGGCCGGGACAATGCCAGTCGGGAAACATTACAGGAGGCGATGCGCCGCTTGCAGCAGAAAAACGGACCGACGCTCTATGCAATCGGGTTGCTCGGAGACCGACTTCAGCCGTCGGACAGCGGAGCCCTGCGGAGTCTGGCCGACAGCACGGGCGGAGTCGCTTTTTTCCCAAAAGGCCTCGACGAAGTTGATGACATCACTCGGACTGTTGCCCGTGACATTCGCAGTCAGTACACAATCGGGTACAAGCCAACCAACCACAGTCAAAATGGCGCCTACCGAGTGATTGAGGTAAGAGCGCAGGCGCCGGGCCATCGCAAACTAACGGTACGCACTCGGAGTGGGTACTATTCGGGCGAGGCTGTCCACTGAGTGTGCAGAACGAAGCAGAGACTTCTCGGATGTTGTGCCGGCAGTTTTGGACGCCAAATGGCGCGCTCATGCTTGTGTCTCGGCACCCATCATGGATTCGCCACGCGGAGACGATCGGCGTGGTGGAGCAACTCGTCGAGCACCTAAAGATATCGCGAGGCAACCAATGAAGGGACTTCCCGCATGCGTCGGCGGCGTTTTGGCATTGATTCTCCTGCAAGCCTCGGCGGGCAGTGCTCAAGAGGTCGTTCGCCATGCCCCTCCGCCACCTCCGCAGATCGAACTTCGCGTGCCGAAGACCGTCGTCCCCATGGAGCTGTTCGCCGGCCGGCCCGTCGTGAGTGTGCGGGTCAATGGCAAGGGACCTTTCCAGTTTGCGCTCGAAACAGGCGTCACCGGGACCATGGTCAGCACGGAACTAGCACACGAACTCGGGCTCCCGGACATGGGCCAGGCGATTGCCGGGCGGCCCGGAGAGGCTGCGCCCACCCGAGCAACCGTGACTCGAATCGACAAACTCGAGTTAGGAGAGGCCGAGATCTCTGGTCTTTTCGTGGTGTCGGCGGACGTGTCCACCGTGTGGATAGGAGATCATCTGCCTCAGGGTGTCCTGAACGCCGCTTCGTTCCCCGGTCTGCTCGTCACTCTCGATTATCCTGCGAAGCGAATCGAACTACGGCGTGGGGAGCTTCCTGCCGTGGATGGCCGGACCATATTTGAATGGAATGCAGAGGGCACCCTGCCGTCCACGCCACTGGCCTTGAACAACGTGAAACTGGTGGTTGCCCTGAATTTGGGGTTGGCTTCTGGTATCGACCTTCCCGAGAGGTACGACGACCTGTTGCGGCTTACGAGCGAACCCGTGGCGATCCCCAGAAATAAAACAAACACCGGGGACGGTGACTCGAATATTACCGTGGCGACCTTGAACGGCGTGGCCAAACTCGGTCAGTTCACGATCAATCACCCGCAAATCAGGTTTATCGACGAAATGGCTTTCGGCAACATTGGGTGTGAAATTCTGCAACGGTTCGTGGTGACGCTCGACAGCAAGAACCGCCGTATCCGGCTTGAGTCGAAACCCGGCAGAGAATTGCCGTAACACCAGCGCGCCGATCGGTTCGAAAAACGGAAGACCTCAGGGCGCGATCGTGGATTCAATGCTCGTCTGCATCCGCGCTTTGTACATCCGCTGCATGCAGGTTGCCGCGCTCCGCTCCATGAGCGTGTGAATCCAGGTGCGCTCGTCTCGCCGCCCTCCGATGTCCAAACCCTGGCATGTTGATGAATCGAGAGCCACCCCTGGAAAATGGCTTGTCCCCGAAAATCCACACTGAGCAAGCAACCTAGACTCCACTGCCGCCATCGAAACCTTGCCCTATTACAACAAGGAAGCATGTGCCACCTATGTCCAGGTTCAGATACTGTGCCCTCTACTGTGCCCTCGTTTGCTGTTTGAGTTCGATAGCCCTTGTCCTTGCCGGTTGTGGGGGAAGCAGCAGTTCCACTCCTCCGCCTAGTTCCTTTCAACTCAGCATCCAGGCCGCCGGTGCTGGCGGGGGGACGATCAGCAGTAACCCGGCGGGCATCAATTGCGGACCGACATGCAGCGCTAGCTTCACCTCCGGATCACAGGTAACTCTCACGGAGACTGCCGGCACGAACTCATCTTTCGGGGGTTGGGCAGGGGGCGGCTGCAGCGGTAACAGCCCCACTTGCGAGCTGACGATAAACAAGAGCCAGCAAGTGGTGGCGACATTTGACTCTTCCCAAAACATCACCGCTCTCAATCACATCATCATTCTGATCCAGGAGAACCGGAGCTTCGACCACTATTTTGGTGCGATGCGCCAGTATTGGGCTAACAACGGCATTCCAGACCAGTCGTTCGATGGACTCGCGCAATTCAATCCCCCGACGGGTGATGCGCCCCTGCGAGGTCCCGCCCCCACAATCCCCGGCTGCGACCCGGCCTTTCCTTTCCCTGGCAATGACTGCACCGTAACCAGCAACAGCCCACCGATCGCTCCTTTTCACATGACTTCAATGTGCATCGAGAACCCGAGTCCGTCGTGGAATGAAGATCATGTGGATTGGAACCTGACCAATCCAGTTTCCGCCACGGCCGCGCTGAACGGGTTCGTGTTTACGGCGGGCCACGATGCGCGGAACCAGCAGCCGCCATTCAGCGACACCAACGGTATTCGCGCGATGGCATACTACGATGGCGAAGACCTGCCGTTTTATTACTTCATGGCTTCCAGTTTCGGCACTTCAGACCGGTGGTTTTCGCCGGCCATGGCGAATAGCCCACCGAACCACATGTATGCGCTGGCCGGCACGTCGATGGGGCATGCGTATGGCGCGAGCGGGCTGACAAGTCCCACCATTTTCGATTTGCTCCAGAGTGCTGGAGTTACCTGGAGAGTCTACGTCACCGATCTTACTTACGCTGTGCCTCCACTTAACGACGGCTACGTCAACGAATTCGCGATCGCCGCTAAGCACCCACAGAACTTCGTGCCGGTTTCGCAGTTCCTGTCCGACTCGAAAAACGGGACGTTGCCTGCCGTATCGTGGATCGATGCGGGACTTAACACCGGACTCGATGAACATCCTGGCCTGGACGACGGCGCTCCGGGGGGAAGCGTGCAGGTGGGATCGCAATACGTGTCTACCTTAATCAATGGGCTGATGCAAAGCACTTCCTGGCACGACTCGGTGTTCATACTAACCTTTGACGAGATGGGCGGATTCTACGATCACGTTCCACCCCAGCCGGAAGTGAGCCCCGACGGAATAAAGCCTATGGATCTGTTGCAGGGGCCGCCTCCGAATGGCCCCGACATCTGCGTAATAAACAACGGGGTACTAAAGACCGGGCCTAATTGCGACTTTGTTTACTCCGGATATCGGGTGCCGTTGCTGGTGATATCTCCATTTTCGAAAAAGAACTATGTCTCGCACACTTTCGCGGATTACTCGGCATGGCTCAAGCTGGTTGAAACAAGATTTAACCTTCCCAGTCTCACCCTGCGGGACGCTGCCCAAATGGATATGACCGAGTTCTTTGATTTCACGAATGTCCCCTGGAAGACGCCGCCCGTGCCACCCGTTCAACCGACGGGCGGACAATGCTATCTCACTCATCTTCCGTAGCAATCCGCGGAGGCATCAGAAGCTATCAACGAAGTCTCTGTCTTCCGGCGATGAGCGCGCTTGCTCAAACTAATGAACAGGAGCAATCCCGGCGGTAAAAGTAACGGCCTCGTATCAACAGCCATAGCGCAGAGAGCCTTCCTTCCTACAAATCCGCGAACGTGATCATAATTGATCAGTTCGGGAGTGCTTCAGGGACTATTGTGGTGTTTAGTCATTACAAAGACAGGAGTGTTTAAGATGGCTGCGCCACTTACAGTACCAATCGCCCAAACGGCTCTGCGTTTGCATGAAAAATCACGGCCTACCAGCAAGGAGAGCGTGCCTGCGATACTCGCGCGCTGTAAGAGCTCTCTAATCGCAAATTGGTTGGCACGAACGAAGAAGACACCCGAACTCAACCACCTTCATCTCACCGATGAGCAGCGCACTGGACATCTCCCTAAGTTAGTTGACGACCTAGTCAAACGTCTGTCCACACCCCGCTTGCCCGATAAGGACAGCGATGCCATCGCGTCCCCGGCTGCCGTCCAACATGGCATGCTGCGACGGAAACAAGGCTATTCTTCGGGCATGCTGATCCATGAATCACGAATCCTTCAAGTGACCATCTTCGGAACCTTGCACGATAATCTGAGCTCGCTGGATTTCAACCTGTTGTTGCCCGATGTCATGATCATTGCTGACGAAGTGGACGCGCAGTTAACCCAAACAATGGAGAGCTTTGGCAATGGAGCACCCAAATCGGCGAAGCCGCAACTTGTGAAGCCGAAGGGATTGAGTTGGTCTGAAGACGTTGCTTCTCAGAACAGTGAAGTGTAGTGGTCGGGAGGATTGAACTCTGTTGACCATATCTATAGCTGTTCACTTTTGAACATGTTCCAAGATACACCTGAGCCCACTGGGATTAGTTCGTGACGAGAGGTGGTGCTGCTATGAGCCTGACCGAACCCCCTATTTCCCACAAGGTTCTGCTTGTGGATGACGACGCCGCCGTTCGCGAGATGATGACTGCGACTCTTGAACAGAAGGGTTTTGATGTTGTCGCTGCCGCGAACGTGACAGAGGCGTTGAAACTGATCACAACAGAGAGTTTCGATGTTTTAATGACTGATCTCCACATGCCAAACCCCAGCGACGGTTTTGCGGTAATTACCGCGATGCGCCACATCCAACCGAAGGCACTTACGCTGCTGGTCAGCGGCTACCCCGACGTGAAGAGTGCTATGGACGCTATCCTTCTGGAAGCAGACGAAATCATCTTGAAACCATTCGAGACCAAGAATCTCGCTGATCTCGTCCACGATAAGCTGCTCACTCGCAAACTTGCTGCCCCGACGCCAAAGGAAAGAGTGGCGGGAATATTGCAGCGTTGCACGGGCCTCATCGTCGAAGACTGGCTGGCGAGGGTCAAAAAGAGCACGGAACTTAGCCGCGTTGTTCTTAGCGATCAAGAGCGCACGGGATATCTTCCCAAGCTGATTGACGATTTGATTGTGCGGCTGAGATCGCCCCACATCACCATACAGGAAGGTGGTTTCATCAGTTCCCCTGCTGCCGTTGCCCATGGCAAATTGCGAAGGTCGCAAGGCTACACCTCTGCCATGCTGGTGCAGGACTCACGAATACTCCAAGTAACGCTCTTTGGGACGTTGCAGAAGAATCTGGGTGCGCTGGACTTCAGCCTGCTGTTGCCTGATGTCATGACGATCGCGGATGAAGTGGATTCGCAGTTGACACAGGCGATGGAGGGCTACATTGGTGTCGCGGGGCAGCCAGCAGCGGCGTAGGTCGTCCTAATCCCAGCATGAGAAGGATACGAGCGATGGTACAACTGCTAATACCACAGGAAATCTGGCCGATCTGACAAATCAAGAGCAGTGGATGGGACTCTGCGAACTCGCCTCCAATGAACACGACCAAGAAAAACTGGGGGCGATTTTTGAAGAAATACTTCGCCTTCTGGAAGACCAACAGGTGCGGCTTAGCACCGCTGCCGATGCCATGCCCCACGCCACACCAGCGTTAGTTTAGAACTCAGCGATCTCAATCGCGGGTTGCACTCATCGAGCCGGATCGAGATGGTTAGCACCCCCTGCGGCGCTACCAAAGTGTATCCCGCCATTTTGGCGTTCCCCGTCCTTCCATTTGGCAGGCTTGCAAGGATTGGTGGGCAGTGCAGGACTCGAACCTGCGACCTCCTGCTTGTAAGGCAGGCGCTCTAACCAGCTGAGCTAACCGCCCATTCCAACTCAAGTGTATCATCCGCCCTGGGGCGCTCTCTAGCATTTTCCAATCGAAGGATGATCCTGAAATCGGATTCCGTTTCCAATACAAGGTGATCTTGAAAAGTGAGGGGGCGACCGCGCAGCGGCCGGTCTCCTTTCTTGGTTTTTGGTTCTAAATTCAAACAAGCCGTGGTCGTCGTCGCGAGCCCCGCGTGGGAAAGTGGGAAACCTGGTTTCGGTTTTCCACTTTTCCATCCGGGGCGATGCCAGGCTGTGGGAATGTGGGAATCTCGCCGCCTTTGGGCGAGATTTCCAAGGGGCTCGTGGAAAGAGGGGGAAGCCTGCTTTTGGCTTTCCACGCTTTCCACAGCCCCGGCATTTCCACAGCTCACATTCCCTCCGGTTTTGCGCCGTGGCCTCACACTGGTGCGCCTCCCTCACCGTCGGCCTGGTTTTCCGCCTGCTGTTTCTGCTTGGCATGCTCCACCCGG
>PMMJ01000384.1 GCA_003162255.1 Acidobacteriaceae bacterium | reverse complement strand
TTCGAGCCCATCTGGAATCGGCGCTACATCGACCATGTGCAGATTTCGGTCGCCGAGACCGTAGGCGTCGAGAAACGCGGCGGCTACTACGATGGCGCGGGCGCTTTGCGTGACATGGTGCCCAACCACATCATGCAACTCATCACTCTGACCGCGATGGAACCGCCGATCTCGTTTGATGCGAATGCGGTGCGCGACGAGCAGGCGAAGATCCTTCACGCCATCCAGCCCTTCAGTGCCGAAGATGTGCTCAGCAAAACCGTCCGCGGCCAATATGGAGAAGGCGTCATGGACGGCCAGCGCGTCCCCGCCTACCGCTCCGAAGAAGGCGTGCCGCCAGACTCGCGCACCGAAACTTTCGTCGCCATGAAGCTGATGATCGACAACTGGCGCTGGGCGGGTGTTCCCGTCTATCTGCGGACCGGCAAGCGTCTCCCCGGCCGCAATACCCACGTCGTGATTCAGTTCCGGCGCGCGCCCTTCATGCTTTTCCGCGAAACCCAGGTAGAAAATATGATGCCCAATCAACTGGTGCTGCATATTCAGCCGGAAGAAGGCATCTCGCTGCGCTTCGCCGCTAAAACTCCCGGTCCCGCGATGCAACTGGGCGAAGTGAATATGGATTTCGCGTACGCCGACTATTTCGGGGTCAGTTCTTCAACCGGCTACGAACGCCTGCTCCACGACTGCATGACCGGTGACGCCACCCTATTCCAGCGCGCCGACATGGTGGAGGCTGGTTGGAGCATTGTCAATCCTGTACTCGATGTGTGGAAAGCCCTGCCGCCGCGTAATTTCCCCAACTATCCTGCGGGAGTCTGGGGCCCGAAAGACTCCGACGAACTCATGGAACGCGATGGCCGGCGATGGAGGAATTTCGAGAAATGATTCTGGCAGCAGATATTGGGGGTACTCACGCACGCTTCAGCTTGTACCGCGAGGCGAATGGCCATTTCATTGCTGTCCACGAACACGTTTTTGCCAGCCGGGAATATCGCGAACTGGATGAGATCGTGGTCCAGTTCGTCTCCGAGACCGGCGTCCATCCCAGCATCGCCAGCTTCGGGATCGCAGGTCCGGTGCTCAATGGACGGGTCGAGGCTTCGAACCTGCCCTGGGTCGTCGAGTCCTCACGCTTAGCGCAGCAACTGCAACTCGATTCGGTAAGTCTGATCAACGATCTTGAGGCGCAGGCATGGGGAATCCAGTGTCTGGAACCGACCGACACGGTCGCTCTCAACCAAATCGCTCCCGACCAGAACCACCCGGAGCCTGCCGGCAATCAGGCCGTGATCGCCGCCGGAACGGGCTTGGGTGAAGCCGGCCTCATCTGGGACGGAGAACACCAGCATATTTTCGCCTGCGAAGGCGGCCATTGCGACTTCGGTCCGCGCAACGAACTGGAAATCGAACTCCTGCGCTACCTGACCGCACGCTTCGGACGCGTCAGCTACGAGCGCGTCATTTCTGGGCCGGGCCTGTTGAACGTGTATCAATTCCTCAAGGACACGCATCGCGCCGAAGAACCCCAGTGGCTGCGCGACGAAATCGCGGCCGGCGATCCCGGAGCCGCCATTTCGCGAGCCGCCATCTCCGCCAAATCCCCTCTGGCCGAGCAGGCGCTCGACGTTTGGATTTCGGTCTACGGCGCCGAAGCTGGCAACCTGGCGCTGAAGGTGCTTGCGTCCGGTGGCGTTTTCCTGGCAGGAGGAATCGCACCCAAGATTCTGGGCAAACTCGCGGGGCCGCTGTTCATGCAGGCTTTCCTCAGCAAGGGACGCTTGCGGCCGCTCCTCGAAACGATTCCGGTGCGGGTCATTACCAACGAAAAGACGGGCCTGCTGGGAGCCGCCTGCTACGGCGCCCATCATGCCCACTTTACCGCGAACAGCGTGGCGTAAACTGGCCGCGGAAAAAACTCGGCTTCGCATCACGGCATCGCTTTAGCAATGCCGATATTCTTGGCAGCGTGATCAACCTATGCCGTCGACACGATTTATCGAAGTTGTGGCCACAGCCGCCGACTTGTTTCATGCCGCCGCAGAAGAATTCATCGGCGCGGCCCGCGCCGCCATCGGCGCCCAGGGACGATTCACGGTCGCGCTCTCCGGCGGCTCGACTCCAAAGGCTCTCTATTCCCTGCTTGCCGCCAATTACCCGGACTTTCCCTGGAACCGCGTATTTCTATTTTTCGGCGACGAGCGGCACGTCCCGCCCACCGACCCGGAAAGCAATTATCGGATGGTGANNGCCCGCCGAGAATCCCGATGCCGCCGCTGCGGCCTCGGAGTATGAAGCCGAACTCGGCCGGTTTTTTGAACTGCCGCCCGGAAAATTCCCGCGTTTTGACCTGATTCTGCTCGGCATGGGCCCCGACGGCCACACGGCATCGCTCTTCCCCGATTCCCCAGCGCTCGACGAGCAGTCGCGTCTGGTGGTGGCCAATTGGGTCGCGAAGTTCAACACGCACCGCATCACTTTCACTTTTCCCGTGCTCAATCGCGCCGCCGAAGTGATGTTCCTGGCTAGTGGCGCGGATAAAGCCGACATGCTGCATCAGGTTCTAGAGGGGAAGAACTCCCCTCCACTCCCCTCGCAAAGAGTCGAGCCCTCCGACGGAAAGTTGTTGTGGATGCTCGACGAAGCCGCCGCTGCAAAACTGGCTCGGTGAAGTCCTCTTCAGGCTGCGGAAAACTCGAGCTCCCTCTCAAGGCATCGCCTTAACAATCGTGTGAATTCTTGCGCCTGTAGAGATGGGACTTGTCCGGTTGCGATGAAAGACTTGCACCTTAGCAGGCTGCGAAAAAAGTCTTGGGAAGGGCACCACTTCAGTCGTGCCGTAAGTCATTGAAAATCTGATCGCGCTTTAGCGCCTGAGGTGAGCCTTCTTCCACTCTCAATGCCAGCCTGTTAGAGGGCAGGTCCCTGGTTTTTTCTGGACAGGCAACTAGATTTTCGTATATAAATCCGACCCACTGGCCGATGCAAGTAATTCGCATCGGCGTCGCCAGACCGCTTCTTCCGCTGGTGTGGGCGTCCCCGCACCGAAGGTGTTCCAGGGGTTCTTCATTCCGGGTTGTTTCACATGTTCGTGTACAAAGGTTTGCAAAGCAGACGCAGCACACTTTTCGTCTCCCGAAGACGAGAACAGATGGAAGCAGACAAACATCAAAGGAGAAAATCATGACGCTTCAACAATCGCTCAGAGCGGTGGCCGTCACCTTACTGATCGCGATCTTTGCTGGGGGAGGCTCTTCCGCCTACGCGCAGGTAGCAAGCAATGTGCCTGCTGGCATTCAACTCTCGAAAGACCTCGGCCTCGCCGATCCAGCTGCCGAGATCAACATCACAGTCCACCTCAAGCTTAATGACAAGGCCGCATTCGACAAGGCCGTCAACGCGCTCTACGACCACGCTTCGCCGACCTTTCACAAATGGATGACCAACGCCGATCTCAAAAAGTACGCACCGACTCAAGCGCAGCAGCAGATCGTGCGCCAGGAACTCCAAAACCACGGACTCACCATTCTGTCCACCGACGCCGCCGGCTTCACCATCCGCGCCCACGGCACCATCGCTAACGTCGAGAGCGCCTTCCATACTGAGATTCACCAGTTCCAGCACAACGGAAGGTCCTTCCGCGCCAACGTCAAGAACGCCCAGCTTAGCGGTGAGGCGGGGCGCTATGTCTCGACCGTAGCCGGGCTGGAAAGCCATCAGGTGCGGCCGCTCTATGTGCGCGCTCAGGACCCGAAGACCCAAAAGCCATACGCCCCAGTGGCGCTCACCAAGGCCGCCACTGCTACCGGGTTCCCGCCGGTATCCTCGCCAGAGTGCCTCTCCGCACCGCAGACCTACTCCTTGCAAGGCGATAGCGCTCTGCCAACCGCCGTCTACACCGGCACTGTATTTGCTCCGTCGGTCACCAACCTTATCTGCGACTATCTGCCCTCGCAGCTACAGAACGCCTTGGGCCTTACCGATGTTTACGCTGCCGGATTAAATGGCAAGGGCCAGACCATCGTTCTCGTCGAAGCCTTCGGCTATCCCACACTCGAGAAGGATGCCAACGCATTTTTCAAGTTGGCGGGCCTGCCCCTGCTCAACAAGTCCAACTTCAGCATTGTCTATCCCGAGGGCAAGCCTGCTAGTCCTAACGCAGGCATCCTCACCGGCTGGAACCTCGAAATGGCTCTCGACTTGCAGTGGTCGCACACCATCGCTCCTGGCGCCAAGATCGTTGTCGTCGTCGCGGCCGGCCAGGACAGTGAAGACTTTCAGAACGCGATTGCCTACATTGCGGATAATCAACTGGGCAACCAGGCTTCCAATAGCTATGAAGAAGATACCGACATCGTTGCCGGACCCCTCGAGCAGACTTCCTGGGATGAGGCGATTGAGGTCGCAACTGCCAAAGGCATCTCCGTCAATTTCTCCACCGGCGACAGTGGCGACGAAGGGCTGGGGACTCCGGTTGGCGCGGCCGGCGTTCCGTCCGTCTCTCCCCACGCGACGGCCGTCGGCGGTACTTCCATCCTGAACGACGTCAATAACCCGGGATCTACGATCACCACCGCATGGGGCGACCAATTCGTCGTCTTGATGGACTACCTGATCGTCCTGAGTAATCCGCCCAGCGCTGCTTTGACCGTCTGGGATCCCCCGCTATATGCCGGCTTTTTTGGCGGCGGTGGCGGCGGCGAGAGCATCTTCTTCCCCAAGCCATCCTGGCAGGCGTCTCTTCCCGGCAAAGGGCGGCAAACGCCGGACGTCTCGGCGCTCGCCGACGACATAACTGGCGTACCCATCGTCATCACATTTGACAAGCAGCAGTATCTCGAGTTCGGCATTGGCGGCACCAGCCTGGCTAGCCCCATCTTCACCGGGTTCTGGGCTATCGCCAACGAGAAGGCTGGCTGGTCGCTCGGTCAGGCGGCGCCCGCTATTGCCGCTCTGCCCTACGGTGGCGTTCAGGACGTGCTTTCCACCACCGACCAAACACGGAACAATGTGACGGGGGCGATCACGGACGAGAATGGCGTCACTAACTACTCGGCTTCCGAGATCTTTACCGGAGCGCTCTACGGCAACAAGGGCTTCACCAGCGCAATGTACAGTATTCCGGGCACAGCGGCGGTGTACGGGTTCGGGCTTGACTCTTCATTCACGGTCAAGAAGGGCTGGGACAACGCTACCGGATGGGGCACTCCTTACGGCCTCGCCTTCATCGACGCTGTAGTCGCGAATGCAAAGTAAGCAGTCGCGGCAACGAATGCACTTTCACGAGCCGGAGAATTTCCTCCGGCTCGTTTTTTTGCGGTGGCAAGACTCGAAGGCAGCGGGGTGAATCGACTCACGAGAAAAGAAAACAATCGTGCAACTGGGTGCTGGGTTGAGTAAACTGCAGCCGCCGTCGCGACCGCTTAGGCCGCAAAGCCGCGCCAGTCGGCGATCTCCTTCAGACCTTCTCCGCGTACATGCTCGAAGAGTCTGACTTTGTGGCGGGTGTGTTCGAATTCGTGGATGTCAGCCCAAACTTCTGCCTGCAACGACGTCTCGTGGACCGCAGTCTCGCCGCAACTGGCGCAGCGGGTATGAAAGGTGACGCCGGCCTTGGGAGAAGCCGGCACGTCCTGCAGTTCGAGAAAGACGCAGCGCACTTCTTCGATTTCTTCGTCGGGACCCAGTATGTGCTCGTAGCGCAGCAGGTACCCAAAGCCAAGTTTGCGAGCCTCGACTTCCGCTTCTTCGCGGGTGTGGAACGGCCCGTATTCGGCCCGCAGTTGCTCGGTCGAATCGCAGGCCATCCAGAAAATGTCTTTGTAAGCCATGCCTACCTCGGTCTGGGGCTGAATGACGAAGCTCTGATCCGATCAAGCGCAGAGCGAATGAAGCCTTGAGCGGACCCAGCAGAGCAAACGAGTCCACGAAGTAACCGAGCAATTTGATTACCGGGATTGGGGCAGCCGGCGTGCCTTCCAGGGCAGCTGCTTCGGACCCAAGCTCGTGCGTTATTCGTCTGAAAACACGCGACTTGAGCCAATAGTCCTGAGTAACGAACGTNNAAACTCCGCGTCGTCCGAGCCAGTGTGAAATCTGTTGCCGTCCCCGAGCAGCGGACGGGAACTATTCCCCGCCGGCCGCTGCGTGACCCTTCCGTGAGGATAGCGATAATGAGCGGACAGAAGTTCCCCAGTGAAAGGGCGCGGCGGAAGCCGTGCCCCTTCGAAGAACCTCTAATGAAACAAGCTCTCGTTCTAATGTGGTTCGCACAGCTTGCGCCGTGATTATGAAGCGGCTTTTCCGACGCGCACTCTACGATGCATGCGAGTCGCCGGATCCAGAACCTCTAGGAAGTCCCGCCCGCCGCCGCAGATGCTTTGGCTTTCGCATCCCCGTAAGCAGCGCCTTCCTCGCCCACGCCAACGCTCCAACCTGCCACCGTGGGCAGCAGCCCATTGCCGAGTTGCACATGCCAGTTTGCTCCGCCGTGGCTGGCAACGTAGAGCGCAAGTTCGAGCCGCGTCCACACTCCCAACTTGTCGAAGGCGGTGCGCAGGTAGTTCTTCACTACCTGCTCGCTGGTTATCAGCACCTTGGCGATATCTTTGTTGGTAAGACCCTGCCAGACCAAGGTCGCGACCTGAATCTCTTTGGCGGTCAGCCGATCACGGGGTTGCATGATTGCACCTGCTCCTTGATGAACATTGCGGTCGCGAGTTTCACCCGCTTCCGGCCTTCTTTGATGCCTGCGCGCAGAAACAGTGTGCGCAAGTGCTGTTTGACGGTTCGCGGGCTGATGTTCAACTGGCTCGCGATTTCTTTGTTGCTGCATCCCTGCACGAGCAGCCGTAGCACCTGCTGGTCGCGGGGAGTAATCTTGATGTCATTTAGGTTAATCATCGGCTTTTCGTCGGCTCCTTCAGTTCAGTCTTGGGGTCGCGACCCACCAAAGCAGAAGCAACTTATTCGCCATTTCTTCGCCACTCTGCAACCTCGTTTAAAACCATGAGGTTACACGTGCACCCTCCACTTTCGCCCGCCCTCTCTTAACCCGGGTTCATGAATCCCTTCCACTTTGGCATCCCAACTCCGGAATCCATCCCAAAACAGCCCCTGCTTTCTTTCGTTTTCACTCTGCCCAGTCTTGCACTACAATGTCCCTAGCTTGGACTGTCTTTCTCCCCCGCGATACCATGCCCTCGAATTCGCCCAACCTGACGCTGGATGAGCAGTCCTTTCAGGGCTTGCTGTCCGCGGCCTTCACGATTCAGGAACATAACGCCCGTCTGCAACAAGCTCGACAACCTCAGGCCGAACCCGAATCCCACGTCGAACCGGGAAGCAACAGCGAACTGGGAGCCAACCCCGTTTGTCCCCAATGTGGCGCTCCGAAGCCAGCCGACGCAGCAAACTGCCAGAGCTGCTGCGTCGACGAGCTTCGTCCGGGTGAACGCCTACAGCACAACTGGGCCTCGATGTGGCTGATGAGCCAGGAGCAGGGTTTGTGGCCGGACCGTTCCCCCGCGCTTCGCGACGTTCCATCACGCGAAGGCGCGCAAGAGGACGCCCTGCCGCTAGAGGCCAAGCGCCAGCCGCGGGCGCAGACGGCGCACGATTTTGCCGCCTCTAACTGTCTCGCGTTGCCGGTTGCAAGAGAGGAAGCTGCAAGAGAAAACATCGCGCAGGAAGAGCCCGCGGCCACTCACGTTAAGATGCGCGGCAAGCCAATACTGGGCAAATCAGTTCCCAGTAAATCAGCAGCGGAAAGCAAATGGACCGCGGCAGCGCCCGAAAACGAAGCGATCGAAGACTTTCCTACAAGAGACTTTTCCTCGGAAGCCTTCGCGCCCGAAGACTCAGACCTGGCCACGCCCCCGCTCCAGCTATCCGCGACCGGCGCTCCCTTCCCGATTGCAGCCGTCGACGGCGTGACCGATGCAACGTCCGAACCAGTCACCGAAGCTCGCGCCGCCACTAGCTCCATGCTTCAGCTCTTTCAGGACTGGCGCGTGCATCTGCGCTTTAATCGCGNNTAATCGCGCCGACCTCTATCTCGGCACAGCCATCTTCGTGGCCGCGCTAGCCCTGCTGTGGCCGGCAGCCAGCTCGCCGCGACGCGCCGCCCTCGGCCCCTGGGAAAGAGCGCTCATAACATTAGGCATCGCCGAGGCGCCCGCTCCCGCCGTCCATCTTCAAGGAGACCCCGGCATCCAGGTATGGGTCGATCCCCACACCGCTCTCTATTACTGTCCCGGCGAGGAGCAATACGGAAAGACCGCCGACGGCCGCGTCAGCAACCAGCGCGAAGCGCAAATGGATCGCTTCGAACCCGCCAGCCGCAGTGCCTGCGAATAAGAGTTACGGAAAGGAATATTGATGTTCATACGATCAATGCTCGGACGAACAATGCCCGCACAAACAATCTTCTCCGTCTCTCTCGCCATGATCTTGAGTACGGCCTCTCCAGCTCTTGCCCAGGACAATAAACCGCAGAGCAGTAATCCGCCGCGGCAGAGCAAGACAGGCAGCGCTGCGCCTGACGTAGCTCGCGGAAAGTACCTCGTCGAAAGCGTGGCAGTGTGCGGACAGTGCCACACCCCGCGCGACAGCCATGGAAATCTCGATCGCACGCGCTGGCTGCAAGGCGGCTCCGTCCCTTACCTGCCGGCGAAGCCCGACTCCAACTGGCCGATCAGCGCGCCGCGCCTTGGAGGCACTCCTCCTGCCAGCGACGCCGACATGATCAAACTACTGACCACCGGCATCTGGACCAACGGCAATCCTCTTCGCCTTCCAATGCCGCAATTTCGCATGGACCGCAGCGACGCCGAAGCTGTAGTCGCCTATCTGAAATCAGTAACTCAGAAACAGTAGCCCGCCACAGGGCTAGACCAAGCCGCACCGGCCGCGTTTCATCGGTCAGATCCAGTTCGAGTGCTTGTGGTCTCTATCGAAAAGCAAAAACGAAGACTAGTCCCGGCTCGTTGATCCGTCCCGTCGGCTTTATCTACTCTTTGGCGCAATCGCGGGCAAGTTCCACCACTGATCTGGATCTTGCAGATGGGCATAATCGCGGGCGCGGGCACTTGCGGCTTTCGTGTAAGGGCAGCTCGCCAGACAGATGGCGCATCCATTGCCTACTTTCCGCCAGTACGAGAAGCATTTGTAGGAGTCTTCGAACCAGGCTTTATGCCCCGGGTTGTTCCATGGGCCACGCGTGTTGAAGCTGGGCTCGTCGTCAAAAGAGAGGGCACGCGATGGACAGGCCTCCGCGCATTGCTTGCACTGCCGGCATAGATCTTCCACGCCAAACCAGATGGGCGAGTCGCACGCCATCGGCATGTCGGTGAATACCTTGCACAATCGCACGGCCGCGCCAAATTCAGGCGTTACCAACTTGTTTAACCGGCTCAATTCGCCGAGTCCGGCATCGATGGCGAAGGGCACTCTCTGCGCCGTGTCGTTGATGCTGGGGATGGCCTGGTATCCTAGTCCGCGAATGAATTCTGCCAGCGACGCTACTACCAATGCGCTCTGGCTATAGCCCAGTGACGTGGCCGCTTCCCCGATCGCCGTTGGCGACTGCGCGAGCAGGCTGAGGTCCATGGGAATGGCAATAGCCACTACCCAGCGCATTTTTCGGGGAATCACGAATTTGTCTTCGGTGACTGCAGGGAATTCCACATCCTCGAAGACAATTTCCCGCTCCCCCTCTTTTTGGTTTACGTAGAGATCGCGCATGGGGGCGATGCCGACCGCGCCCGCGCCATAGAACCGCGCCGCGGACTTAACGGTTTGGGACATCTCTTCCAGCGGCTCCGCGTACGGTTCCACACCCAGTTCCGCCGGCGTGCTGATTTGGATACGCGTCCAGGAGAGCAGCCCATCGCCTGGACGGGTGGTTCGCATTAAGGTCCAGGCTCCCGGGCTCAACTGCTGGTCACGCAAGGTGAAGCCCCGTTTGCCACTGTGCAGCCACTTCTGCAAGCGGTAGGTCAAGGCCGCGTTTTCGGCCTCCAATGAGCCCTCGCCATCGCGCTCCTCTTTCAGGCTAGGATAAAGCGCAAACATATCCCGCCCCGAAAAGCGTCTATACGTAGCGTTTGCTTCTCCCGCCGCGCCGCAGGGCGCTTGTGTCCCAAGCTGAGGTTGCCCAGCTTCTTTGCAGCAGGGGGTTGCGGATATCTCGCCCATACGATCCACCAGTTTCCCAAATGCTAGACGAATCTACTTGTGCTCGGACACGGGTTCAATCTTCTCAATCACCAAAGCGCTTGAACCTCCCCGTTGAAAGACCTTGCCGTTAGCAACGACTTTCTGTCCCGCGAAAGGCAGCAGTCTTTCGTTTTGCCCGCTGGCTGGAGTGGTATCGGCGATAGGCCAATAGACCGTGCCGTTGTCGGTCAGGATCACCAAAGGAGACCCTGCCTTCGCGCAGGCGGTAGCGCACTCTGCGCTGATTGGTTTCTTCAATCCTTTGGTGAATGCGCACGCTGAATCCAGCACATAGCCCTTAACCGTAATTGGTTTCCCATCCTCGTTACTCGCGGCTAGGCCGATAGCAACAAGTACTAATGTCAGTAATAGTGTTGTAGCACTGCGAAGGTTCATTTGCGGCTCCTCCCATCCAGTCAACTTACCTAACTCCCTACGAGACGCATCAGCGTTTGCGGGCAGCCTATCCGCAGCGATGTTGCAGCGCAATGATGCGAACATACTAGAAGCCAATCTCCCATTGCAGATAACCCTTTAGCATTATTGACGTGCCCTTCTGCCTCCCTATAATCGGCGGTTCCAATAAAAGTTGCGGCCCCGTCGAGACATCCCGATGCGAGAGGACAGGTCAATGCGATCATTGCTTGCGTTCGTATTTTTTCTTGGGCTCGTAGCGCCCGCGTTCGGTCAGAGCAATTACGCCATGGTTACCGGAACCGTCACGGATTCGCAGTCTCTTCCGGTCACTGGAGCTACGGTTCACCTCAAGGCCCTGAGCACGGGTGCGGTTCGCGTGCTCACCACCAACGATAGCGGACTATTCTCCGCTCCCGCGCTTCCGCCCGACGACTATGAGCTGACCACGGAGTCCACGGGCTTTGCCGTGATGAAACAGTATTTGCATCTCGAGGTCGGGGAGAAGTTGGCAGTCGAGGTCGAACTCAAGATTGGCGCGGTGAAGGAAGGCGTGCAGGTGAGCGCTGCCGCCGATGTTCTGAGGACCACCGATGCCAGCGTGGGCGAGGTCGTGGAACGGCAGTCGGTGCAGGAGCTTCCGCTGAATGGGCGGGTGCTGGTGGATCTGATGCTCACCGTACCCGGCACGCACGCCGGTTTTGGCGCACAGACTGGGGAGACGAGTCCGCTGTACTGGCGGCCGGGACAACGCTCGGCCATCGTAACTGGAGGCAGCCGCCCGAATGCCAACTTCTTCCTGCTCGACGGCGCAACCAACACGGATCCCACGTTCAACACCCAGAACCTGAGTCCATCGCCCGATGCGGTCATGGAGTTCCAGGTCGAAACCAGCAGTTACACCGCCGACATGGGCGGAGCCGGCGGCGGACAGATCAATATCGTGACCCGCGGCGGCACCAATGCGTATCACGGAACCGCGTATGAGTTCCTGCGCAACAACGACATGGATGCAACCACGTTCGCGTCGATGGGCAACAATCACCTGGTGCAAAACAATTTTGGCGCCTCGTTCGGAGGCCCATTGCTGAGAGGTGGCAAGAAGACTTTCTTCTTCCTCAACTATGAAGGGCTGCGGCTCGCGCAGGCTGACGCGCAGATCCTGACCGTCCCGACCACCGCCGAAATCCAGGGCGACTTCAGCATGAGTAACACTCCCATCTACGATCCTACGACCGCTGTCGCGAACCCAAACTACAATCCCAACAATCCTACAGGGCCCAATAACTACCCCTACACGCGCAGCCAGTTTCCCAGCAACCAGATTCCATCGGATCGAATCAACCCACAACTGGAAGCGTTTCTGCTGCAGTATGTGCCGGCGCCGAACATGATGATGACGAATTCGGGAGTGGACTCCAATAACTATCTCGACATCCGCAA
The DNA here is from genome assembly GCA_003162255.1 of Acidobacteriaceae bacterium. Lineage (GTDB taxonomy): Bacteria > Acidobacteriota > Terriglobia > Terriglobales > Acidobacteriaceae > Acidiflorens. The sequence continues at coordinate 3,399 of PMMJ01000384.1, read as the reverse complement.
CGAGAATCATTATCAGGATCAGGGAACCGCGCGTGTGGACCATGTGTTCCAGAACAATGACACCATCTTCGGACGTTACACAGTGAGCGCGGAACACGGATTTTCGCCGAGCAGCGGAGTGACTTCCACCACGGAGAACTTGCCCGGCTTTGGCGCAAACTTTGACAATCTATCGCAGCAGGCGGTCGCCACGTGGAACCACGCGTTTTCCAGCACCAGGTTGAACTCGCTGGCCCTGGCGTTTTCGCGGCTCTCGATGGATCGGACGTCACAAAACGATAGAGTGAATGACATCGTGACCCAGCTTGGAATCCAAGGCGTTGGATTCGGCGGGCCAGGCGCGTGGGGCGCGCCGTGGTTCAACGCTCAGGGATACACCGGAATCGGAGATACCTATATCGCCACACCCATGCACGCCTGGGACACCACGGCGGAACTGAGAGACACCTACGCGTGGCAGCACGGGCGCCACGGCATAAAGTTCGGCGGCGATTTTCGCCGTTATATCTGGCCAATGTGGGGCTTCTTCCAAAACCGCGGCTATTACCAATACACCAACGGCTACACCACGGAATTCGGATTCAACGACGGCAGCGGATCTGGATTCGCCAGCATGCTGCTGAGCCTACCGGCGGTGAAGCAGCGCCAGGCCGGCGTGCCCGAGATGAACCTGCGCAACTGGGGATATGACGCATTCGGCGAAGACAGTTGGCAGGTAACGCCCACCACAACCGTAAACATCGGATTGCGGTACGAATACACGAGCCCCCTCTACGACCTGAGGAACACGAACACGAATTTGATATTCCAGGGTGGAGTGCCAGAGGTTTTCATTGGCGGCGAGCAAGGCTATCCCAAGGGATTGATGTATTCGAACAAACACAACCTGGCGCCCCGCATCGGAATCGCGAAGAACCTGCCCCGGGCCGGAATTGTGTTTCACGCTGCCTATGGGATCTTCTACACCCCGGTGGATGAGAACACCTGGTGCAATGAACGGCACAATGTTCCCTATGTCTTTCCGGAAACGCAACAGGCCGACAACTTCACGCCCCCCGCGGCCCTGTTTGCCAGCGGAATGAATTTCGGCACGCCGGTGTTGGGAAAGGGCACGTTGACCCCAACCACGGTCAGCTTTACGGCATTCGATGCCAACGCGCCCGCGCAGTACGTGCAGCAGTGGAACACCCAGTTGGAGAAGAGCTTCGGCGGCAATACCACGCTGGCCGTTGGCTATTTGGGCGCGCGAGGATTTCACTTGCAGCGGGCCCACCTGATCAACAACGCTTCCCCGGGACCCGGTGCGATCGGACCACGGCGCCCCTTCAAGACGCTTAGCTTCGTCGATGGCACTCAGCTGACTCCCAGCAGCGATCCGGACGCCATCATCCAGAGTCAGACTTTCCCGGTGAGCACGATCAACCGACTGGAGGACACGGCACAGAGTTGGTATGACGCCGGATATGTGAATGTGCGCAGAAGGTATTCCCACGGTCTCAGCTTCCTGGCGAACTACACGCTTTCGAAGAGCTTGACTAATGCGCCCGACTTCCGCTCTCCGATGGATGAGTCCGCGATCCCGCAGAACGACAGCGACCTGGCGGCCGAGAAAGGGCCGGGCTGCGATGTGCGGCACCGCTTTGCGCTGAGCAGCGTGTACGACATCCCGGCGTTTGCGGCGGCCCCGTGGACGCGCATGATTACCCAGAGCTGGCATTTCACAACCATCTACCAGGTGGAGTCAGGAATGCCGTTTACCATCTCGGTGTTTGGAGACACCGCGAATTCCGGCACGGTGCTGGGAGAGAACCCGATCCGAGCCAACGTCACCGGCGAACCGGTCTTCGGTTCGGGCACGCGCAATACCAACGAATGGTTCAATCCGGCAGCTTTCGCGACGCCACCCGCGTACACGTTCGGCGATGCGGGACGAAATTCGGTTTACGGCCCCCCATTGCAGACTCTCGACTTCGCCCTGGCGCGCACGTTCCGTCTCACCGAAAAGGCCAGCTTCCAGTTCCGGGGCGAGGCCTTCAATGGGCTGAATAAGACGAACCTGGGCACGCCCAACCGGTACGTGAATACTCCGCAGTTCGGTACGATCACCATGGCCATGACGCCGGGCCGGGAAATCCAATTGAGTGCGAGAGTGTCGTTCTAACTAATGAAATCCCAAGGATGTCCCGTCCAAAGCTCTGCTGGGGGCGGGGATTTGACCGCGGCATGACGGGGCGTGGGCGCCCCACCCACCGCGTTCGTTGCGATGAGTGGGATGCCGGGCAATGAGCGGGATTCGGGCTGAGGAAAATGGCCCGAACGAAACTAGGCGTTATAAGCCTGCTCGTGCCGACGCGCTTCGTACCAGAGCGCCAGCTCGACGCGGTTCCACAATCCCAGCTTGTCGTAGATCAGGCGCAGATAATTCTTCACTACATGCTCGGTGGTGCCAAGCGAGTGGGCGATCTCCCGATTCTTGCAGCCCTCGGCTACGCGTTGAATGATGAGCTGTTCTCGTTCGCTGGGCCCGCGGGGGGTTGCTGTCTCTCTTTCCATAATTGCCTCCGATAAAGTAAAGTCGCGAGCTTAACCCGCTTGATGCCACCCTTGATTCCGAAACGCAGAAACAGCCGGTTGAAATGCGCTTTCACGGTGCGCTCGGCAATGTTCAGATCCCGAGCGATTTCTGAGTTGTCACAGCCCTGGAGAAGCAGATCGATGACTTGCCGGTCCCGGGGCCCCACTTGGTCAAACTTTTCTTCCATAAACACTTCACCTCACCGATGCGACGCTGGAGCCGTAAGTGGCGCTGAAACCATGCCCCCGCGGCACATCTGGATTCGGGTCTTTGGGCTTTATCGGTGCATTTACGCGGCCAAATCGGGCTCCCGAAGTTAACTAACTGTAAAAACTCCGCTTGCGGTTTTTTTTCGCCGCTAAAATCGCGGTTACGACGGTCATGGCATGGATGTTCCACGCAGCGAAACTGAGCTGTTTTGCTCACAATCTAGGGTGAATCGCTTAGTACAAAATTCCGATATGCCGACCCCCCAAAGCAGCATTTACACAGAAGTACATCCCCGGCAACCCTTCACCCCTCCCCTTATAATGGGCTGTGGACTTCAAGCTGGTAAGCAGCTACAAACCCCAGGGCGACCAGGCACAAGCCATCGAAGCCCTCACCCGCGGCGTATTCGATCGCGAGCAGCATCAGGTGCTGCTCGGGGTCACCGGATCGGGCAAGACCTATACTGCCGCCAAGGTGATCGAGGCCGCAAACCGGCCGGCCCTGGTCATGGCGCACAACAAGACCCTGGCTGCCCAGCTCTACCACGAATTCAAAAGCTTCTTCCCCAACAACGCCGTCGAGTACTTCGTCTCCTACTACGACTACTACCAGCC
>PMMJ01000157.1 GCA_003162255.1 Acidobacteriaceae bacterium | reverse complement strand
CGATTCGACGAAACCAATGACATCCATCGTCCAAGTCGAATATCGACTCAGTCTATTGTCGATTCGCCAAGAGATTCTCGAATCGCTCGGGCACCCAGTGATTTCTGTCGTGGGTTCGCATGCTGCACGGAATCTTGATCTCTCGAATCGATCGCCTGGAGTCATCGTGATCGGGCATGGCGCCTCTCGGCAAGAACGCCAAGGCCTTATCAATTACTTCCGGCAGGCCGTGCCGGGCGTTCCGCTGGTGGCACTCCTGCGAAGTTGCGACGACGACTTTAACGCCGTCGATTACAACTGCCGGGCAGACGATCCACCTCTCTGGGTGAGGACAGTCACGCAGGCTCTTGCCGGAATCGAATAGCAACTGCCCACTTCAATCCGAGTTCTGGAGGTGACGCCTCACAATGTTTTCGATCTGATAGTGACGATTGCAGGGACCTAGACCTGTGAGGATGGTGTGAGTACGACTGCCGAGCAGTATCGGCGGACTTAGTTCGGGAGGAATTATGGAAGCAAATGTTGGTAGCGCGGATCGGGTTGTGCGCGTGGTCGTTGGGCTGGCTCTGTTGGGCCTCCTTTTCGTACTGAACGGAAATGCTCGGTGGCTAGGCCTTATCGGCGTCGTACCCCTGGCAACCGCAGCGTTCCGGGTTTGCCCGCTTTACCGTTTGGTGGGACTGAGCACCTGTCCATTGGCGGCGAAGAAATAGGCCATCGCGAAAGGCCGGATTGGAAGCACTTGGTTCTCAGGTCGTAGTAGGTAAGGGCCTGAGCAAGACAATCACTACGATTAATGGTTTTNNCGGTATGGCTCTCCGCTCTCTCGACCAAATAGAATACTGCGTTCCGGAGTTACGGCTAAACGCTGCATCGTAGTCTCCGCGAATCGTTCCAATTGTTCAATCCATATCGCGTAGCCGCCTCGGCTTGTGTCCATTTGTTTTTTTGTACAATAGCTGCGATCTCGTGCATGAGCTCGGCTCTGGCGCGGAGATTGGCACTTCATCCAGGCGACGAACCCGAACTGCGCACGAAGCGCCCCCAGCCACTCCACCGACGGTAAGTACGCGTAATTTTGTCATAAACAACCTTTCCGCTGAATCACGGTTTTTCGAGCCAATGACAGTTGAACGGCAAGGACTGGCCTCTCCGCTGTTGTAGGGAAGAATGCATAAAGGGAGGCTTGTTACAGTGATTCCCAACACAAAGAATAAGGTGGTTACAGAAACCGAGGGATCATCCTCCCAGATGCTCCCTTTGGTTCACCTCAGTTCGCTTGACGCTTTCGTCTAGACCACAAAAAACGCTTTGGGCATTCCCCAGGACCAGAGTCTTGCCGGCGTTTGTGATTTCTCGCACGCTATTAAAAAACTTGCGCCCCCATCTTGACCTTCGAACCGATGACTTCGGTTTGTTCTCCCTTGACAGCGACGACTGCTCACTAGTTTTGTCCTCCGGCTCCCGTTTCGATCGGGGTACCGAAGGTATTGCTCCAATCGAAAAATGACGCATCGTAGAGCACAGGACGGAATCCGGTAAGCTTGAGAGTGAAATAGTCGTGTGCAGCCTGAATGCCCGTCTGGCAGTACACGATCACTCTGACGCCGGGTTTTGCGCCAGCGGCTATATATTTTGCGCGAATCTCTGCGGCCGGCCTAAAGACGGGATTCTCCCGGCTGACCAGGGTTCCCGCCCAAAACACGTTTTTGGCTCCTGGGATGTGGCCGCCGCGCGGGATGCCACTGCCAGAGGCTGCACCTGCATAGTCTGCGGGGGGGCGGGCATCGATCAGCACAGCTGTGTGGTTAGAAACGATCGGTCTCAGCGCAGGCAGTTCGATGATGAGTTCTGGGTGAGGATGAACCGTAAGTTTGGCCGTAGTGACGACGGCTGGAATGGTCCTCACAGCGCCGAATTCTCTGGACCACTTCTCCAGTCCGCCGTCGAGTAAAGCGGTGCTGCTTCCGTGGCCAAGGTAGTCGAGTGTAAAGTACGCCCGAGTTGCAAACAAGCCGAGCATATCTCCATAAAGCACGACACGTGAATGGTCCCCAACACCCAGTCGCTCGAACGTGTTTATCAAATCGTCTAAAGGCGGCAACTCATTGGGAATACCGTTGCGAGATACTGCAATCTCGCTCAACGCGAGGAAACGCGCTCCTGGGATATGTGCGGCATCGTAGGAGTTCCGGTCAGCTCCCACATGCAGGATTACCAGGTTCTTGTCCGTAAGGTGGGCGGCAAGCCAGTTTGTTTGGACAAGCATGTTTGCCGACCCGGATGCCGCCGCTTGACTGGTGGATGTTGCGCTTGCCGCGAGCGCTGCGCAGACAAATAGGACTGTAAGTATTCTGTAAAGCATTCTAGCCTCCATTCAATTCGAGTTCCGTAGTGCTTATCTGCTGCTTCGATCTAATCGTCATCATCAAGAACCGGGTTCCAGGTGCCGAGCACCGTTTCCGACCCACAACCTCTGACTTCTGGTTCGAGCGTGACGTGCTGAATGTCCCATTTCTCTTTGAGGTGTGAACGTATGTTGTTGCATAGGACCTCGGCCTGAGCGACCTCCATATTGCGGACCAAAAGATGAGCCGTCAGGGCACGTTGGCTGGGGCCGACCTGCCACACATGTACATGGTGCATGGCAACTGCGCTGAACCTCTGTTCCACAGATTCGACGACGGATTGCACCCGGATTCCGTCTGGTACCCCTTCGAGCAAAGTTCCGAAAGTCTGTCTGATGATCGAGAACGCCCCGATCAGCACCGCAACGCCGATGATCATTGCGGCAATGGGATCGAGACGCGATCCGAAGTGGGTCCTCGCTAGGGCGGCCGAGGTAAGAACAATCAGGGACGAAAGCACGTCCTGAAGAAGGTGAAAGAACGCACTCCGAACATTCAGATCATGAGGGTCATGGTGACGGAGGAGCAGGACAGAAGCGCCGTTTGCCACGAGCGCTATACTGGCGACAAGTGCCGTGACGCCCGCTTGGACGGGCTCGGGATGAAATAGTCTAGATAACGCGTACTTGACGATGAATACTGCGACCACGATCAGCACAACCGCGTTCAAGAAAGCCGCCAGTACCTCGAAGCGCTTCAGACCGTAGGTATGGCGAAAGCTCGGCGGACGCGAACTGAGAGTGCGGGCGAGGAATGAAAGCGCCAGCGCGAATACATCACCGAGGTTATGTGTCGCGTCCGCGATCAGTGCAACACTGCCTGAAAATACTCCTGCAATGATCTCCGCGAGAGCAATTGCGGCATTGAGGCAAAGGCTAGTCAGCAGACGCGTTGTGAGCGTTCGTTCTGCCTTCCAATGTTCGTGCATGTGCAACGCCTCCTAAAGAGACCAGGCAGGCTAGCCCCGCGGCACCAAAAATGTCGCCCAAGCATGCGCGCGTTCGACGCCAGTACCGGTCACAAGACTCGCCTCCGTCAGAATTCTCCTCCTCTGCTTCTCAACCACCCAACCGTGCACGCGAAGTTTTTCTCCCGGTGCCACTCGGCCACGAAACCGGACCCTCAGATCGACAGTGAGAGCTTCCCAATTACAGGCGATGACCGCCTTCGACATGGCCTCGTCCAAAACCGTTGTGATGATGCCACCATGAACGGTGCCCCGAAAACTTTCCCACTCTTCTGTGGGGACCCACGCCGCGTCGACTCCATCCGGGTCCCCCTGGAACTCGAGTTGCAGTCCCTTTTGGTTATCTACTCCGCAGACTACGCAATTTGGATTGAGTGGTGCATGACGGCGGGAAAACGGCAGGGGAGAGGTCTTACTTTGCCCTTTTGCTGCCAGCGCACCGATATCGTAGTCAGACTGTGACGGAGGCCGAGCGCTGGTCTTCGCAGGCTGTTCCCGCGCTGAGTCATCTTCATGCATTAGTTTCAGGCTCCGTTTTCCAGGTCTGCCACAGTGCAATTCCAGTCAACACCGTAATTGCAGAGATCATTATCAAGGACCCGATGCAAAGCAGACACCAGACCGCAAGTATCGACGTCTCAATGTAAGCAAGGTACAGTGCAAATGCGAGTCCGACAGTCGAGGCTGCGAGGCGAAGTACCGTCACGAATCGGCTATCGTGTGCAGTCAAAGCGAAAAGCAAGAAATACCCAAGCAGCCCGATCAAGGCGACCGGCACGCCAAAGAACTGAGAATAGACACTCCGGTTGACCAAGTCGCAGTTGAACATGGTGTTTAAGTCGCAATACTCCGTGGCGGAGGTGCCGTAGTGACTATGAAGCGAGAGGCCCGACAAGACTGCCCCGATCGTGCAGCATCCGAATGACAGATAGCGGATTCCGTTCCTCTTCATGGGAGCGGGCACCCCGTCTTTGTGCTCAAATCCTTCAAGGGCTGAACACCGGTGCGCCGTTCGTCGTCTGCGAAGATCCACGTAGGCGTGTAATGAATCTGTGCGGCAATACAAGGGAAACTCATCTGGCGACTGCCACGCACAGAGCACTCTACGTAAGGAATGTACCTGAATGAGGGGCCGAAAAGTTTTTTCTGATCATCACAATGAGAACAGAGAAAACTGCCGTACATGGTCGTTTTTTTCTCCGCCACGCACTTGGCGAATGCGTCCAAGTCGCTCGACTCCGCCAAGCCGGCTGTCGTACAGAGCCCTACCATCATGCATGCAATCAGCAGAGCCATGAACGCTGGGTGTAGTTTTGACCTTGGGTGCTGATGCTCATTCATGGTCACAACAATGTCCGTGATGATCATGATTGCAGCCGTGATGGTAGCCGCCGCAGTCGTGGTGGCCGCAGTTGTGTCCGCAATCCGGACAGCCTTGCGTTGCCGAGGCCCGGTGTAGCGTCAAAATCCTGCCTCCCATTTGCAGGGAATTGGCCACCAGCAAGGATCCGTTGCCGACGCGGGTGCCAGTAACCTCGATGCTGTCGCCTACCTCAGGGAGAAAACCTTGATCGTCAAGGAATCGCGCCGGGCCTAAACAAACTTCAGATCCGGCTCGGTCACTTTGCAGCCAGACATGGAGGTCATTGTTGGATAGGAAAGTTGTTTCACTGACGGTCCCCTTCAAAACTGTCGTGCTGTTCTGCGTCTGAGACTGAACGAAAGGGGCAAGAAGGGGGAGTAGGAGCAACAGGAGCGTATTTACCTGGGCATTCATGATTCCTCCCTGGATCGGGCTCCCGAGGGAACCTCTTCCTTTGTTCTTTTAAATGGGTGTAGGATACACCTATATGCAGATAGATTCAATATCTCGAACTGCCAGGGAGGAAGACTGATGCGAATTGCAATCCCACTATCCGGAGGCCGACTGTCTCAGCATTTTGGGCATTCTGAGGAGTTCCTGTTTGTCGATGCGGACTTGGAGCAGAAGAGAGTCCTGTATAAGAAAGTAGAGGCGGCCCCTGAGCATATTCCTGGTCTGCTTCCCAAGTGGCTCGCAGAGCACGGTGTCAATGTGGTGATTGCATCGGGAATGGGCGCGCACGCACGAGATCTGCTCGCGGCCAGTTCGATGCAGGTGCTGACCGGCGTATTGGCCATAGATCCGGAAGTGTTGGTCACCGACTTCATGAACGCTAGACTGGAAACAGGCGCCAACCATTGCAATCACTCAGGCCATGGTTGCAGCCATTGAGCAATCATTACGAGTGGAGAAAATACAGTTGCCTAAGACTGCCACGAAACGAAAGCTGAAGAACATGTGTTCCCGGCACGACTACCCCTGTACGTGCGCTATGGGACATCTCTATCGGTTCATAGAGCCTGTATTGCTACTGATAATCAGGGAGAAGGGCCGTTCGTACGGTTACGATCTGACGACAAGCGTAGCTCAGTATGCCTTCACTGACGCAGAAATCGAGAAGGCAGTTCTGTACCGCACGCTCCGGCGCTTGGAGAAGAACGGTTACGTAACTTCGGATTGGGATATGGAAGAGCCGGGACCTGCGCGCAGGGTATATACCCTTACGAAAGACGGCCAAGCACACCTTAGGGAATGGGGGCAAGTTCTGACGAAGGTTGCCGGTTCGATGACCCGATTTGTCCAACGGGTGTCTTCCGACAAGTCCCTGACTTGAAGATCGGTGCCGAGAGCTTGCTTGCTGAGGAGGACCAGCTTGGTCCGTAGCTCAGGGAAGCACACCCCGTAATCTTGTCCCTCAGTTGTCTGGGGGACAATGCAACCACTTGCGCGAACGTGGGAATCAACCTGGCGAAAGTTTCGAACTCGACCGTGTCGACACTGTTGCAGGGGGAGTCGGATAACTCCTGCGTCGGGCGGGTGCTCCTCTTAGTCTTACTGACGCAGGGTCTTACTGACGCAGGCATCCGTTGCTACGGCGTCGAACGTGGGACCACTCCGGGGTGCCCTGAGCATTCCGCAAGACCAGGGTCTTCCCATCCTTTGTGATCTCTCTCGCGAGCAGGGGGCTTCCTTGTCAGCGATCGTGACTTCCAATTCTTGAAGATGGTCATTCCTAGGCTACCTGAGCGGCGGCCGTCTTGCCCCGACCAAGCCTAATGGTTACAAGTTCGACGATCTGGTAATAGGCATACTTGCAAACAACGTCGCAGGCACCCGCAGCGCGGAGAGCGTCAACTTCAGCTGATTCTGGTGTGCTCGGCTGCATGACAATGCACGGTATGCTTGCCCCAGTCTGCTGCAGCGTTTTCAAAATGTCCTCGCATTCGGTGCCTGGCAAATATTTATTAACCAGCACGAGATCAAAAGCCTGCGACTCGATAAGACCCAGAGCGTCACGACCGGTCCATGCAGTGGTGGTGTCGAATCCCGCGTCTTCCAACGTCCTCCCCAGCGCGAAAAGAACCTCCACATAACAGTCAGCTATCAGAATTTTCATTTTTCTCGCCGTTTGCATGTCTCAATCTCCGGGCTCGCGGTGGCGAACAAGCGAACCCCCTATCTCTGTCGAGGCACCGATTTAATTGTCGTGACGCTTAAGCGTCGGGCATTCATCATCGGACGTCTCATCCTCGATTGTTTCCGGGCTGTACGCAATGTTGGTCTGACTTCCTTGTCTACAGGGCAGGCAAGCGGGCTTTGATCCCACTTGAATCCAGATTTCGTGATGACATACTGGTCGCAGGCGAAAGCTTGTTGTCAATCTGCTGCTGGGTTTTAATCATCTGCATCCGCGACAGGGCTTTGGCACAGGTGTAGCATACATCTAGATGCACATAGCCACAACGACACACGGCATTGGCCCCGCCGTTCTGGACGGTCGATCCTGCTTGGCGCGGTGCCGATGCGCATGGGCTTGCCCATGAGGCAGTTGCCCGCTTCGAGGAGTGCCGGTGGTTTTCTCCGGACTTCGGCCGGTCCTATATCGCCTCCGCCATTATTTACAGCGGCGCAGGCCAGTCTGAGAAAGCGCGGGAACCGCTCGAGGAGTTGCTGGTACGGCACCCTGACGACGAGGGAATACACAGTGCATTGGAGAAGATCGGATCCAAAATGAGAATGCTGCGTGTCATTGCTTCGTGTTTGGTTGCCTTGCCCGTCCTGGCAGCGTTTTGCGCAGCCAGCGATGAAGTCAGCATCATCTCAGGAACCGTGCGAGATGTGCAAAGCAAGCCGGTCGAGGGCGCCAAGGTTACCCTTACTAGCGATCAACCTCCTGCGATCACAAAGCAGACGATAAGCAGTAGGGAAGGGCTGTATCGCTTCGCGGGACTCCACCCTGGCAAGTATCACGTTGCGGCGGAGATGAGTGGATTTGTTGCAACAGCACCCGAGGCAATCGAATCTTTTGCTGAGTCGGCCTCCCCTGCGGTCGATTTCAAGCTGACGCCACTGTCGTCCGCGGCTGAGCCCAAGACAACGACAACGCCGGAATCCCGGCCTCCGATTAAGTTCGAGGCTGCGGGCGTCCGCGCTCTGATTTCCGCAGGCGGAATGTCCGCTCCCGCAAGCGCAGCTGCCGCGTCGGGTCTGATTGAGGGAATCGCGAATATCAAGCGCGCCGGTAACGGGTATGGCGCATTCGCCACAAAGGACTGGCCTTGCGGTCTCGAGCCGGAATTAAGAAAGGCGGTCGCAGCGAACCCGGATCAGGGAGAAGCGAATCGACGGCTTGGCGAGTTTTATGCTGCCCACAATCAAGCGGTCAGGGCCATTCCTTTTTTCCAACGAGCTCGGGAAATTGATCGCGCCGACGACCTTACTTCCAGTGATCTGGCGGTTGCGTGGATGAAGAACGGACAATTCGATTCCGCCCGCGAGTTGCTAGAGACGCTGCTGGGAAAACAGCCTACACCTGAGACGCACCGGCTCCTGGCTCGCGCTGACGAAGGCTCCGGAATGTTTGCGCACGCGTGCCAGCAGTATCAGCTCGCGGCCCAGGACGAGCATGGCGAGGAGGACCTCTTCGGCGTGGGTTACGAACTGATTCTGGCGGGATTGCCCCCGGATGCCGCCAGAGCCTTTGAGTCGGGACTGAAACAGCATCCGCGGTCGATCAAGCTGCTGATCGGTGCTGGAACAGCGGAGTTCTTACAAGGGCACACGTCAGAGGCGCTACTCTTTTTCTTACAGGCCTCGGATCTGAGCCCTTCAGATCCGCGACCCTATTCGTTCCTGGCAAACGCTTCTGGGATCTCCCGGGCGGAGAGCGCAAGAGTTAGCAATAGTTTTAAGCGCTTTCTGGATCTTACGCCCGGCAACGCGGAAGCCTCGTACTTTTATGCCGTCAGCCTTCTAAACGGGCGTGACGCAGACGCTGCCGTCAACATCGTCAGCATCGAGGCATTGCTGAAGCGGGCAATCGCGCTCGATCCGGGCCTTGCTAGGGCCCATATTCAACTCGGGGTTCTATATGAGGGTCGCGGTGACTACGAGGGCGGCGCGCGCGAATATGAGGCGACAATTCGACTGGCTCCGGATATCAATGAAGCGCACTACCGTTTAGCGGGCGCGTACCGGCGCTCAGGCCGAGGGGAACTGGCGTCGAGGGAGATGCAGTTGTTCCAGCAAGCCCGCGAACGGGAGACATCCAAAACCGATTCCGAGGTCGGCATTGAGCAATTTGTCTCGGTAATCGACCGGTCGGGACCTCAAACTGGCGAAGCAGCGCAATGCCCGGAGGTCACGCCTTGACCGGGGGCTGGCAGTCGGCCACCTGTGGGACTCCGGAGCAATGGTAGCTACGTCTCTAATTATCTGGCCGGCCCTCTCGCTGGAAGCAGGGCCGATGTACTCGGAACCGGGAATATGTGCCTGTCGGTAAAGAACGTGGGATCAGCGACAGGATCGATGTAGAAGGTCTGACGACGCAGTCCGGGCAAGGAACTTATTGCTGGTAGCGCAAAGCATCCGCGAAGGAGATCACGCACTGCAACTGTCCAGGTGCGGAGGCTCTCAGAGGTGTTGCTGTCACGATGGTCATCATCAGCATGGTGGCCACTGGCATCATGGCCACCACCATGAGTGGCACGATTAGTGTTGGAAGCAGAGCTCCAAACTAATTGAGAAGACGCGATGGCGATGGAGTGCCTGTGCACCCGGTGAGATAAGAACAGTTGCCCACAGTGGGGACGACCGTCGAGGCAGGGAAGAACGGTTCATTTCATAGCCAATCCCCCACTTGGTGAACAAAGTTTCGACAAAGAAGCCGGAAGGGTAATGATGTATTTTCCTGCAGAGACGCGGCTCGCCGCACATCTATGGACGGCGGAGGAGACGGGGCAAGCCCCGTTTCTGCAGGAGGAAGGAATGGCCTTAGCCGCCGAGGGCCGCGCTACTTCGTTGTTCCCAGATTCTTCAGCACTTCTTCCGCATAGTAATTCGTGACTTTGGCGTCATCGCGGAGGCTCTCGTAGTACGCCGCTTTCAATAGCTGCTCGCGGCGATCGCGCAATTGCTGGCGAATGGCCTGCTGCACCCGCGGATCGTTCAAGTCCCTCTGGCCCGCCGGTTCCTTCGAAATCAGTTCCAGGATGATGTAAGCGAAGGGCTGATGATTGGTCGGGTTGAGCAGCGGGATCACGGGCGAATATTGGCCCGGTTTGAGCTTCATCACCGCCGCGGCCACTTCGCGAGTCGTCGGATCGGGGTTCTTCGTGAGCTGGGATTCTGGCGCCATTCCCAAATCGCCGCCGTTATTGCTGGTATCCGGGTCCTCGGAATAATTCATGGCCAGCGTAGCGAAGTCGTCACCACTATCGAGCCGGTTGGCGATCATCTCGATTTTCTTGCGCGCATCGGCATCGTTCTGCGCCTTGCTGTTCTGCAGGTTGTGCACCTGGGCGTTGCCCGCTCCAGAAACCACGATCTTGGCCAAATGATACTGCGCTTCGATCAGGTTGAACTCGGTCTTGTGCTCGTTGTAGTAGCCGGAAACGTCCTGGTCGGTGATGTTAATGTGCGAGGTGATTTCTTTGTTCAATACCTTTTCGCGGGTCAGCGAGCGCCGCAGATCGCGCTTGAAGTCATCCACTGTTATCTTTTTGTCCTGCAGGCGCTTGTTAAACTCTTCAGCGGTGTAGGGCGACTTGATTTCGTTCAGCTTGCGGTCCACTTCTTCGTCCGTCGCCAGCAGCCCGAGTTTCTCCGCGCGCTGCATCAGGATTTCCATCTCGACCAGCTCATTCAGAATGNNAGGCCATGACGTCGCCGCCGCTGCTGTTGCGGTTACAAGCCGAGAGCCCCATCAAAAGAAATGCACTGACCATGATCAGGCCTGCTCGAACAAAGCCGTTACGATTTTTCAAGTTCCTCCCTCCGCTATGTCGCAATTCAGTCCCACGACTTCAATCCCGCGACGGCACCCGGAACCTAGCCGATCTAAACCGGAATTTCCTTCTTGACCTCGAAAACGGCACCGTTGTGCGCTCATTTCGCCTGGTCGCTACATTGTGAAACGGTTTTTCACCGGAGCACTCCCGGTGCTCTGCCATCCGTACCAGCATTGCGACCTCGCCCCATTTGGGGCCTGCCTTTGCCGCACGATAGACCAAACTCGTGTTCGAGTATCTAGTATATTTATGCTATTCACATGTAAGTGTAATTAACGTTTATAACAAAGTGCTATGCTAACCCCTGATCGGGGTTGACCGCTTTCGGAGGACAATCATGCGACGCGAGACCTGCCCACGTCATGGCAAAGACCACCCTTGCACTTGTGCGATGGGGAACATTTACCGATTTGTGGAGCCGGTAGTGCTCTTCCTGCTCAAAGAGAAAGGCCAGTCTTACGGCTACAGCTTGGCAGCCGACCTTGCAGAGAACGCACTGACCGACGCAGAAATTGAGGTTGCGGCACTTTACCGGACACTCCGGCGTCTGGAAGACCATGGCTATGTGAGTTCGCAGTGGGACACTCACGGTGCCGGACCTGCGAAGCGGCTCTATCTGTTGACCAAAGACGGAGAGCAGCACCTTCAAGAATGGGGCCAGGTGCTCGGTAACCTGTCAAAATCGATGGGGCGATTTGTGCGAAGGGTCAATCGGATAAACGGGAAACCATCCAATGGAAGAAGGGAACCAGCCACGGTCGAAGCCGGGCATCGCCGCCGAAGGGCAAACTCCCGCTGAGCATTTGTGCAGGAATCTTCTCCCGGGCCGCCCGCCGAACTGGACACTCATCCCGCACGGCCCATGGATACTCTAGTAGATTTGTATTATCGGCGGCGCGACTTTCCCCAGGCTCCACGCCCTGCTCTGCCGAATCCACCTCGGATATCACAGTGTCCCATGATCTCGGTCACCGTTTTGAAATCTCCGGCTGAGTATGCTGGCTGGTCTCAGGGCGTGCACGTATTTCTGGCTTGACAGATGATCTGTTATAAATGCAATTTACATATAAGAGCAGGTAACTAGTGGTGTCTGTAGGAGGCTGTGGTCTATGCGGATGTTGTCCGTGAGCCGGTGGCGGTCGGTGGTTCCCATCGCGGTCACAGCAGTCTTTGTAGCCAGCTTTGGGCTGCAGGGGCCCACCCGCACTCCGGCCCATGTACATGCGGCGGAACGGGCAACTATCAACTATGACATCTCGGCATATGCACCCGGGTATGAAGGAATTGTCTTTACACAGATTCCGGCGGCACGCGTCAGGGACGCTAAGCCACTTGCTGGGGGCATGCTTCCTGCCCAGTTCGGTGAGGGCGGACGGTTGGTTCTTTTGCCCAAGGCGGGAAACATACGAGTACTGACCTCTGGCTTCGACAGCGCAGCCGATCCCGCGATCTCGTTTGATGGCAAACGAATTCTTTTCGCTGGGAAGAAATCGGCGACGGATAGCTGGAACATTTACGAGATGAATACGGATGGGTCGGGTTTGCGCCAAATCACCCGTGAAATAGCTAACTGCCGCACCCCGATGTATCAGTCCGCGCTTTTCTACCTCAATGACTCGGAGCCTTCGTATCAGGTCACATTCGTGAGCGATGCATCGGGAGAGGCGAACGAGTATGGCCCGCTTCCGGCAAGCAACCTCTATTCGGTAAGGTTCGACGGTTCCGGCCTCCGACGGCTTACATACGCCGTGTCAAGCAGCTACGCACCTTACCAGATGCAAGACGGTCGCATTGTCTTTTCCAACTGGCAACGTAGTCATATGGAGCGCGGGAATCAAGGCCGCATCGATCTTTTCGGCATCAACCTGGACGGTACCGACTACGCTGCGTTTTCCGGAATTCAAGGCCGACGGATTAAGCATATGGCCTGTACGACGCCAAAGCGCATGGTGGTGTTTGTCGAGTCCGACAGAGTGCCGTGGGATGGCTCGGGTAATCTCGCGATCCTAAGTCTGCGGCGGAACCTGCATTCTTATAAGGCACTCACGACGCCGTCCGACGGTTTGTTCCACTCGCCATCTGCGCTGCCGGATGGTTCCATTCTCGTTTCGAGGAGGTCCGTTGGCGGAAATGACACGCATGCGATCTACCGGCTCGACTTGAACACTGGCCGCCGCACGCTCGTGTACGCCGATCCGGCGTTCCATAACATTCAGTCGGTGGTGCTTGCCCCCCGGCCCGAGCCGGACGGCCACTCTTCAGTGGTAGAGGATGATCAGAACTGGTCGAAGCTCTACTGCCTCACAGTCCACGAAAACGACCTCAAACCGGAATGGATGCCTCCGGGAACCGCGAAACGGGTGCGCGTGATTGAAGGGCTGCCGCGCATGGGGACGGATTCCCGCGATTACGTCAGCCGTGTTTTGGGTTCGGGTCGGGCAGTGCCAGGAGCGACCGGCGACAGCCTTTCGGGAATGATTCAGAAGCGTTTGTTAGGGGACGTGGAGTTGGACGAGGACGGCTCTTTCCACCTGCTCGTCCCCCCCAACGTGCCCGTCCAGGTGCAGATCGTCGATGACAACGGGACGGCGCTTCGCACGAGCGCATGGATATGGACGAAGAACAAGGAAAATCGGGGTTGCATCGGCTGCCACGAGGACAACGAACTCACGCCGGAAAACGTGTTCGCCAAGGCGCTCAGCCACCAAGCCTCGCAGCTTACACTACCTCCTGAGCGCCGTCGCACTGTGGTCTTCCGTCGTGATGTGATGCCCATCTTGGCCACAAAGTGTGCGAACAGCATGTGTCACGGCGGCGCCGTGGAACCTAAACTCAGCAGCGAGGCGACTTCCAGCGGATTCACGACGGCTTATGAGCGGCTTCTGGCTTGGGCCGAAGCATCGAGCGGCCACGGCAAGTATGTCAATCCGGGTCGTGCCCGCACCAGTCGGTTGGTCTGGGCCATTATCGGACGGAATACCTCACGGCCCTGGGATCATGTCGCAGCCGAGCCCGTCAAGTCCATGCCGCCAGCGGGATCTCAGCCGCTGACGGAAGAAGAGAAGCGAACGATCGTCGAGTGGATCGACCTCGGGGCACAGTTCAATCTGTTGCCTTCACACCATGTCAGCGAGTCGGTGACGGCATCGGGAGGGCGGCAATGAAAACCTGGGTTGTAATTCTGCTTATCGGATCGGTAATCGGTGTGGCCTTCGCTTCTGGCGGCCCACCGCAGAAGCTCCCAACTTTTACCGACATTACCAAGGAAGCTGGCATCACGTTTAAGCACAGCTACGGCGACCATCACCTTGACAATATCGTCGAGGGGACCGGCGGCGGCGTATGCGTCTTCGACTACGACGGTGACGGACTGATGGACATCTACTTTGTTACTGGGACTTGGACGCAAAACGTCTCCAGCAATGAAGGCCGCGACCTCCGAGGCAAGTTGTCGAACAAGCTATACCACAACAACGGCAATGGCACGTTCACAGATGTTACGGAAAAGGCAGGCGTCGGCGGGAACGGCGTCTTCAGCTCTGGCTGCTCGGCTGCCGACTATGACAACGACGGCCACATCGATCTTTACGTCCTCACCTACGGCCGGAACATTCTTTACCACAACAACGGTGACGGTACCTTTACTGACGTTTCAAAGAAGTCCGGTCTCGACGACCCGCGCTGGAGTTTGTCTGCGACTTGGTTCGACTACAACAATGATGGTTATCTTGACGTTTTCGTCTCCAATTACCTGCAATACGACGATGGCAAATTCCGCGATTTCTATCCGGCGGCTGGATATCCCGGCCCTCTGAGCTACAGCCCTGAGCCCAGCGCACTTTATCGCAACAACGGGGACGGCACATTTACCGAAGTGACCAAGGAGGCGGGGGTCTTCAAGCCAGGCCGCGCGATGAGCGCAACCGTCTCAGACTTCCGCAATGTTGGGCTGCTTGACATCTTCGAGACCAATGATGCGATGGAGAACAACTACTTCGAGAACACTGGCAAGGGGACGTTCATTGAGAAGGCCCCCGAGTATGGCATCGCATACGGAGAGAACGGCCAGGGTGTCTCGTCCATGGGGCCAGTGGTCGGAGACGTGAATCGCGACGGACTGCTCGACATATTCATTCCGAACTTGAACTACTGCATCCTCTTTGTGCAGGACAGGCTGAATGGGCAGCTCAATTTTTCCGACCGCACGGCGGTGACAGGCTTGTCGCAAGCATTGGGCCAGTACGCTGGGTGGGGCGCGGTGATGTTCGATTACGACAACGACGGTTGGCTGGATATTTTTACCACTCACGGCGACGCGCATCATGAATACGTTCAGGAAAACACATTGATGCGCAACAAGGGCGACGGCACGTTCGAGGATGTATCCGACCGCTCGGGTCAGCATTTCAAGGAAAAATACGTTGGCCGCGGCGCCGCGTGGGGTGATTTTGACAACGATGGCAACGTCGATCTCGTCATTTCCAACCTAAACGACCGGCCCATTCTGCTTCGTAACGATGGCGGCGACAAGTTGAACAACTGGCTTACCGTGGATGCGAAGCTTCAATTTCCAACCGGCACGCGGGACGCAATCGGCGCGCGCGTGACCGTGACGACTGGATCGCTGAAACAAGTCGAGGATCTCATTCCGTCCCGCGGCTACATGTCGCAAGGCGACCCGCGGCTCCACTTTGGCTTGGGAAAGGCGCAGGCTGCCGATTCGGTGGAGATCCGCTGGCCGGATGGAACAGTCGAGAAGATGGAGAAAGTTAAAGCAAACCAGTTTCTAAAGCTCGTGCATAAAACCAGCGCGAGTGGAGTCAAGCGATGAAACACACGCAGATCCTTCTGTTTGTTGGCGCGGCCATCTTGTTGCTGGCATTTGGGTGGAGGGGGGTGCAAGCTGCGCCCAAGAAGCCGGTGTACGTCGGCGTGCATGTGTGCGCGGGATGCCACTCCGCCCAGAGCATAGGCGATCAGTACAGCAAGTGGCTCCATTCCAAGCACAGTCAGGCGTATGCCGTGCTTGCGCGGCCAGACTCGCTTGAGATCGCCAAGTTGAGCGGATTGCGGACCCTGCCACAGGACTCTGCGATCTGTCTCGGCTGTCATGGTACCGCATGGGACACCGAGGATTGGCAAAAGGACGAAACCTTCCATATGGAAGAGGGTGTTCAGTGCGAAGGGTGCCATGGACCGGGAAGTGAGTATGCCTCCGCTGAGGTGATGAAAGACCGCCAGGCCGCGATGAAGGCTGGCCTCCAGATGCCCGACCGCGACTTCTGCCTCAATTGTCACATCGAGAAGGGTTCTCACGTCGCAGTGCTGAAGCGTCCACCGGTTGATATAAAGATGGGCTGGGAAAGCGTGCTCCATCCCCTGGCCGGCAACCCGNNCCCGGCCCTGCCGCAGAAGTTACTCCTGCTGATGGGAAATCACAGGGCCCGAAATTTGCCGGGGCCATGGCGTGTGGCACGTGTCATCGTGGGCCGAAGATGGGCAATCAGTGGAGCGTTTGGCGGATGGATCCACATGCCGATGCCTGGGCGGTGCTGGGTACTCCCAAAGCAAGAGAGATGGCGCGCGAGAAGGGCATCAATAATCCCCAGAGCAGTCCTGAATGCCTGAAGTGCCATACGACCACGACGAGCAGCGCGCGCATGGCTGGATTCAGGTCCGATGAAGGCATAGGTTGCGAGGGCTGTCACGGTGCGGGCAGTGATTACATGGCGGAAGCTGTCATGCGCGACAAGCCAGCCGCCATGGCTGCCGGGTTGAAGACGGTCACTCGTGAGACCTGTATGCGTTGCCATGAGCAGGCGCACGGAAAGAGCTTCGATTTCGACGAAGCCGTCAAGAAGATTGCCCATCCGACGAAGCCCGGGACAATGGCGCACGATCCGCGATACAAGACTCCGCTGCGTCTGGCGCTGCGTCCGAAGAGCAACGAACTCTACGTCACCTGCGAGGCGTCCGACACGGTGATTGTTGTAAACACGGCCACTCGCGAAAAAGTCGCCGAAATTCCTGTCGGAGGCAATCCCACGGGAATTGGGTTTACTCCGGACGGACGGCGTGCGTTCGTCACCAACCGCCTCGACGACACAGTTTCAGTAATAGATACAACGGCGCGCAAGGTACTTGCGGCCATCAAGGTTGGGAATGAGCCGCACGGTGTGCTCACCGATCCCGCCGGAAAACTACTCTACGTCCTTAATACTTCGTCAAATGACATTTCCGTCATTGATGTCGCAACCCTGAAATGGGTCAAGAACTTGAGCGCGGGCAATGGCCCTTGGTCGCTTGCGATGTCGCCCGACGGCGGCCACATATTGATCACGAACATGAAGTCCCGGTTTGCTCCTCTGCGCCAGCCATTCGTGTCGGAAGTGACGGCCATCGAGACGAACCGGGGCACCGTCGAGGACCGGCTGGTTGTTCCGGACGCGAACCTGATGATGGGTGTCGCATGGCATCCCAGCGGCAAATTTGCTTTGGCCACATTGAACCGCACCAAGGGCACAATTCCCATGACGCGCCTGCTTCAGGGGTGGACCATCACCAACGGTCTGGGCGTCATCTGGCGTGACGGTACGGTGGATGAAGTTCTGCTCGATGAATCGGATATGGGCTTTGCCGACGCCACCGATGTCGTCTGCACACCTGACGGCCGGTACGCTCTAGTTACGAGTTCGGGCACGGACCGCATCGCAGTCGTGGATGTGGCAAAACTGCTCTCCCTGGTTCGCCGTTCGTCAAAGTACGAGCGGGAGCACGTCCTTCCGAACCATCTTGGACTTCCCAGTGAGTTCATCGTCAACTACATCCCCACCGGGAAGAGTCCCCGCGGCATCGCCGCGACTCCGGACAACCGGTACGCCTTCGTGGCCAATGCGCTCGATGACACAATTGGGGTCATCGCCCTCGCGACGATGAAGCCTGTGGGAACAATCGATCTGGGCGGCCCCAAAACCATAACCAAACAGCGCTGGGGCGAGCAGTTGTTTCACAACGCATTTGTGACTTTTCACAGGCAATACTCCTGCAACTCTTGCCATCCCGATGGCCATGTGGACGGGATGACATACGACATCGAGGCCGACGGCATCGGCATTATGCCGGTCGACAATCGTACTCTTCGGGGCATTCTGGACACCGCTCCCTTTAAGTGGGAAGGCACTAATCCGAGCCTCTCGCGGCAATGCGGGGCCCGCTTGGCGGTTTTCTTTACACGTCTGGCGCCTTTTACGCCGGAGCAACTGGCGGCGGTGGACTATTACGTCACAACGATTCCGCGGCCGCCGAACTGGTATCGTCCGTTGGGGGCCACGCTCACACCGGCGCAGCGCCGTGGGAGACAGTTCTTTGAACGAACCATGACCAACGACGGCCGCCTTATCGCAATCAATAATCGCTGCATCACCTGCCACTTTCCTCCGTACTACACCGATCGGAAGCGGCATGACGTGGGAACCAAGATGCCGTTTGATCGTACCGGCAACCTCGATGTGCCGCACTTGAACAACATCTACGATTCGTCCCCGTATCTGCACAACGGCATGGCCGCGACGCTGGAACAGATTTGGACTGTCTACAACCCCGAGGACAAACATGGGGTCACCAACGACATGACGAAAGATCAGCTCAACGATCTAATCGAGTACCTGAAAACGCTTTAAGGCTGCGAGGCGAGAAGATGAGGACTCTTACAACGGCAATTCTGATGCTGGCGCTGGCCGCGATTACTTTTGCTGCCGAGCCTCCGAAGTTGCCCTACGTGTACACGAAGTGGAAGCACTTTACCGTCGAAGATGGTTTGCCGAACGATCACATTTTCGCCGTAAAGGTCGATGGCCCTCGCGTCTGGGTCGGCACCCAGGATGGCCTCGCGATGATCGACAAGCGCACGGGCAAAATCAAGAGCTGGACGGAGAAGGATGGCCTCCCCTGGCGTGTGATCACGGCCATTGATGTGGACAAGAAAACCGGTGATGTCTGGCTTGGTTTGTTCGGAGGAGGACTCGCGCGGTTCAGTGGCGGACGCTTTGACCACTGGCACCAGTTGAACAGCGGCCTCGTCAATGACGTCGTTTACGGCGTGGCAGTGCAGGATGAATACGTGTGGGCAGCGACAACCGCGGGCGCAAGCCGTTACAACACCGTCACGGGCGAGTGGACGATCTTCACCGAGAAGAATTCACCCATGGAAGAGATCTGGAACTACAACGTGGCGGTCGGTAAGGGCAAAGTCTACCTCGCAGTCTGGGGCAGCGGCGTGCTCGAATACGACCTCGCCACGGGCCGCTGGAAAGACTACCTCGATCCTGACGGCGAGATGGAAATTGACCTGTATCGCGATGACGGTATTGTGCACGTGATCGTGACTTCCGCTTCTCCAGCCGATGACGTCGTTTGGATATCGACTTATTTTGGGGCATGCCGTTATGACGGGCGTCACTGGCGCGGCTACTACAACCAGGATTCCGGTCTGGCCAGCGATTTCATAAACAACGCCAAGGGCCGCAGCGCAGATGAGGCCTGGTTCGCCACCGACAAGGGCGCGAGCGCAATCACCGATTTCAAGACGAATACATGGGTGACCTACACGCGAGATGCCAAGGGAGTCGGCGGCAAGGCTGTCATCATGCGCGACCGCGACGTGCTGGAAACAGTCGATCTACCCGTCAGTATTCCCCACAATTTCATTATTAACTATGACATCGACGGCAATGATGTTTGGGTGGCGACCGCGAAGGGCCTTGGCTGGGGCGTCGGCGAAAGCTACTACCCCGGGTTAAAAGAGCGTCCGAAGACGGTTGCTAAGGTCGCGGCCGCAAAGGGAGGTGCACGATGAAAGTCCGGCGGCTTTGCATGTTTGCAGCACTATTAGTCGCTTCCCTGGTCGGCGCGCAAGAACCAAAAGCGACGCCCGCAAAACAAGGTGGCGACGGAACTGCTGCTGCACAACCCAGCAATGTGAAGACAACAGATGAAGCCATATCACCCGAACTGCGGGCGCTCATTGACGACGACACGGCGGAAGTCCTACGGCGTATCAACGGTCTCTCGCCCTACGAAGTGCCGAACCTGCGTCTGCGGGAAGACACGAATTATGCCCACACTTCTGTCGACTACGAGCCTTACGGTGCAATCAAGCCATACAAGGAGTTCTTCCTCAAGCAAATGGAATACACGGGACCCGGCCGCGCCATTCCAGAGCCAGGACCGGATCTGAAATCAGTGAAAATCGGTTTCATAGGCCCAATCATGTCCACAGTGTCCGTTGCAACAGGAGGCAAGAGCCACGAGGAAGCATTAGGGATCAAGATGCTCGAAGGCGCGAAACTTGCCATGGAGGAGTGGAACGCGCGAGGCGGATACTTCCGGCGGCACATTCCGTTCGAGTTGGACATCAGCAACGACAACGGACTCTGGGGTTCTTCGGGAAACGAAATTATCAAGATGGCATACAAGGACCCGGTGTGGGCCATCTTGGGCACGATTGACGGCGCTAACAGCCACATTGCCATCCGCGTTGCACTCAAGTCTGAAGTTGTCATGATGAATACGGGCGATACCGATCCCACCTTCATCGAGACCAATATCCCTTGGGTGATGCGCTGCATAGGCGATGACCGCCAGATGGGTTACCTGCTGATGGACTATATCCTCGGCAAGATGAAATACAAACGGATTGGAATCATCCGCGGTAGCAACCGTTATGGCCGCTTTGGAGTGCGCAAGGTAAACGATGCTGCGCGGCGGCACCAGCACCCCGTCCTCATCGAGATGGCGTACAAAGTGGGCACTGAGGATTTTTCGCTGCAATTGCAACGCATGAAGGAGGCCAACCTTGACGTGGTCATCCATTGGGGTGATGCCAAGGAAAGCGCATTGATTCTGAACCAAATGCGGAAAATGGGCATGAACCAGCCCTACTTTACCAGTGACCGTTCCGTTTCACCCGAGTTCGTGAAACTCGCAGGCGCGAATGCAGAGGGCGTTATTAGCGGATATCCGTGGAATCCCGAGCGCCAGGACCCGAAGCTGGATGCATTTCGCGCAGCGTTCCGCAAGCGGTTCAATGACGAGCCGGACACCTATGCGGCGCACGCCTACGACGGCATGAACATGCTGATCTGGGCGATTCAGGTTGCGGGATTGAATCGCGCGAAAATCCGCGACGTCTTGGCCTATCGCTTCAAACCGTGGCCTGGCGTTACCGGTGATATTCCTTTTGGCGCGGCGCTGGACGATATCGGGGATGTGTTTTTTGCCAAGTTTCAGAATGGCGGCTGGAGATTCTACTCACGGGAGGACTTGAATGTTCCCCGTGGATACATTCCGGCACGCGATCGTGTGAACCGTGCGACTGGCGCAATTGATCCCATGAAGCCATCCGCGCCGGCGGAGTAACGTGCCATGAACGGCGCTCGTGCAGTTTGTTTGGCAGTCGCGCTACTGAGTCTGGTGAGTGTCACCCATGCCCAGGAGGCACAGCCCAAACCATATCATGATCGCGTGAGCGTCCCGCTGAACTACAACGGTCCCGGAAGAGAAGATCCGGATCCGGGCGATTTAAGCGAAGTGCGGATCGCATATTTTGGCCCGGGAGATTCCGGTCATTCGGGACGCGATTCGATCTGGGAAGGTGCAAGTCTTGCCATCGAGGAAGCAAACCAGCAGGGAGGATACCGAGGACTCCCCTTCCGGCTCATTCCCGCGTGGGCCGAAAATCCATGGGCTGGGGGCGCTGCCAGCCTTATCCGTGCCGTGTACGTCGATAAAGCGTGGGCAATCATTGGAGGAATTGATGGGTCAACTACGCATTTGGCCGAGCAGGTGGTGACGAAAGCGCTGGTGACTCTGATCAACCCCGCTGCTACGGACAGAAGCATCCACATGGCAAACGTCCCCTGGATGTTCTCCGTTGTTCCTGGGGACAACCTCCAGGCACCACTAATCAGTCAGGCACTCAAGGAACGCGGGGAACCATTCGCTCTGTTGTCAGGAACCGACCACGATTCACGCGCATTTCTATCAGAACTGAATCTGGCTTTCACCCATGACCGGATCTCGCCCACTCTTCACGTCGAATTCGAAGACATCCACTTGTCCGTCGGGGGAGTTGTAGATCGCTTGCTCAAGACTGACGCCAAGGCGGTTGTCGTCCTCGCAGGGACAGCAGACAGCTATGTACTGATCAAGGCAATCCGGCGTGCTGGGTTTACGGGCACCCTCTTTGCCGGCCCCTTGCTGGGCCGGGCAATTCCTGATACTCCCCTCGAGGGGGTCATGATCCCGGTACTAGGAGATATTCCGGCGACCTTCCGAGCCACCTTCTCAGCTCGCTATGATTGTCCGCCAGACTATGCGGCCGCCTACGGCTTCGATGCCGCGACGCTGTTGGTTGAAGCGGTCCGCAATTCTGGCTTGAATCGGGCAAAGATCCGCGATGCAGTCCGAGAACTCTCGCCCTACCAAGGCATCACCGGCCAAATCCAGTGGGATGCAGTGGGCCAGAACCAGAGCCCGGTAACGCTCCGCGCCGTTCTTGCAGAACACTCCGAGGGCCCACGTCCTATAGGAGGAGATGCCCGATGAGCTCTCCTTGGAACGGGCATTTCTCATCTCTCGAACTTGTCACATCTTTGGCGGGAAGTGCTCGAAGAGTAGTTCGAGTCGGAGATATCGAAATCGGCGGAGACGAACTCGTCGTTATGGCGGGTCCGTGTGCTGTAGAGTCCGAGTCCCAGGTGTTTGAGACAGCGAAAGCTGTTTCCAGAGCGGGTGCTCGAATCCTTCGCGGGGGTGCTTACAAGCCACGATCATCACCCTATTCATTTCAGGGTTTAGGTGTGGAAGGGTTGAGGATTCTTCGTAAAGCGCGAGAAGCTACCGGACTGGCAATCGTGACCGAGGTAATGGGGCCGGAAGATGTCGATGTGGTGGCTGAGTATGCTGACATCATGCAGATCGGGGCGCGTAGCATGGAAAACTACGCGCTGCTGGAAGCCGTGGGGAGATGTGGACGTCCGGTCCTGCTGAAACGCGGGATCACGGCCACATTGCGTGAGCTGCTGCAATCGGCGCAAGCCATTGCCATGAACGGCAATCTCGACATCATCTTGTGTGAGCGCGGGATTCGGACATTCGAGACAGCCACGCGAAACACGCTCGACATCGCCGCTGTGCCTGTACTGAAAACCGTCTCATGTCTTCCCGTCATTGTCGATCCCAGCCACGCTGCTGGGCTCCGACTTCTTGTACCGGTGCTGTCGCGTGCTGCCGTTGCTGCTGGCGCCGACGGCCTGCTGGTCGAGGTGCATCCCTCGCCGGACAAAGCGCTGAGCGATGGCATTCAGTCATTGAACTTCGAGCAGTTCCGCGTGATGATGCGCGACCTGCGGCCCTATATGGCTATGCGGGAACACGCTCACGAAATTGAACGGGAGATCGCTAAGTGACACATAAACTGGATCGGGGCGGCGATCTCCGGACTGATCGTCGGCGACGTACGCTGTCGAAAAAGCGGCAAAAATGTCTGTGAGGTGAATCGATTCATACGCCACACAGGAATTCATTCAAGAAGGGGAGCCCAAGGGGATTCTATGACCTTACAGGAAGTCTTGCAGACAGCGACCAACTCGCCGGTTGTGAAACGGGCAATTACTAATCTTAACACGCTGAACGAAGCTTACGATTACGGCAGCGCTTTTTCGCGCGGCATGCGCATTGACCTGAATGGATTTACAATCCTGCTCATTTCCGGAACAGCCAGCATCGACGAACAAGGCCGGACTGTGCATGTTGGCGATCTTCGCGCCCAAACGCGACGTACATTCAAGAACATCACGGAACTGCTGGCTGCCGAAGGCGCTACTTGGAAAGACATAGTCCGCACTACCTGCTATCTTCGCGACATTGACCGTGATTACAAAGAATTCAATGAAGAGCGTACCTCGTTCTACAAGGAACAGGGACTGAGTCCTTTGCCGGCTTCGACGGGCATCCAGGCCAAACTATGCCGCCCTGATTTGTTGGTCGAGATCGAGGCGATTGCGATATTGCCGCGCACAGGCGCCGGCAAGTAGGGCGTCGGCGGCGACTCACAAAATGTTGATCGTTGCCCGCGACCCCTTGCGATCCAAAACTCCAACGCATCAAGCTCGCATCCTCGCGTCCTTCAGGTCTGAGCAATAGTAGACACTCGCGGGCAAGACAAGTATTATTGCGCCCCGTTAATAATTGAAAAAGCCGTCCACATGGGCGGCTTGACTTTTCAGATCGATTAGTCGTCTTACGCTGCTACTCGAGCTGCTTCTTCCGACTTCTTGTGAGCCTCAGCGGAGCATGCGTGGGCCTTAGTGGAACATTTTTCTACTTCTAGGCCTATCGACTCCACGCCAAACCGGGTCATCACTTCGTTGGCCGGTTTTGGTTCCTGCCGTCCCCAGCCACTAGGCGGACGTACCGCAATCCCCGCCGCTTTCAGGTACGCGCCCGCGGTTTCACGACGGATTCCGGTCGCTTGCTGGATGCGCCGCAGCGACCAGCCCAGCCGTCCCAGAGCTAAGACTTGTTGTTTCTTCTCTTCGTTCAAGACATTGGCCATGCCCACGGAGCCTACAAGCCTCCGCGGGATTCCATGTCCTGGACGCTACTCTCGTTGGCCGGTTTTCAGGTGATACTCAGTGGCCGGTTTTGGGTGATCGCTGAGGTTCAACTCCGTCCCTGGCCACCATCATTTCAATGGGTTACATACATTTCATCAACTTAAAGATTAATAATTCAGCCTGAGTTTTGTGGGCTAGCGGGCGGGTCGCGCACCATAATGTCTTCCACCACTCAGTTTGTTCTCAATGAGTTCCTTGGAAGCTGTGCCTTCAAAGCGCAGCCTTGCGGATTGCGCTCTCAAGGCGCGAATCTTCAGCAGAACGTGCGGAGGAGACCGCCATAGCTAGCCTGACCCAATTTCGGCACTCCTTATTTTTTCTTCAGGGACTTGCGAAGGTTTGTGCGAACCATTCAAAGCGTCTGATCTACTGACCCCACATCAACAGTCCCAATCTGGACGCCCCATCGTTTATCCATCAATGAATTCGGGAGTGCGCCATACTCCTGTGTGACATGCCACCGCTGTGGGGCTTGGGTTGTCGCTCAGGGAAAAGCCGTTGGAGACGCTAGCACTTTAAGGATAGGCTTAGTACCACCTGTACGGTGCCAGGGTGCGACATGGAGTTCTCATTCGAAGGAGGTGAGACCCAGGTGTTTGAAGTGCCTGTTTCCTTGTTCGAGCGCCGCCATTTCTACCGATCTGAACTGCGGTAAGGGTGACTGTCAACTCCTCGTCCTTTGTCTTCTGGGCTTGCAACTGTGGCCGAGCAATTGATTCAGAATCGGTTGTTCGGCCGCAAGCACCGACTACATTGAAGCTCGCCTGCCGCCAAGTATCACATGATGTCGTAAACTCTGGGCATGATTCTCGGCGTGACATCGATATCGAATTGAAGGATGAGTCTCGCTGCCGACGAACATAGCGGCTGAGGGAAGACGCCCATGAAATTGACTACCGGATCCTTGCCAACGGCAGCTGGCAACATCATTCCTTCGACGCTCCAGTCTCCGGACGCCGTACGCTTCTGGCTCGCCGTTCTGTTTACGGGAGTTGGTACAGGAATTGGAGCGGCAGCGCTAACTCGGCTCCTAGAAGTCGTACAGCACGTAGCTTGGAGTGGATCAGCCACCAACATCCTTGATGCGGCTCAACATGCGACTCCGATGCGGCACATCGTAGTGCTTCTCGCTGCCGTCTTGCTCACCGGTATCGGGCAACTTCTTCTCAAGCATCTCTCCAGCGGAAACGGCATCGATACAACTGCTGCAATTTGGTTCCACGCCGGACGAATGCCGGCCTTCCGGACGCTAGGAAGCGCTGTGCTCTCCGTGATTATCGTAGGCCTCGGGGTATCGCTCGGTCGCGAGGGTGCTCCGAAACAAGCTGGCGCGGTATTCGCCAACTTTTTTTCTGACAAAGGGCGTTTGTCGGATGAGCAGCGCCGGTTGTTGGTTGCCTGCGGAGCGGGTGCTGGAATGGGGGCGGCGTACGGAGTTCCCTTGGGCGGTGCACTCTTTGCACTGGAAGTCATGCGCGGAAAGCTGGCCCTCCGTTTTGTGCTACCCGCCCTTTTTGCGTCGATGATTGCGACCGGAGTCTCCTGGTTTGCGCTGCCCAACGCGCCTACCTACGTGATCCCGGCCTTCGTCAGCTCCGCGTCCATCATTTTATGGGCATTGGTCATGGGGCCGATCGCAGGTCTGGCATCCGTTGGTTACGTCCGAATGGTGACCTGGGCAGATCGCCACCGGCCGAAGGGTTGGGGACGGATCACGGCACCCATCATCGTCATTGGAGCGCTCGGGATCATCTCGATCTGGTTTCCGCAAATTCTTGGCAACGGAAAAGACATTTCGCAACTCGCCTTCACGGGCCAGGTCGCGCCTCTTTTACTGCTCGTGTTGCTCGTTTTGAAACCGGCCGCGACGATCTTGTGCATGCGCAGTGGGGCGCCTGGCGGGATGTTCACGCCATCGCTGACATTCGGAGCCATGCTCGGCGGCGTGTTAGGGCTCCTGTGGTCACACTTCTGGCCCGGCGCTCAACCAGGAATATTTGCATTACTTGGAGCTGGGGCTGTGGTCGGAGCTACAACTCAGGGTCCGATATCCGCCGTGGTTCTAATGATGGAATTGACGGGAAGAGATCGCTCTTTCATCTTGCCGATGCTACTTGTCGTGGGAATTGCGACACTGATAGCGCGTAGCGTCGATGCGCGATCGATTTACGACGCGCGGCTGACGGACGAAGAAATTGAACAACGACAGAAGCAGAGGGACCTGCCCTCTCAGTAAGCCTCTGCAGTTACGGCGCACGGTTTCGTCTAAGCCTGACGGCCCCTCTCCCTGGGGTGACGCGAGAACTACATCGAAAATATCTTCGGAAGCAGTCTTACAGATCCGTGTACTCAGGAACATAGTCCTTAAAGAGACCTGTACCGAGATACATCCTTCGTACAGGGATGTGATCAGCATTCTTGCTCGATCTGGCCCAGTCCCAGGCTGGAGCGATCTCTGAAGTTGCGAAATAGCGGGTCTCGGCCTGAAGAACAGTGGTTCCGGCGAGAAGCAGAGCCAACACTTCTTCCCATTTGTCCGCGCCGACCACCGCCATTCGCGCGATATGGTCGGTGTATTTCTGGAGGAAACGCATCTCATTCCAACGTGCTTTCCAATCCGCGCCCTCCATCTGCGAAAGATCCGCGAGGATCCCGATCGGCCGCTCTTTCCGTTCTTTGATGAGGGATTCAATCTGCGGCTCAAATGCCTTGACTTCATCGCCGCTAGTCCTTCCGACAACCTTGAACCCGAAAGCCGCTCCCCTGCTGTCCTTAAGTCTTTCAATCATCGTCGCGATTCTCCTTTAAATTTGCTTGCAGAGCGAAATTCTGATTTAGCAGTTTAGCCGCAGTGCTGTTCACAGAACACACCCGTGATTTCACAAGGGCCGCGACCAAGGCCTTCTTCAGTCTCTGCTACTGTCCGATGGAGCCGTTCCGGTGTTCCCGGCCACCTTGAAAGAAGCGATGACGCACCATGTCTTGGCCAAGCAGAAGAAGGATGACTGCCAGCACGACTACAAGCAGGAACTGTCCAATTCCGAACGAGGGCGGCTTCGATCCTGCAGGGCCTGTCGTATTCACAGTTGTCATCAGAGCGACCTCTCCGCTAGATCAGGTGCTTGCCTTTGGACCCGCATTCAATAACGCATCATCATTTCCCGTGTCGCTATTCAAACTGTATCGCTCCCCCGCGTCAGCTTTCAACTCCTATGATCGGGCTGTCATTTTGGACACCTATATGCGGCTTTCTGAGAAGTGCCCCGTGACGACTCATAGAGTCGGTTCCGTTTGTCCGA
Organism: Acidobacteriaceae bacterium; assembly: GCA_003162255.1. Taxonomy (GTDB): domain Bacteria; phylum Acidobacteriota; class Terriglobia; order Terriglobales; family Acidobacteriaceae; genus Acidiflorens. Next base: position 8,381 of record PMMJ01000157.1, on the reverse strand, counting down.
AACGAAGTCCTAGTCGTGGAGCACAACGTTCAGGAGTGAACTGTGAACTTGCAATGCATTGCCAGCGTGATAATCAATGAAGCCCAATTTCCTAAACCTGTTCATGAAAAAGCTAACCCGCGGTCGGCTTGTGCCCACCATCTCCGCCAGAGTTTCTTGACTGAGTTTGGGGATAGCAACTTGGGGCTTTCCATCCTTGCCGAAGCGAGCCAGCAATAGCAGAAGGCGAGCCAGTCGTTTCTCACTGGAATTGAAAAGCTGGTCGACCAAATCCGCTTCGTATCGGATGTTCCGAGTCAGCAAATATGCCACGAACATATCGGAAAACGCGTGTTCCCGGTGAAGCACTTCCACCATAGACTTCTTGTCGATTTTCATCACGGAGCAATCGGTCATTGCGGTTGCGGAGCACAGGCGGAGAGGCTGCCCTGTAAGGCAACCTTCTCCGAAGAAATCGCCCTGGTTCAGAATCCCTATTGTGGCTTCCTTCCCGCTCTGCGACACAACGGTGAGTCTCACCTTACCTTTCTGTATATAAAAAACAGCAGCGGACGAGTCGCCCTGAACAAAGATCGTCTTCTTTTTGGGAAAAGCTACGATCTTCCGACCGCCGTTCATGGTCGAAAGGAATGTCTTGGTATCGAATTGACTGAGGTTCCTGGCCACTCCCGCCGACGTCATGATTGGCCCCCTTTCAAGAGTTCCGGATGCGCATAAGACAACTTCCTCGGATGGAAGAACTAACAAATCGGTGCTTCAAGTCCCATCCTTCCCTCAGACTCTGGAGGGCGATCGCCGCAGACCGATCAATGAATTACCCCGCCCGTTTCCATGGGATATCCGTGCGTGAAGCTTGCGGCGAAGGTTCGGATTCAATCTCTCGTTCAGCTATTTCCTGACAACGCAGGCAGCAATCGGTCCACGGCAACGCCTCCAATCTCTTGCGCGGAATATCACCGGCGCAGGCAACGCATATGCCGTACGTGCCGTCAGCAATTCGTCGGAGCGCTCTTTCGATCATTCGGACCATGTGCCTGCGCTGGCTGGTTTGCCTAAACAGGGACTCCTTTGCGAGGCTGCCAGTGGATTCGTCGCCGCTGTCTTGTGGAGAGTCAACATCCAACGCGCGTGTTTCGCTCGCCAATCGACCGAGGAGCCGGACAGCATCTTCCCGCCGGGACTCAAGCTTCCACCGGTATTGCTGAATCTGTGCTTTTTCCATAGTCTTCACAATTCCTCCAGTTGTGTGACAAAGACTCCGTACGAGTGAGGCGGTGGTCTTCCCGGTCCCTGCTTCGCTTTTCAGAACCAAGCACGGGTCGTGCCCCTACAGGTACAGAGTTCGACCCTATGCGTCCAGGTCATCGAAAACCACTTCGGGTCGTTCCGAGTTCCGAAGATACGAATCAAAAAAGCGAAGCAGGAACGGTGTCTGCCTGCCTATGCCCGCAAACAACAAGACTGGGACGTCCGGCTTGATCCGCTTCATCTCCGCACGCACGGCGCTGCCAGTAGCATCCGGCAAGTTGTATTCCAGAAGAACGCCGTCAACATACAGATCGGTCAGTAGGCGGAGGCCTTGGCCGCCAGTCGTAGCCGCCATGACTTCATAACCCGCTGCTTCCAGCATGTATTTCAGAACGCCCATGTACTCAGGGTGATTCTCAACGCAAAGAACTCTTGTGGCATTCATGTGTCTCCGCTCCTGCATGTTTTGAAAATGCGCGTACCCATCCCGCTGTTCTTCTCGTGGCGGTATTTCTCGAAGAGCCCTAATCCGCTCGGCCCCTCGGAGATCATCCGACCGCGAACTGCCCAAGCCCCGGCCGCTCGTCCAGCGGCGTGTGACTCTGTGCGGGGCAGGCACCGTTGTTAACATCGGATCTCCTCAGGAGCCTTGTTGGTTCTGACGGCCTCCCTGAAATCACGACGGACCTGCTCTTCACGTTTGAGGACTCGATTGAGTTCCTGAACGATCTTCAACAACTCATCGGCATCTTTTGCTTCCAGTGCGGCGCTACACAAATCTCTCCAGTTCTTGCGGCGCGCTTCAGCCATAGTGTGTTTCCTCCGAAACTCGACTTCTGTAGGGGATACCGCGGTTCACCGTCAGGCGTTATTGCAACGACATTCGCTGTAGCAAGCGAAGCTGCAACCGGCTGTGGCGCTAGGAGCCGAACCAGCAGGATTAGCTGATCGGAGGAGGACGGTTGTAATGCCAACCCTCTTTCACGATTTCGAAGGAGGGTTCAACATTGTGGGTCGGGTGAGCCGAGACAACCGGTGGCGGAGTAGTCAGCAGAACGCTCAGGCAAGTCGCCCACTGGGAATCCTCATGATCAGAACATAGTCTATGATCATGGTCCGCCTGCGAGTTGACAGCTAAACCAGTGGAAATGTGAGGAAGATTTGGCGGAGCGCTGCGCGCCAACAAGAGACTCAGAGCGGCAACACACATGATTAGGACGCGGTACGAAACCAATCCGCGGCTGCTCTTCCGGATGGGCCGGGCAAGCGACATGTGTAATCCCCTCTAGAGCTAGATGATTTTACCGCCGCTTTGGTTGACCGGTAACGAATTTTTCTTGACTGGCCCCGAGAACCCTGCCAGCGCAGCGACGGACCTTCTTGAGTGAAAACCACCGGCTTCGTGAAATCCGCCATCACCAAAGGCTCGGAAGTTGCGAGCGTGAGTCATTCTAAGGCCAGAATGAAAAACGATGGCAGAGCTTGATCGATTCCCATGCGCTTTCATTGATGCCTTTCCAAAAAGTAAGCCATCGTAGAGCAATTCACCACGCCGCGACTGTTCAATACTGCTCAGTTTCAAACAGTCCAAGGAGTGTTGACTCTAAGAGGAGACAATTCTATGAAACAACAATACTGCTCGTTCCCGTGATTTGGGCCGGTGTTCTCTTGGCGCAAGAAAGCAATCCGCCCAGCGGGGCAAGTCAGGACAACTCAGAATATGCCAAAGGACAGATAACAGTTCAGGGTTGCGTCGGCAGATCTACCGGCGACCACCGAGTTTCCTTCACATAGAAGTTCGCCCTTATTCCATTCCAGCGTACTCATGATCTGAGTCGTAACACGATAGAGGTGTGCCAAAGGAGTGTGTCGCTATGCTCTGCCCAGCTTGCGGTTCGAAAAGGATCTTCCACTTCTCACTCCTTGGTGTTGTTGCGTGCTTTTGCACCCTATGGTTTGCAGCGCCAAGTTTCGGCCAACAAATAGCGCCTCAAATCCCGACCGTCGCCGGTGGCGAGACGGCGAAGCCCCACATTGACAAAGCAAAGTTGATGGGAACCCGACCTGCAGAACCTCCCCCGGTGCTACAGCAACTTAATTCCGCGATCGAGCAGCTTACCGCCAGGATTTCGCCTGCGGTGGTTCAAATTCTGGTCACCGGCTATGGAGCATTGGAGGAAAACAATCACGGTCAAACGGCGCTCATGACCCGCGAACATGCGATCGGATCAGGAGTGATCGTGGACCCTGACGGCTACATCATGACAAACGCTCATGTCGTCGAGGGGGCACAGCGCATTCACGTGGCTCTTGCAGTGCCTTCGGTGGATTTTCCCGACCAGATTGCGCCCGTGGGCAAGCAGCGGATTGTGGAGGCACGACTCATCGGTCTCCACAAGGAGACTGATCTTGCCCTAATCAAGATTGATCAGACTGGGCTACCCACACTTTCGCTGGGCAACCGCCGTCCTGTCCATCAAGGAGAATTAGTGTTCGCCCTGGGCAGTCCCGAAGGACTTGAGAACTCGGTGACCATGGGCGTAGTGAGTTCAGTTGCGAGGCAGGCCGATCCGAGCCGCCCGATGGTCTACATTCAGACCGATGCTCCCATAAACCCAGGCAATAGCGGCGGCCCGCTGGTGGATACGGACGGCTATGTAGTAGGGATTAACACTTTTATTCTCTCCGCAGCGGGCGGGAGCGAGGGATTAGGGTTTGCCATCCCGGCACGGATCGTGCGTTTCGTGTACGAGAACCTGCGCAAGTATGGGCATGTGCATCGCATCGAGGTCAAGGCAGGCGCTCAAACGATCACTGGTAGCTTGGCCAAAGGATTGGGCCTTGCGCAAAATTGGGGGGTCGTGATCGATGACGTGACGCCGGGAGGTCCTGCTGAGGCGGCTGGGCTGAAGATCGGGGATATTGTAGTCAGCGCCGATGGCCGCCTCATCGGCACGCTGCCGGCCTTTACTGCCGCTCTCTATCTCCATCCTTTAGATGAAGTGATTAAGCTCGAAGTTCTTCGAGGGACCGAACGGAAGACACTTTTCATCCCCGCGCTTGAGATGAAAGATCCGATGGATGCCTTGCCTGATTTAGTCAATTCACGCGATAGCTTGGTTTCCCGGCTTGGGGTACTCGCGCTCGGTTTGAACGATCAGGTGCGTTCTATGTTGGGCACGCTGCGCAATCCTTCGGGAGTTGTCGTGGTGGCACGAGTGGCGGGCGTCATGAGTTCCGAAACTGGTCTGGAGACTGGAGACGTTATCCACAGCGTGAACCAGGTACCGATCGACTCGTTGAGTTCTCTCCGTGCGGCTCTAGCGCAGGTCAAGCCACATGAATCCGCTGTGCTGCAAGTGGAGCGCGGAGGCGGATTTCAGTGGCTAGCGTTTGATATTGAATAACGCTAGTCGTGCAGGACGGCATTCAGCAGCGAGCTATGGACCTGCAGCCCGCTTTGTAATGAATGAAGCCTAATTTCCTGAATCGGTTCATGAAAAAGCTGACTCGCGAACGAGTCGTGCCGATCATTTCCGCTAGCATCTCCTGACTGATCTTAGGAATCGCAGTCTCGGGTGTGCCTTCCTTGCCAAAACGGGCAAGCAGGAGAAGAATGCGCGCCAGCCTCTTTTCGCTCGAATTGAAAAGCTGATCGACTAGATCTGCTTCATAGCGAATATTTCGCGCCAACAGGTAAGCTACGAACATGTCGGAGAATTCGTGTTCCCGATGAAGCGCTTTCATCATGGCTTTCTTGTCAATCTGCAAAACAGAACAATCACTCATGGCGGTTGCAGACCCCATGCGGAAAGCCTGGCCCGCAATCGAACCTTCGCCGAAAAACTCCCCCTCACTTAAGATGCAATTGTTGCTTCCTGCTCGGTCTTCGAGACCACGGTGAGTCTTACCTTGTCCGTCTTGATATAAAACACCGCATCAGCGATATCCCCTTGCGCAAAGATTCGTTGCTTATTCGCGAAACGCAAAACCTTCCTGCCCTCCGCAATAGTGGCGAGGAATGCATTGGGATCGAAAGCACGCCTTTCATTGGCCACTCCACCTAGATTTGCGGCATTGCGGCCTGTTTGGAGCGGCGGGTCGATTGGGGTTGGGCGCGCGACCACCCTTGTGCGTGGAGAACCCTTTGGTTGGCGACCAGGAGGCATAGGGCCAAGCAATGCAATTCTTTTATCTTAACTTGCCGAGTGGAATCAATATCCGGCATTCAAAGTCGACGCGTTGGACGGTCCAAATCCTATGGGCTTACGGTCGATGCAAGTCTCCCCGTGGGTTATTTCCAGAGTGTACAAAAGTGACCATATTGCAAAGTTGAAATCGGACATACTCATAAGCACTGCCAAACACAACTGAAAGACGAGAGATAAGCGGTCGTGTGAATGCCAAAGAAGCGGAAACCATTCAGCAGTCGAAGGAACTGATAGCGAAAACAAAACGGTCATCTGCTATTGCTGGATCGAAGAACCTGGCACGTCGCCAAGAACAGAATGATCCATCTCGCGCTCGGACGAGTAAGCCCTGAGCCACTGCTCCCGGAGACTCTGCAAGCATGACAGCCAAACTTGCTACCGTAGACGAGCACATTCTGGCGAGTGTTGAAGCCGCCGGTGCAATGGACGGCGGAGGCATCGTTCTTCGCAGTGCTCGTGACAAGCCGCCGTACGGCTCTGTGCAATTCGACTCCGGGTACCTCTCACCTTACTTCGTCACAGATCCCGAACGTATGGAAGTTGCCTTCGAGAACGCCTACATCCTCATTCACGAAGAACAAATCGGTTCTAAGCAAGACCTCCTCCCGCTACTTGAACAAATCACAAAGAGTGGCAGGCCGCTTGTCATAATAGCAGAGGATGTTGGGAGTGAGGCGCTGGCTACTCTCGTCATGAAGAAGCTGCGTGGCCCGCTGCAAGTTGCCGCCGTCAGGGCACCCGGCTTCGGGGATCAGCGCAAGGGAATGTTGCAGGGCATTGCCATCCTTACTGGGGGCAGGACTATCACTGAAGGCCTAGACATCCAGCTGAAAAACATTCGGATTTCCGATCTCGGTCGGGCCGCGAAGATCACCATCGACAAGAACAACACGGTGGTCGAAGTCAAGGCCGCGTACGACCGGAGAATCAGAATGCCTTCATACGCCAATCTTTCCCTTCCGCCGGAGGCCCGGAACAACGCGACTATGACAGCGCACCGAGAACTAGCGCCACCCGAACAATGTACTACGGAGGAGGTTCAGGAACATGAACATTTTCAAACATGTCGCAGGCTTTTCAAGATGTCGGTTGAGCAACCGCAGTCTGGTTTGTCTCTTGTCGTTAACGCTGTGCTTCGTGGCTTCGCCTCAGAACCTGTTGGCCGATCAAGACCAAGGCGCGCAAGCCCCGGCGCCGCCACCAGACCAGCAGGTCGCGCAGGCGCCGTCCTACGCCCAACAGACTCCCGACCAGTTGCAGCAGTTGGTCGCGCCGATTGCGCTGTATCCGGATTCGCTGGTGGCGCAGATTCTGGCGGCGTCGACCTTTCCCGAGCAAGTCGTCGAGGCCGACCGGTGGGTGCAAGCGCACCCTGATTTGAAGGGCGCCGATTTGGGTAAGGCTGTGGACCAACAACCCTGGGACCCGAGCGTCAAAGCGCTGGCTGCATTTCCATCCGTTCTGGGAAATATGGACAAGAACCTCTCCTGGGCTTCGTCTCTGGGCGACGCATACTACAACCAGCAGGCGGACGTTATGAATGCCGTCCAGGTAATGCGCCGGAGGGCGCAAGAAGCGGGCAATCTTAAGAGCACGCCGCAGCAAACCGTGGCAACGCAAGACTCTGACATCAGCATTGCGCCGTCCGACCCGGATGAGGTTTATATCCCCGCATACGATCCGTGGGCGGTCTATGGAGGACCGGTAATGGCGTGGCCGGGATGGTACCCGTATCCCGGAATCTGGTTTGGCGGCCCGTACCTTTCCTTCGGAATGGGGTTCGGGATTGGCTGGTACGGCGGGTTCGGATGGGGCTGGAATAACTGGGGATTCAACTGGCGCGGCGGATACGGGCTGTACGGCGGCGGCAGGTACTACTCCCGGAGCAACACGTTTTACAACCGGAACAGCTATTACCGGGGAGGAGGCGAGCGGGGCGTAGCCAGGAACGTGCAACGCGGGTCGAACGGCACCCGAGGAGGATCGAACGCTCGCGGGGGATTTAACGGCGAGCGCGGCGGAGAAAACGCCCGTTCCGGTGCGAGCGGCAGGGCTTTCAACGGAAACACTCGGGCGGCACGAGGATACGCCGCACCTCGCGGACAAAGCGGCGTTCGTTCGGGCGCGTTCAGCGGCTACCAGCGTGGCGGACAGGCGAGAAGCTCTTCCTCACGCGGAAGCGCCAGTATGGGCGGCGGCGCGCGTGGCGGCGGTTTCGGTGGTGGCGGGCATGCCGGTGGCGGAAGTCACGGCGGTGGAGGGCATCATTGATCGGAGGTTCGTTTATGTTCCGGGCAGTTTGTAAAAGTTAGAAATGGAGAGAAGCCATATGCAACGAATGACGCTGAACCTCGACAAACTTGATTGGGCCAATTTTTTTAAACTGGCGGCGGTCGCGATCATTGTGACGGTGTGCCTTCCTACGCATTCCATGGCGCAGCAACCGGGCCAGAAAACGTTTTCATCGCCGGAAGACGCGAGCCAGGCACTGGTCACGGCAGCGCAGGGTAACGACGAAAAAACGATGCTCAATATCCTTGGACCAGACGGGAAGCAAATCGTCTCGTCAGGTGACGAAGCCGAGGATGCCAGCAGCCGCGCTACTTTTGTAGAGAAATATCAGCAAATGCACCGTCTGGTGCAAGAACCGGATGGAACCACCACCTTATATATCGGAGCCGAGAACTGGCCCACGCCGATACCGCTCGTGAACCATGGAGATTCGTGGTATTTCGACACCGAGGCGGGCAAGAAAGAGATTTTGTACAGGCGAATTGGCCAGAACGAAATATCGTCTATTCGCGTTTGCCAGGAACTCGTCGCGTCGCAAAAGGAATACTACTCCGCCCAGCACAACGAGTACGCCGAGAAAATCTTCAGTGATGAAGGGCAGCACAATGGCCTTTATTGGAAAGCTGCCGA
>PMMJ01000120.1 GCA_003162255.1 Acidobacteriaceae bacterium | reverse complement strand
GGCTCTCCAGGTCCCCGATTCTTCTCTGCGTTTCCTGCAGAGTCAGTGCTGAGTTCGTGGCGCTCGACTTCAAGTCCGTGACATCACTCTTGAGTGCCATAACCGTTTGCTGTTGCTCTGTCGTTTGAGCCACTGCGGTGTCCGCCTTGGTTTGCGCCTGCACCGCTACGGTTTGGCTCTGATCAAGCCGCTGTTCCAGTTGCTGAATCTTCTGATCGCGGCTTTGAACCAGATCGCTCAACTGCTTGATCTGCTGCTGCTGCGCATCAATCGCCTGCTTCATCTCACTGAGCTGCTCTGAAATAGTCGGCCCAGACGCTTTTGGAGCCATCTTCTTTCGCACGCTCTTTGTCGTCGTTGCAGTGGCCGTACCTTGCTGATCCTGCGCCGCAACTACGCTGCCCGCAAGCGCCATCGACAGCACCGCAGCCATAATTCGTTTCATTGTTTTCATCTCCTGAGTAATAAGCGTTCTAGATAGCAGACAAAGCCGTTACGACAAACTTCAATACGGATTTCGTTATTTTGCGAACCTTTAACTTAGACCGCAGTTTGTTAATACCTGATTACAGTTTGTTGAATATTCGGTGAATCGAACTCGATGACGCCTCCTCTCAGTCCTCGAGCAGCCCCATTGAAGCTCTAGATTGGGAACTTTGAAAATCCAATAGGAGAAACTTTGCTATAGTGATTTTCGGTTGCGGTCCGGCGGACCATTCGATGAGTCTTTCCTCGCGCATTTCCGTTCTATTCCTGCTGCTATTAGCACCGCTCTCTGCGAATTCGCAGGAATCCATTCCGATCAGGGTCGCTGGCGGTGCGATTCTAGTGGCAGTCCAGATCAAGGATCGGACCCTCAACTTCATGTTGGATACGGGGAGTCAGAGCTCATCCATCGACCCATCCACAGCCACCGAACTGGAGCTGGTACCTCACGGGAAAAAACGAATACAGAAGAACTTTCGCGACTTGGTTGTGGATGTCACTGAAGTTGGCCCCATCACGATATTGGGCACCGATTTCCCTCGTGTGGAATTAGCTGAGGTGAATTTGGCGCCGCTTTCGAAAGCACTAGGGACTGCGGTAGACGGAGTGCTGGGTCTTGAGATTCTTCAGGAAATCAGTTTCAAGTTGAACTATTCACAACAAACCCTCGTCGTTGGCCCACTGACGAAACTTGGCAAGTTGGGTGCGCCCGTTACTCTCCGCCGCTCCAACGGACAATTTCTAGTCAATACCGACCTGATATCGGTCCCAACCGAGCTTGTGCTGGATACCGGCACGAATTCGACCGACCTTGCTTCGGAGACATGGTATCTCTTGACAAAGAAATGGACTCCGAAGCAGGTCGTGGAAGGCATACAGCGCGCAGGCAATCCTACCTCGCCGGCAATCTTGGTATGCCTGCCTTCGATCCGCCTGGGCGCTGTGACGTTGACAAACCAGGCGGTTCGCGCTCAAACGAGATCCGACGCCGGTGCATTTTCTGCAGACGATTTTCGTGGGATACTCGGTTCCGACATCCTACGGCAATTTGAAGTTACGTTCGATTTGAAGAAGGACTCTGTCTATCTCGCGCCTGATGTCCACTACGCAATCGACCCCTATCGTTACACTACACTCGGAATTCAAATTGCTAGGAACGATCAGGGCATGCTCCAAATTATGTCCGTGTGGAATAATTCGCCAGCTGCAAAGGCCGGCATCCAGGCAGGGGATCTCATAAGGGCAATCAATGGCCAATCGATTGACTCCCAGCCCCTCGAAGCGGTCTCAAGTAAGCTGCATGCAAAAGAGGGTACGGAAGTGAAGCTCGAAATCGAACGCAATTCCACGTCTTCAACGATCAGGGTTCTGACGCAGACATTGCTTTGCGCGCAGTAGAAGCTGGCAGATCGGATTGTTTTCGGACAACCGCCAGTGGAGAGTTCTGGTCAGACCCGAATGATCATGACCTCAGTTGCTTTAATGAGCGCCGCCGCGGTCTGCCCCGGCTTGAGTCGCATTTCACGGGCGGAGGTGGCGGTGATGATCGACGTAATCTGCTGTTCACCAATCGAAATCTTTACTTCAGCCATCAGGCCGCTGATGCGCACGCTGTCGATGCGTCCTACGAGCTGATTCCGCCCACTGACGCGGCGGACAGCCTGCTTCCGCTCTTTCTCCGTCCCACCGCGGGTTCTGAAAAGCAGCTTGTCCACTTCACTCTGCGGAATACGGTGGTGTCCTCCGGCGGTCAAGATACTACGAATTTTGTTCTTATAGATCCACTGCTTGATGGTGGGGAAGCTGATCCCCATTTGCAAGGCAGCGTCCCTGAGCTTCAGCAACCCGTCACGGTTCTGGTCGGATTTGACGCTTCTACCCATCGAAACGAAATCGTACAGCCCACGCAAGGCACGGTCAACACGCCGAGACTCCCCGTCCAAACAGCCGAGAATGCCGCCTCTAAACGCATATAACAGTGTATTTGTGGACAGTAAAACCGTATGTGCTGTACAGTTCACAACTCTTTAGCACAATTCGTTGTTGGAGGCCTCTAGTGCGCCGTCTCGCCTTGGTTTTCGCTGCTTTCGTTCTCTGCCTTTCGTCGAAGTTGTCCGCCGCACAGGACGGATTTTTTGCCGATTGGTTCAGCATGGTATCCGACACGCAAGCCGCACAGCCACACTGGATCACTCCCCTCGCCACGACCACTCCGCGGCTCGAGCAGGAGTTTCGCTACGACACTCAATGGCAGACCCACAACAGCGGCGTGGTTACGGACAACTACGGCGTGAGCAAGGGCCTGGAAATCATCCCGGCAAACAATGTCGAGGTGATCGTCGCCGTCCCTCCCTACGTCGTGAACAACCCGGATTCTCCCAATGGATTTGGCGACTGGCAGTTCCTGGTGAAATATCGAATGGCCGCTGGAAATGAAGAGCACGGAAACTACATTTTGACCGCCTTCTTCCAGATGAGTCTTCCCACTGGGCAATACGAACAGGGCGCATTGAATCCGGTCATCACCCCCACGTTTGCCTACGGCAAGGGCTTCAGAAACCTCGACGTCCAGGGAACTTTAGGGATCAGCCTGCCGACCGGAAACGTGTCAGCCATCGGACGCAATCTGACGTGGAATAACACGTTTCAGTACCGAATCTTCAAGAAAATCTGGCCGGAGACAGAACTAAACCTTACCCACTATTACCAGGGTGAGCACAGCGGCCACACGTTGTTATACGCCACGCCGGGCGTCGTGCTTGGTAGGTTTCGCCTGTGGGATCGCCTCGCTTTTACCGTCGGCGGTGGATACGAAATCGCCACGACATCATTCCATCCCACAAACCACATTCCCATCCTATCGGTACGCTTCCCGTTCTAATCACAAGTTCTTGGCACAAATTCCGAATCACAATCAGGGGGCCATTGAGAATCTTTCCTCTGCGCCGGTTCGAAAGTGCTTTTCCAACGCTTCGCGTAGTTCCAGTCGAGCCCTCGAAACAGGGAGTCGCAGGAGAGCCGCCACAGCATTCGTCGAAAGCTGCTGCAAGTAGCGAAACTGAAAAACTGTTCGGGAGGACGGCTTGAGCCGCTCGACCATGTCAATCAGAAGCTGTTGGAATTCCCGCAAGGAATAATCCTCTTCCGGAGAGAGACCCAAATCCGCAATTTCCGACTGCAAGTCTTCAGCTCCACGCGCGCCGACCGGAACCTCATTCTTTCGACGCTTTCTGCGAAGATTCATCAGGGCTTCATTGATTACGATTCGGGTTAGCCACGTGGAGAATTCAGACCCTCCACAAAACTCGGAGAGATACACAAATGCCTTGAGAAGAGAATCCTGCACAGCATCCTCGCGGCTATGAGTGATTCTTTGCGCTACACGCCGAAGCCTCCGCTGGTGCCGGCGTACCAGTTCCTCGAAAGCGATTGCGTCTCCGCATTTGGCTGCTGCGATCAACGATACGTCGATGCTTCCTGCTTGGTTGCAAGCCGGCAAGGCGAAGATGTTCTGCTCGTTTGCTTTATCTGTGAGTTGAAGCGACATTGGTTAGCCCCCTTTGCTGGGTTTGGTGGCCGCTCGAAAGCCACGCCGAACTTGGTCTCCCCGTTTTAGCGATTGAAACAGGAAGGCTTCGGGTTTACCGCAATCCGACCCTGGTGGAACACACACGCCAGAGCGGGATACCGTTTAGTGCCGCGAACTGAGTTTGGGACGAGCTAGGCGAGCGGACGGGGACGAGTGTAGTGAGCGCCGCTCGTATAGGAAGAAATAACGGGGCTCGATTCGCGCATTAAGGGGGAAAACACAACTGGGACTACACGAGATAGGACGGCGACCGGGCGGCACCAATACAGTTCACCCTGATCGAAACGAGGCTTTGGCTCGTGCTGTCGATCGCAGTTGACGGTTGGGGAATTCGAAGGTACAGAGAAAAAGCTAGGCGGAGCAACGCGCGCGAGCTGCGATTATCGCACCACACACGATGGCATGGTACGATGCCATCCACACTGTGCGGTTTCGCCATTTCCCAATGAGCACCGCGAACCCCTACATTGCTGGATGATTGCACGATGATTTTGGTTGGCTGTCGGCTAGTCCCCATGTGGCATCAGGTTTGGCCGAAACCACACTGGCTAGCTGGGCATCTCTGTTAGGGCACGCGTCATAGTTGCGTGGCGGGATATAGAGAGAATGTGAGTATGGCGACATGCCAAAACTCGAGACTGTGGGCCCGGCCCCTTCTTTTGATGGTTATCGTGCTCTGCGTATCCGCTCTGACCGCTAGCCTAGTCACTCGGACATTCCATCTCAAACTTTCCGATTGCATCACGGTGCAATCTGACTCGTCCCAGGCAGTGCGCCAGCATCTGGATCGTGATGCGACCCAATGGGCGACTCCAGTTCCGAAGTTTGGTCCGCTTGAGGTTCCGATATTCCATTCACATTTGGCGGCCGCAGGGCCGTTCCTTCCGAATCTGATTCTCGACGAAAATCTCTGCGACCGGCCTCCCCCTTACTGCTGATTTGACTTTCCCGAGCGGCCGCTGGGCGCGTTTCCAACACCACTTATGGGCAAAGCCCAGGCGCAGGTACGCCCGCGGTTTGAGTTGAGCGTTCTAAAAACAACAGGGGTTGAGAGAGAGACTTTATGAGGCGAGCGCTGTTTGTCTTCTTGATTGTTTCGCTTGTGGAACTTGCGTTGGAGCGCTATCGAATTTACCTGCTCTTCTCGACGGCAGGTCTTGGGGGTGTGGTTTGCAGCGCATTCATCAGTCGGCGCCGTCGTCAGAAGGCGCTCAGGATACGAACCTCCACGCCGAAAGAGGCGCTAAATGAATGTGGTTCCGCATTCGGCTCCACGGAGCAAGGTGGCACTACTTAAGCATCGAAGCCACCATTTTTCAGGAGATTGCTATGAGAAATCTGAGTTTACTCGCCAGTCTGTTTCGCCTGTGTCTGATCAGGTAGTGCAAGAACCGTAGAGTTCAGTCCGTTACTGTACGCGGGTTGGCCGCGAAGCAAATAGTGGCCGGTTTGCAGTCAGATGGGCGTGGGAAACTCATAGTCAACGAGCACTTTCAGACCGCGTTTGCACATTTAATGCGGCCGGAGACGTGATCGGAGTTTCCCGCGCTCGCCAGTACTTCGATGGAGCGATGGAGCAGGGGAGGCTGGCAAGCTGTCATAGGTTTGGTACAGCGGGGAAGATCTCTGCCAATCTCATTCCCTATGGGCATGAACCGGGCGTGTTTCGAAGGTATCCTGTGGATTCTGCAGACCGGCGTGGCGCTTGATTGTCGAATAATCGCCAAAATCAGCCGAACGCAGCAGGCAGCTCTCACCAAACATACGGCCCTTGGCTTTCACACTGAAGGTGTAGTTCATCCTGGTCGGTAGCTGGAAGCCAGCTGTTCAACTATCTCCTGGACATCATGGCTGTCGATGGTTAGCCACGGCATTCTCCGTGGATTCCATCCGGTGTCTGTATCTCTGAGTTCCTTTTCTACTAAGCAGCGGACCAGGTCCTGCTCGACTGTTTCCACGTTCGCTCCAGCGTTCAAAGAGTTGCCGTACAGGCAATCCATGGCATATCGGGACGCGACGTGTGTAACCGCAACTTCCACGTTAAGGCGCTCTTTTTCAGACCTCAGTTCGACAGAATAGGAGTTAGCGTTCATGGCTGGATGTCCGGGCTGGTCCTCACATATCCCAACACACGAAATGTTTCCAATGGTCCAGATCGAGTCTGCCATAGCTATGCCTTCGTGTGCCTCGTTTCCCAAAGCGTTGTGTAACTTTGTTGCCCGCTCGTGCGCCCACTGGGAAATGTCAGCGATCCCCGCAATGGCCGCATCCACTTCTTGTGCCGTATTAAAGGCGCCAATCGAAAATCGCACGCCCCCATCTCTCTGGATGGTTCCAAGTTGCTTGTGCACCAGCGGTGCGCAATGCAGGCCGGTGCGCGTCGCAGTGCTGTAGTCGACGTCGAGCATGACTCCCACATTAGCTGGGTCGACACCTTCCAGGTTCATGAGAATGGTCGAGAGATGGTTGTCGAGATTGTCGCAGCAATAGAGCTTTACGCCCTCGATGGTGCGCAGGCCGTCGACGAGTTTTCTGGCGAGCGCCATTTCCTGCCTGTAGACGTTCGCGACTCCATGCGCATCGAGCCAATCCTGTCCGGCCCACAACGACGCCACTCCCATCATGTTGGGCGTTCCGTATTCCAGACGCCATGGATAGTCGGTCAGGTGATAGGGGTCCGCCGAGCGCACGCCAGTGCCGCCGCTGCGGACCTGACGAATCTCGACGTGCTTGCGAACCGAGAGTCCGCCGATTCCCATGCTTCCCATCAGGGCCTTGTGGCCGGTGAAGGCGAGAACGTCGATGTTCATCTCTTTCATGTCGATGGGNNGGCTGAACCGTGCCGATGACGTTCGACCCGTGGTTCACGATGACGACGCGCGTGTTTGGGCGTATCGCCTTGCGAACGACGTCAGGCTCGATGAATCCTTGCGCGTTGAATGGCAGGTAGGTGGCTTCAGCGCCATGATCGCGAACCATGTGGTTGACNNACACCAAAGAATTTCGTTAGCCGCTTACGAGTTCTGTCCAGCAGCGAGCCCGCCTCGACCGCCAGATCGTAGCCGCTACGGCCGGGATTCACACCGTGGGTCCGGAAAAACTCGTCCATGAACTTGTACACGCCCTCTGGCTTGGGCCAGACGGTTGCTGCGTTGTCGAAGTAGATCAATCGTTCTTCCATGTTCGCTCCGTAAGAAAGCGGATAGGCACTCGAACTCAGTGAAACTCCCACTTGATGTAAGGCGTCTGCAAATCGGTCATCGCGTTCACAATCAGTTCCGCGAGACCGCCGTATAAGATGCCCGACTTTTTCCAAACTCCGTAGTAGTTAAAGAGGTCGCGAAACTGTCCTTTGCAATTCGAGCAGGGGGCGCATACGTATTTCTTTGTGTCCGGCTCGGGACAGTCGGCGAAGGCTTCCAGAATCTGCTTCAGTTTTGTTCGGCCGGCGACCAGGAATCGCCAGTCTTCGAAGTTGAAGGACGACATGATGGCGAAGCCGGAACCGCCCCCGCAGCAGTAATTCTCCACGCCGTGTGGCGCCATTTCGCGAAACTGCGGGCAAATCGCCTTTAGGATGTCGCGCTGCGGCTTCACAATGCCCATCATGCGGACCATATTGCACGGGTCATGCAGTGTGACCGGGAAAGCATTTCGCGCGGGGTCGAGTTTCAGCCGGCCGCTCAGCACGATGTCGCGCAAAAAAGTCATGGAGCTTTCGCGCGGGATGTCGAGCTCCTTCGACAAAAGCCGGTCGGCGGTGACCATGGAGGCCTTATGCGCGTGTCCGCATTCTCCCAGGACGATTTTCTTCACGCCGAGTTTCTTGGCCGCTTGCACCTGCCGGACGGCGACTCGCGCAAACTGCGCGTCGTCGTACCACAGTCCGTAATTCACGCTGTCGTAGCCGGCGAGGTCGCTCGACATCGTCCAACTGATGCCCGCCTCCTCCAGGATGATGGCGAATGCCATGGGGTTTTCCGGCCAGCCGTTAATTTCTCCGGCGTTGTGGATCAGGAGAACATCCGCTCCTTGCTTGTCCCACGGCGTATGGATGTTGAGACCTGTCTGCTCGCGGATCTCTTCGTCGAGAAACTCGATGGTGTCCTTCACCACACGAGGTTTCAAGCCGGTGCTTGACCCCACGCGAAGTTGCATCACCGATCCATTCTCATGAAGTTCCTTGGGAGCGATGCCCAGTTCCATGCTGAACACCTTGCGAATTTCGCGCGTGAGAAGTGCGTTGTCCACGCCCATCGGGCAGGCCTGGGTGCAGCGGCGGCAAAGGGTGCACCGGTAGGACGATTCGAGCAGCCGGAGAATCGTGGTGGCGTTGACTTCGATGTCCTCGCCCTTCAGCTTCGCCAGTAATTTACCGCCGCGCTTCGCGTATTTTTTCACGATGCGACGAAAGAGTTCGCTGCGAAATGTCGGGCGATACACCTCGTCGTGGCCGGTGGCCGTGTAAATCGGGCACGACTCGACGCAAGTCTGGCAACGGGCACAGTGGTCGAGCGACAGCGTGAGCTGTTGCAGAAACGTCCAGTTGTCTTCGGGCGAGAGCAACCGGTCCAACCCGGCGATGAAGCGTTCGACGAGTTGTTGTTCTTCTTCTTCAGTCTTTGGCCGGGTCACGCCGACGGCGAGGAAGCCGTCGAGCGAACAGTCGCAGTTCGCACGAGCCTTATCGCTGAGACGCTTGCGCGGTGGTAACGCGTCAATTCCATTGTAGGGAGGGGGAAGCGGAACCATCCGCTCCGTGACAATCTCGGTGAGCCGCTCGGCTGGACGCGCAATATCTTCGATCCTAATCATGTTCGGTTTTTCCCGGCTGCCCGCTGCTGGATGCCACGTTGGCCCATGATTGCTCGGCCGCTTCGTGGATGTGACGAGCTCGCCAGAACACGCGTCGCGCCAGGTTCTTCGCGA
>PMMJ01000377.1:18554-22205 GCA_003162255.1 Acidobacteriaceae bacterium | reverse complement strand
TCATTGAATGATTGAGTCATTGAATCGTTGACCCGCGATGATGACTCAATGCCTCAATGACTGAATGATTCAATAGCGTGAAGACCCAGGCTTCTACGACCCTAACTCGAGGTGGCCACGCCTTTCGCCTTGGCGCAGTGCTGTTGCTGGCGCTGCTGCCGCTGGCTTCCGCATCGGCTCNNGACCCGAGCGTGGTGGCGACCGCGGAACTCATGGTCGAGATGGGGCGGCGCTTTGACGACAACAAGATTCTGCGCGGCGCCATCGAACAGTACCGCTTTCTGCGCAAGGAATATCCGGGCAGCAAATACCGCTTCGACGCGCTGTTCACGATCGGCGAGATTTACAAGGACGATCTCAACGATCCGGAAGAGGCGCGCACGACCTTCGCAGACTTCGTGCATCGCTATCCGCGTAACCGGCTGGCGGACGATGCCCGCGCGGCGGTGAAGGAAATCGATGCCGAGGCCGACGAAATGGAACGTTCGGCGCAGAAGGCGGCGCGCAAGCAGAAATCTTCGAATGCTGGCAGCAGTAACGCTGGCGGCAGCGCGAGTGCCGGCACCAGCGTCAGCACGGATGATGCGGATGAATCCGCGAACGCCGCCAGCGCTCGCCGCAACGCGTTGCCGCGCGTCACCGGCGTACGCCACTGGTCCACGCCCGACTACACCCGCGTCGCCATAGACGTTGAGCAGGAAGTGAAGTTCGGTTCGCAGCGCATCTCGAATCCCGATCGCATTTTCTTCGATCTGCGCGATACCAAGCTGGCTTCTACGTTAGTCGGCAAGACTTTCGACGTCGACGATGGCTTCCTGAAGAAAATTCGCGTTGCCGAATTTCAGCCCGGCCGCACGCGGATCGTGCTGGAAGTGGACGACTTGGCGAGCTATGACGCTTTCCTGCTGCCCGACCCGTACCGGCTGATCATTGACGTTCACGGGAAGGATATGCACGGGAAGCAGAATCGGGCGACGGCAAAAGCCAAGGCGGACGCGGACTTGGCAGCTTCGGCGGATGCGGACGACGATTCCAGCGAAGCGGAGCCGTCACCGCGCGCAGAGACGAAATCTGCGGGGCGAAAAGCTCAGCCCGAGTCCGCCAAGAGTAAGGACAAAGACGCGGCAGGCTCTTCGAAACCTGGGCCCGTCGAGACCGATTTACCCGCCGAAGCTGCCAGCGCGGATTCCAAGTCTCCCGACTCCGCCGCCAACGGCAACCGAGTGATTAAGACCACGGTTGCGGTCAAAGGGTCGAACCGCAGAATTCCGAAGACGATAGTCGAGACAGACGAAGGAGCTCCGGCAACGGCGGCCACACCGGAGCACGAGAAGCTTCGCGCCGAAGCGACGCCGGGCGAAGACGCCAACAACTCGGGCGACGAAGCGACGCAGTCGAAATCGGTTTCGCCTTCGTCGTCGCCGGCGAAATCATCACCTTCTTCTTCCGCTTCCTTGCGCCGAAAAAAATCTCGTTCATCCGCAGCCGCAGCGGCTCCCGACACCGGGGATCTTCGTTCCGATATTCGCGACTCGACCCGCGAAGCGCGTCCCACGGCCTCTGGCGACCGCTCTTTGACTCGCGCACTGGGGCTGAAGATCGGCAAGATCGTCATCGACGCCGGTCATGGAGGCCACGATACCGGCACAATTGGTCCCAACGGCTTGCTGGAGAAGGATGTGGTGCTCGACGTGGCCAAGCGCCTCGGGCGTTTGCTCGAAGCGCGACTGGGCGCCGAAGTGATTTACACGCGGCAGGACGACACCTTCATTCCACTCGAAACCCGCACTGCGATTGCGAACCGCGAGCGGGCGGATTTGTTTATCTCGATCCACGCCAACTCGAGCCACGATTCCGATGCGCGCGGCGTCGAGACTTACTATTTGAATTTCACCTCATCGCCGGAAGCGCTGGAAGTTGCCGCGAGAGAGAACGCGGTCTCGGAGAAGTCGATCCACGAATTGCAGGATCTGGTGAAGAAGATTGCGCTGAAAGAAAAGATCGAGGAATCGCGTGAGTTTGCCGGTGACGTGCAGGAGTCGCTCTACGGAGGGCTGTCGCTGAACAACGCCGGCATCCGCAATCGTGGCATCAAGAAAGCGCCGTTTATTGTTCTGATCGGCGCGAACATGCCTTCGATTCTGGCCGAGATTTCGTTCGTGTCGAATCCCGCCGACGAGCGCAAACTGGAAACCTCAGAGCACCGTCAGCGCATCGCCGAATCGCTGTATCGAGGCGTCTCCAAGTACGTCAACGGCCTGAGCGGCGTGAAAGTGGCGAGCAAGATCGACAAAGGCGAAGGGCAGTAGCAGGTTCGCTTCGCCAAGGCAGCCACCCGGCCCGCTGGCTGCATGACATCGGTAATGTTCGCACCCGTGTTTCCGCTAGCAGAAGCAAAGCGGCGGCGCTATCGTTGCGCCATCTATGATCGACAGAGTGGCGACAAAGCGCGGAAACACCATTTTCACTATTATGACGGCGGTCTGCTGTCTAGCGGCAACTCTGTGCGCGCAGACTTCCACCGCGGGTTCCAACTCGGAAAGCGCCCGGCTAGTGGCGCTCGAGCGCATGTGGAACCAGGCTCAGGTCAGCCGCGATGCCACCGCCATCGCAAACTTGATCGGCGACAAGTTCGTTGATGCCGAATACGACGGACAAGTCAGCGATCGCGGAAAGTTTCTAGCGGATTTTGCGGACCCCAAATTCCAGCCCAGCCTCATGAGTATCGACGACGTGAAAGTGGAGATCTACGCTACTGCGGCGATTGTAACGGGCGCCTTNNGAGCATTTCGGCCGCTTCACCGATACCTGGGTATTTCAGGATGGTAAGTGGATGTGCGTGGCCAGCCACAGCAGTCTGTTGAAGAAGTAAATCGGCTGCTCCCCTCCACAATTCGCCCACCGTCAATTATCAATACGCCACCCGGACCGCGAGACGGCCTTGTGCGCCAGCATGGCGATCGAACCAGCCAATCAACCTCTCATCAAACTCGGCGGGATTGGTGGCGACTGCGCCGCAGTGATCGGCTGTCCCTGCGCAAACCGGGACGGGCGAGGACGCCCGTCGCTCCACCGACTTGGGCGCCTCCGGTGGAAACTTTCCTGGGCTGCCGGTAGTCTAATCGAGTAGCACAAGTGCGTCTTTCTTCGAATGAAATTCTCGCGACAGCTCGTCGTTGTTTCCCGCTTTTTTCTGTGCGCACTTTTTTGTGCGACGGCCCTGGCGGCCGATACGCCTGCTCCGGTCGCAGCTTCTCCGGCGCCTGCCTTTTCGACCTCTGTTTCTGCGGCTCCAGTTCTTCCTCCTGAGTTTGCCGGATGGCAACTGAAGGGCGCGGTCACCAAGAGCGCCGATCCCGCGGATGCCGATGCGGCGAATGCGCCGGTTTTGAAGGAGTATGGCTTCGTGCGTTTGGAGAAGGCGGCCTACACTCGCGACGACGGGCGCAATCTGACGATCAAAGCTGCCGTGTTTGAAGACGCCAGCGGCGCGTACGGCGCCTTCACCTTCTACTATTCCGACGAGATGGGGGAGGAAACCATTGGCGGGCAGGCGGCTTTCCTGAATAACCGCGTGCTGTTCTATCAGGGAAACGTGCTGGTGGATGCGGTGTTCGACAGAATGAGCGTGATGTCGGCGGCGCAACTGCG
>PMMJ01000377.1:0-18508 GCA_003162255.1 Acidobacteriaceae bacterium | reverse complement strand
ATCGAATATCCGACGCCGCAGATTGCGGCGGATCGGCGGCGGCGGATTGACGCCTCTCACCAGGTTACGCAGCAGCAGCCGGGAGTGGCGTCGATTATCGATGTGGGCCCGTTCTTCGACACACGCACCGGTCCCATCATTGTGATCGCGGCCGGTCCGTTGTCAAAAAGCGAAGCGCGATCTTTGATCACGTCCATCAGCTACGACGCCGATGTCACGTGGAATGAAAACACTTACGTGAGCAAGAAGGACAATCTGGCAAACTTTCTGTTCAACGCGATTGTTCTTTGCGGAATCGTGGTCGGCCTAGCGCTGGTTGCTGGGGTCGCATTTGGGGGCTTGCGATTGATCGTAAAACGGTTTTTCCCCGACTCCGTGTTCGACCGGCGAGAGGCGATGGAATTCATCTCCCTGCACCTGGAAGACGACCCCCGGCGGGTACCTCGGGAACCGTAAGTGACTCAATCGAATGTCGTTAGCGCCGAAAAAGAGACATTTTGCCCGATTTCGATCTCGTTTGCCGACTTGTGAACGCATCTTGTAAGTTGTTGAAAATAAGACTATTTAAGTCACAAATTTTGCTTGACACTGTGGTTTTAAGACTCATAAGATTCCGGCAGAAAGTTCTGATGGATTAAACCTCCGTTGGGACTATTCTCCCTTGAAAGAAAAGGCTGCCCAAGTTGCCGGGTAGCCTTTTCGTTTTGGAAGACAGTTTTCGGTTCTCAGTTCTCAGCCAAAAACCAAATCCGTCGTTGGCCGACTGGGAACCGGGAACTGCTTCTGAAACTCTTCAGTGCTTGCATCCGTATCATCCACAGTACCGAAGTACCGAATTTGTGCGGCGCTGGAGGAGAATCGATGTTTTGCGATCAATGCGGAACGCAGTTGCAATCGGGAGAGCCACGCTGCGGACGCTGCGGAAAAACGGTGCTTGGTCTCATCGAGCTTCGACGCAGCCGCGTCCGCGATCATATCAAGCTCGTAGGCATTCTCTGGATGGCGTACTCAGCGCTGCACCTGGTCGGAGGCGTGGTCTTGATCATTGTCGCGCAGACGATCTTCGGCGGCGCGATCCACATTCACAACGGCCCGCCGCCCCAGGTCACCGTCTGGCTGCGGCCTCTTCTCTGCTTCATCGGATGGTTGATCCTGGCGAAAGCCGCCGCCTGTCTCCTTGCCGGTTGGGGCTTGCTGCAGCGCCAGCAGTGGGCACGAATCGTTGCTCTGGTGGTGGGCTTTGTGGCGCTACTCAACGTCCCGATCGGTACCGCGCTCGGTGTCTACACGCTCTGGGTGCTGCTGCCCACGCAATCCGATGACGAGTACAGAGCGTTGGCGCAGGTCGCGTAGCGCGGGCGCATTGGACCGTACGCAGTCCTCTGCCGCGCTTCAGTTCGGGCCTGGAACCGGCGGTTCTCTCATCAGCGACTCGATGTATTCCAGTACCTGCACTTTGTAGACATGCGAGCCACATCTCGGGCAAACACCCTGAGGCACATTCGGCAAAACAATGGGCCGGCCGCTAGCGGTCAACCGGATCTCGACCTCGTGGTTTTCGAAATGGCCGCCGCAGGAACATCTTCCATGCTCGACTTCGACTAAGGACGCCATGGGTAATCTCCGCTGGAGTTCCGACTCACACAAAAATTCGATTCGTCTTCAACTCCAAGTTATGGTCGATAGTGCAACAACTGGGTGCATCAAGCCTTTGCCGCGGTGTCCGACGAAATGCGTGCGACCGGCATGACGTTCAGGCCGGGCATCAGTTCCTGGTACGCAACTACGAATAGTCTGGGAAACTCTTGAGCGATGGCTTTCCGCAAGGGCACGCGGACATCACTGGTTGTCAAGATCAATGGCAATTGAGCCGTGGGTGGCAGGCTCGAAGTTTCCCGGCGGATCGCTTCCAGAATCTTGTCCTGTTGTCCTTTTTCAAGACTCGAATTCGATCTCGCATCGGACGCCACCGAACCGCTCCTTAATAAAAGCTCTTCGATCTCGTGGTCGAGGAGATAGGTCACGATGGTGTTGGTTTCTCTCGAATACTTGCCGCTGATCTGGCGTTTCATGCCTGCTCTGACGAACTCCGTGAGCTGCGTCAAATCGACCTCGGGTGCGGCGTTTCCGGATTCGGCGTTTCCGGATTCAAAAGCGGTTGCTGTATCGTCCAGCACAAGCCGGCTGCCCGCATCGTTGCGGAGTTGGTAATCGGTTAGCCGCTCCAGGATCAGCCTCAGATTTTGTACCGAAACCTCTTCCACGGCCAGGTCGCGGAGAACTGCCGTGATTTTCTCGGCCGAAACTGCCGATTGAGCAGCCTTGACCAAGGCCGGGGCAGCACTGTTCAGTTGTTGCAGTTGGGTCTCGGTAAAGCGGCGGTGAACGAAACAACCGCCGTTCTTCCTTAGCGCCGCGGCGAGACTTAGAATCAGGTATCCCATTTCATCCCAGGCCGTTAAGCCGTGAGTCTCCAACGCGTTTTTGTGTTCTAGCCTCGTGATGCTTTGTGGGAGTCCGGTCGCGGGATTTCCCGCTGCAACGGCGGATATGTCGAGCGCCTTCAGTCTCTCCGGAGTGTCGGCGACCAGGCATTCCTCCGGTCCCAAGCCGACCTGTGGCACGCAAGTGAGGTGATTCAGTTTGAACATGAACTGTTGGTGACCCAAGCGGGTATCCAGGACGAGGCGGAAGTCGGGATAGACAACACCTAGTTCCGGGAACAGTCCTTCTCGCAGGAATGCAAGCAAGCCGGCGCGATTGTCGGCATCGATCGTTGTCAACTGCCGCAGGTATTCTTCTCGTAAGTGAATCTCGACTGCATTGGGGCGCAGCACATCAATCAAGTCTTCGCAGGCGTCGGACCACGATCTTTCAATACTCTGGGCTAATCGATTGGCCACTGCCTGTGTGTCGGCAATCGAGATTCTCAGATCGAGCACCCGGCGCAGGATCGGAAGCAGCCACTCCTGATCAGGCGGCCACTTTGCGGGTTTGACCGACGGAGCCGGCAGCGCCGCCAGGTAAGCCTGCAGCTGAGGGCGTCCCAGTAAGACAGAGGGTTGCGTCTTGACGATCGCCACGCTTATTTCGCGGAAGAAGGCTGCCACCATTTGGTGATCCGATTCCGATGCTCCAGGCTCGGAGATTCTAAGCAGCCAAGCCAGGACTTCGGAGGGAGTGACGTCTGCCCTGAAGACGCTGCCGTTCAACCAGCAATAAATCGACCGCAGAGTCTCATCGGAGTAGCGCAGGAGATGATCCTCCACTGCGATTCTCAGGAAGCGGCCGTCGGGCAGCGGGCGTTCGAGAACGGTGATCGCGACCTCCGGTTCGCCGGGAACCCCCAGCGTTTCCATGAGTTCGTGCAGTCCTTGCACCAGCGCCTGGTGCACGGATTCGTGCAGCGGACCCACGAGGGTGACCACCGTCCGCAAAAGCGAATCAACCTGCAACTCCATCGCGAACGTCAACCGTGGTGCGTCTTTGCCGGTCCGATCTGGCTCCATGGGTTTTCAAACCTCCCTTTCGATCTCGCCTTCTTCGNNTCGACTTCGCTCAGGGCAGGCTCGCGAGGGCGCCCGTCCCCACACGAGCGCTGCTACGCCGCCGAGAACACGGCTTCATTTTGTGCAAGGAGCTCTTCCCTCGATAGCAGCATTAACCGCGGAAACCGCGGCTCAACGAGCCTTCGCACATACGGTCTGCTCTCTGGGCTATCCACCACCAACGCGGCTTTCGTTTCTCCGGTTGGCAGTAGACCTGCGAGCATGACCAAGAAGCCATGCGTCTGTTCCGCCGACGGAGCGAAAACATTTCCTGCACCTCTGGGTTTAAGCCATGATTCCGGCGCATGTTTCCATTCCGCGGGAAGTTCATAGCGCCGCGTTCGGGAATCATTTCCGGGAAGTTGCTCCTTCAACTGGAGACGGACGGCACGAACGGCACCCTCCAGGTTTTCCAGCCCGGAAGCTTGTGCGGAACCCAGGATTTCCCTCCATGCCGTGATCGGGACTTGCTCTCTCACCAGTGCGCGCAGCAAGCGGGCGAAACGCACATGGGCCTGTTCATCGGGAAGAACCTTCAGGATAAGAGCCGAATCTGCTTCACTCTTTGCCCAGCCTTCCAGCAGGTTCTCCACTTCCTGGACGCCCAGAAAGTCCGCGAGGTTCTGACGCAGCACTGCCTCGAGGTGGTGGATGATGAAAACCAGCGGCTCCTCCCACAATTCGAGGCCATCGCTTTGTATGACATCCCAGTGCTCTTTCGGCACCCAGGAACCGTGTTCTCCCGTGAGCGGATTCTCAGCGCTTTTCAAAGCCGCGTTCGGAATGCCCAGCGCTTGAAGAACACCGGGCGCGGCCGGGCAATAACGCATTTGGAGATAAGTGTTCCCCCCGGCCACCGATTGCTCATACAGCAGAAGAGCATAGCCGTCGCGGGACATGACATTGCTGCCGCGCACCCGCACTCCTGGGAGCCGGACCCCTATTTGATTTTCAATACGCTCACGCATCTGAGGAATGTACGTCTTCAGCAAGGACCAATTCTCACTCGTGTCGGCAGGGACGAGTCCCGCCCCAATTTCCATCACGATGGGAGTAACCATTGGAACTAGCAATTCGGGGCTGGAGCGAACTGGACGCTCCAACCAATCGACGACAAAGGCGGCCAGTGATTTCCGGGCTGCCATCAGATCGCTCTTTAGCACCTCATCCTGATTCGCCGCGCCGGCCAAGGCATTCCATTCATCTTCAAGCGCCCAATATTGTTTTGGATCATTCAGCAGTTGACGGCAAATCTGCCCCAAGACTTGGCCAGGACTGTCTGAACCCAGTTGGCGACGAATCTGAAGCGTTTTGCTGAACTCGGAGCGTGCGTTGTCGAGATCTGAGTTGAGAAAAAAGGCGAGCCCAAGGCTGCCGCGCAAGCTCGCTTGTCGCGCCATCCCTTCAGATGCGATATCGGACAAAATGTCCAACCCATTCCTGTACTGTTGGATCGCGCCAGCGAGGTCACTGGACTTCAACAGCCGGTCTCCTGCCGCTTCAAATCCCGCTGCAACCTGCTGTATGCCGATGACAACCTCGGGGATCTTTTCGCGGTGCTTCAACAGCATGCGATAGGCGGCTGCGGCGTCGGCATAGAGCTCAGCTTTGGTATGCAAACGGCCGAGTGCCGCATAAACACTTATCCAAGGCCAGGCCTCGGGTTCGTTCTTGAGGGCCAGTTTGTCCAGGATTTCTTTGAGCTCATTCTCCGGAGGACGCACGGCTTTGAGCTCGACCTGGCGCGCCTCGAGCTGTTGCCGGATTCGCCCCAGGATTTCCCGGACTTGCTCCCGGTGGGGCCAGGCTTCGGAAGACGCGTTCAAGCCCGGCAGATCCTCGCGGAGCGTATCGTCCAATTCCCGGGCATTCTTTACCAGCGCTACGCTCCTGGCGAGATGCCGTTCCCCGTCCGGGAGTTTGTTCTGCGACAGGTAACAAGCACCCAGGTACCAGTTCGCCGCGAGATCGTCGCTGGCTCCGGGGTAGGCGCTGAAAATCTCGATGGCTCGCTCGATATCGCCCAGATAGTAAGCCGCCGTTCCGAAAGTGATTTGACTCTCGAAGGCTTTTGCGTCGTAGCGATTCCAGATTGCTCTGTAGTCCTGTTCCGCGTGTTCCTTATCGCCCAGCATCCGGAAACACCGCGCGCGCAAGTCGAGATCCCAGAGATTTTCAGGTTCAGCCTGGACCACCTGGCGAATCAGGTCCAATGCCTCCTTGTACTGACGCTTCTCCGAGAGAATGTATGCCTTCACGCCGTCTGCCCAAACGCTCGCGGCCGCCGCTCGGCGCTTATCGACCACCTCTTCCGCAGCGTCAAATTCCCCCACGTTCGCAAGGATAGCGGCCCGTTCGTCCAAGACCGCAAGACTGTCGGGAACCAGTTCCAATCCTCTTGCCGTGGCTTGCAAAGCATTGGCTTCGTTCATCAGGAACCGGTGATCGCGGCCCAAGGCGGCCCACGCATCTGCGTCCGGTTCGTACAGCAGAAGCGCACGCTCAAGAAACGCGGTGCCTTCCCACCACCACGTCCGTTGCTGTTGCGGATCGGTCGCCGCCAAGCTAGCCAGCTGTTCGCTGACCAAGGCCCGGACCATGTAGGCCCATGAATTCCGTTGGTCCGGGAGTCCCAAGTCCGTGCCTTTGTCCCAGAGCCGAGCGCTTTCTTCGGCAGCTGCCTTTTTATCTTCCGGACGAAGCGTTGTCTGGTAGCTGAGCATTCTCAGGGCATCGGCACAGTACCAGTAAGTGGCTTGGCGTTTCGGGTCCAGCTCAATAGAGCGACGCAGTTGCTCGACGGCGGTTTCATAGTCATTTCGCCACAAGAAGCGGCGACCGGCCTCGTACAGGAACGTGGCCGCCTGATCTTTCTGTCCGGACTGCTCGAGCAATTCGCCTTTCAGTTGTTGGGCGGGAGCCTCGCGATAGTCAGCTTCAGCTCCCATGCCGATTGCTAACGCCTGATCGACCATCTTCAGAGCCTCGTCGGGATGGTCGACCGCACGATACAGCTCAGCCACGAAATACAACGCCTTGCCGTCGGATTTTCTCGCCGTCAGCGCAAACGGCAGGGTCTTCGGGGAGACGGCATCGGCGCCGGCCCGTTTTGCGTAGCGAGTCAGCAACTGCCGACCTTGGCGCACTTCGATCTGACCCTCGAGCAGCGCTTGGGCCTTGTACAGCAGTAGATCCGGCCGCTGCGGATCGTTCTGCAACGCCTCATCGATGACCTGCAGTGCGTCCGGACAGCGGCCCAGCGCGATGAGTGCCTGCGTCCGCAAAATTCGCGCTTCGACGGAGGCTGGCGCTCGCTGTTGCGCAGCCTCGGCTGCCTCCAGAGCCTTGTCGGGTTGCGCCAGCGCGAGATAACACTGGCTGCGGCTCAGCAGGAGTTCGTCGGCGAACCGGTCTCCTTTGGCCAGGCTTTCCGCGATCCGCTCCAGAGCTAGCTGGTATTCGCCTGCCTCCACCAGCACCTGCGCCAGCTTCGCGTCAATCGCCATCAGGCGTTCTCTGTGGTCCCCCTTCCCGGCCATCTCATGCGCGCGGGTCAGGAACTCCAAAGCTTCCTGGACATTGTGGATACGCCAGTGAGTCTCCCCAAGGCCCTCCAGTAGCCGCGGATCGTCGCCACTAATCGCAAGAGCCTCACCAAACAATTTCGCGGCGCCCGCGAAGTCACTTCGATACAAACTCACACGGCCCAAGAATCTCGCCAGGTCCGCCCGCAGGCCCGGGGTAAGATCTTCCGTCCTGATCCGGGTTTTCCACTGGCTGTCGAGCCACTCGCCTTCCGCTATGGCAAGCTCCGGCGTCAGGAGTTTGTGGACGTACGGGAGAATCTCTGCCATGCGCTGCGGCGCCACTGCGATGGCTTCCAGATAACTCCGGAAAGCACGATCGGGCTGGCTGCCCTGCTCGCAAGCCACAGCCAAATTGAAAAGCACCACGTCACGACCGGGGCTTGCGCCTTCTTCCTTCAGCGCCTGTTCGAATGCCTGGACGGCATCGGTGTACCGGTTGTGGGCCAAGAGCGCCCGGCCCAGTTCAAAGTAGAGTTCGCGGAGAGGCCGGAGACTCTCGAGATTCGCCGAGTTCGATACGCTAGCTGCAATACTCATGTCGTCGGTCCTATGCTGCTCCCACTACTGTTGCCACCACTACCAACCTTGGGCGCAAAGCTATCCCCTGCGGACGGAGCGGCCGGGGGCTGGGTGGAACTAGCCGCGGAGGCGCCGGGAATGAGAGCTGCGCTGCACTCCCCACAAAACTTCCTCGGCTGATCGACGCGCGTCTTGCAATTGGAGCAGACGAGCGACCCCGAGCAGTTCCCACAGAATTTATCCGCGACCTTGTTGCGTGCCTGGCACCATGGACAAGGAACGAATTCGGAAAGAGGTGCTTTTTCCTGAGCGGCGGCCGGCCCCCCGGGAGCGAACATGGAGTCGGATTCGCGCAGGTAAAGCACGGGAAGACCAAATCCCAGTTTCTGAGTTTGGTCCGAGAACTCGTCTTTGATTGTCCTCCGTGCGTTCTGGAGGGCAGCGTCGACCGTAAGTCTCTGCGCCAAGGCCTCGTAAAATGCCTTGGCGAATCGATTGGCGACCTGCTGGTTAATCTTGTACTGCATCCCGACCACGGCGGGGATTGCCTTTTGAGCAAGCTGTTGCGCAACCCCAGAGAAGGCCTGGTAAGGATCGCTCTGCGCGCTTTCGCAGGCCTGCAGGAACACTAGACGCAGCGAAGAATAACCCATCAGAGTGGTAGCCACTTCGTTGTCCGAGCGGGGGTCGGCAGTTCCATCCTTCTTCATGAAGAGGATGGTCCCGGCCTTGGTCCCGGCGTCCCATTTTCCATGGCCTAGAAAGTGGATGGCGTGGAACTCTTCGTTGTCCACCATGGCCGTGAAGTTCAGCCAAGTTGCCTTCGGGGTGATCCCGTCAGGTTCATAGGGCAACAGCGGCGTTACCTTGATCATCTCTGGGCCGAAACTCTCGAGTAGTTCCAGGACGTTCTCGTATTCAACGTCAAATCCTTTCGGACTTGAAGCCACAAACAGAACCTTCATGGGCAGCTTGTCGATGCGCAGGCTGCGTAGAGGGAGATCCAGGCGAAGACGCCGCGTCAGGATCAGCTTGACTTGATCGGCAAGGAAATATCCGGTGCCTCCCTGCCCTTCCTCCTCGGGACAATAAAGGTACTCCCAAGGCCAACTGGAAAGAGTTTCCTGGCCCTTCTCGAACTCCAGTTCGACTCTCATGAATCGCATTCGCTGATAGAAAGTTTTTGTTACGGCCTCCCCGATCTCGTTCTCGAAAAGCACCCTGTATAAATTTGCTCCCAGAACCTTGAATTCTTCCTCGCCCGCCAGGCGCCCTTCGCGCAGCATCGTAACCAAAACCTGGGTGGTGCGGCGCTGCAAATCGTCGACCTTTACCGCGCAGTTGGGAAGATCCCCACTGCCCTGTTCTCGTTCCACCCTGATCGTGCCGTCCTTGCCGACTTTCACCCGGAACACTTTGATGGGATCGTCCAGTGGCATAGCTCAACCTCCCTTGGCCAGATTTACAAGCGCGCGGAAATGTCCCACAACTGCTGGTCCTTGATCGGAGTACCGGCCTCGAAAAAGCTGCGAATCCGCAGTGCCAGTTCCTTGACCGCATCCTGCAGGTTGGCGCTGAGAAACGAGAAAGAACGCGAGGCTTGCATGGCAGCCGCCACTTTCACTTCCTTTGTTCCCTTGGGAACCTGCAGGACGACGACCAGAGGGAAGTCATCTTCCTGGAAGAACTCCGCTCCATCCACTCGCCAGAAGACTTTCTCCAATCCGACTGCCGTGTGATCGATTTTGGCTTTCTTCACTTTGTACGCGAAGGGGCCCGCGAGAATGTTGAATCCGGCAGACGCTTTCGCACCGGCGCCGGCACTCGCGGAAACTTCGGCATTCCCGGCTCGGGCCTCCATGGCGCCGCTCTGGGCGCTGAAGTCCAGATTTTCGTCGAGCCCGAATTCGAGATGCGTTCCCGCCTGCAGCTGAGTCTGGAATTGCTTGTCCGGCAGAATGCGAATCGCCTTGGGCCGAGTCATGGGATCGGAACTCTGCGGGTTGAATTCGACGATGGCTTCGAGCTTATTAAATCCCCAGCCGGGCTTGGCGTGAAGATAGACGGGAAAATCCACGCTATAGAGATTGTGGTTCTTGGTCAGTTCCTTGAAGCGGTCGCCAATTTTCAGGTTGCTGCTGGCGAATTTTTCTTCTGTAATTTTCTGGACGACCGGCAACTTGGCAAACTCCGCCGCGTCGCCCTGTAGTTCCTTCACCAGGGCGGCGAGAGGCGAATCAATCCCCTTCTGAACCTCGTCTCCAAAATCACTGCTGAGTACGTTTAATCTCTCCGCGGCCTCGTTAATCAAAGCATTGCGGTCCAGCCCTTCCATGTTGAAACTGAAATCAAGAGATGTCGCAGACATTGGGACCTCCTGAAATAGAAAATAGGTTGACCTTGTTGTTGCCACTTTCCAGTCGATGCCACCGTTTGTTGCAACTTTCCAGTTGATGCCACCACCAGGCTGCAGAGAGGGGAAGGGAAAAGCGGAGCCCACTCGGAGAAAATGTTACGGACTTCTTTTCTCCGAATCTAAATCATGGCATCCAATGTGCCAAGAATGGCGTCGATTTTACTCCCACCACGCAAATAATTGCAAAAAGGGCGCCGTTAGCCCGTTGCGAGTGGGCGATTTGGTAAACTAAATGAAGCAAACCAGAAGCCGACGTAGCTCAGTTGGTAGAGCAGCCGATTCGTAATCGGCAGGTCATCAGTTCAAGTCTGATCGTCGGCTCCACTTTCCCGCACTGTTCATGCGGGCTCCCGCGACTTCCCTATCTCCTGGCGGATTTGTTCGTCCCGCGTTTGTTCCGCAGCATCTCGGTTTGATTCTCCTCTTTGTCTTCGAGCCTACTTCGTCTGGAACAGCAACTGGGCGAAATTGCTGAGGTTGTCGCGCCAGACCATCCAGGCGTGCATGCCGGGCGTGTGAACGGCCGTGGGCTGCATACCGTTCTTATTGAGCCACGCGATGAACTTCTGATTGGGCTGATTCAGGCCGTCTTCGATGCCGCAGGCTACCCAGAACACCTTCAGCTTCGACTGGATCTGCGCTCCAGATTGTGGCGTGATTGCCGGGAAGCGTGGCTCGAAATGATCGCTGCCGAGGCCACCAGCGCTGAAGCTGCCGATCCAGGCGAAATCATCCGTGTGGTTGAGGCCGACGAGCAGGGTTTCTGAGCCGCCCATGGAAAGGCCGGCGATAGCGTGCTCCTCGCGCTGGTCGGAGAGTGGATATTGCCGCTTCACCATCGGCATCACCTCCTGATATAAGGCTTCGCCGAACTTGGTCAAGTTGCTGGCGACCAACGACGGGTCGTCCCATGAAGCCCAACCCTGCGCGATGACCCGCATGTCGCCATAACCCCAGGGCATGACTACGATCATCGGCTTGGCCTTTCCGGCGGCGATGAGATTGTCGAGGATGACGTTCGCCTTGCCCATGGCTGTCCATGCACTGGGATCGTCACTGTAGCCATGCAGAAGATAGAGCACGGGATATTTCTGGCTGCTGCGCGGATCGAAGCCTGGCGGCGTATAGACGTAGTACTGGCTGTCGATGCCGACGATCTTCGACTTGTAGTAATGATGATGCACGACGCCGTGCGGAACATCTGCCATCTCCCAGGGCATTGCGGGCTGGCCGGGAACGAGGAAGATGTTCTGGTTGACGAAGAAGCTGGTCTTGATTTCGGTGTTGCGGGGATCGAGGACTTCCGTGCCGTCTACCAGGAAGACATAACTGTAATACTGCGGAGCGAGGGCGGGGACGGTGAGAGTCCAGGCGCCGTCTGCTGCCTTCGTCATGGCGATAGGATCATGCTGGCCTTCGAGGTCGAGCTCCACTTTCTGAGCGTTGGGCATCGCCAGGCGGAAGGTAGCAGTACCATCCGGTTTAACTTCTGGATCTGCCGCGGGCGCGGCGACGAGTGGAACAGGAGCGGCCTTCTCTGCCGCAGGTTGGGATGTGGAAGGAGCTGCCGTCTGGGCCAGGGCGGCGGTTCCGAAAGCAAATGCCAAAGTCAGTATCAAGCAAAAATAGACGGAGGTTGGGGCGGTGCGAAACGGCTGAATCATACAGGGTTCCTTTTGGAGGATATGCCGTGCTCCACAGTCTACACGGGGAGCCGCCGTCCGGGCAGCACTCAACGTAGCAAGTGGCGATTGAGACGTATAATCTCTTCCGTTCTCGAAGTCAGAAAACAAATTTCGGTCTGATACAACATCGCGAGTGAGGCACATGATGAAAACGCGCCGACAATTCCTGTCCCAATCCGCCATGCTGACCGCTGGCGCGCTGCTATCTTCTCTGGACGCCACTGCGTATCCAACTCACCCGAACATCACCTTTCCCGCCAACCCGCGCGACCGCCTGGCCGTGGCCTCCTATCCCTTTCGCGACTTCATTCTCCCCGCCGAGTATGTAAGCGCTTCGGCCTCCGCTGCGCCCAAGATGGAGCTGAGCGAATTCGCCGCGCACGTAAAGTCCCGGTTCAACCTCAACAAGATCGAACCCTGGAGCAGTCATTTCCGGTCACTCGAACCGAAGTATCTGGACGATCTCCGCGCGGCGCTCGACCGCGCAAAATCGCTGATTGTCGACATTGCCTACGATGGACAGCACAGCTTCTACGCCGCCGACCGCGCCGAGCGCGAGCGGGCCGTCGCCGACAACAAGAAGTGGATTGATGCCGCCGCCGTCCTGGGCTCTCCTAGCATTCGGACACACATCGCCTCGGCCGATAACCAGCCACCCGATCTCGACCGGTCCACTGACACGCTCTTACGGATTGTGGAACACGCCGCCACGCGCAATGTCGTCGTCCATCTGGAAAACGACGATGGCATCACCGAAGACCCCGTGTTTCTGGTAAAGCTGATTGAAAAGGTGAACAGTCCGTGGCTGCGTGGCCTGCCTGATTTTGGGAATTCACTGATGCATAAGCTTCCCGAGGATGCCTATGCCGGACTCGAGGCCATGTTCAACCACGCCTACGGTATCTGCCATGTCAAACAATCGGAGGCTACCGAAAAAGGGGCAAACGTGCAGGTGGATTTGGCGTATGTCTTCGCAATGCTGAAGAGGACCGGATTCCGCGGCTACCTTTCGATGGAGTATGACAACTCGGGCGACCCTTACAAGGAAACCGAAGAGCTGATCGCCAAGTCGCTGCAGTTTCTGTCGGTCTGAATCTGTCGGTCTGAAGATTGGCTCCAGCCGATTCGCGGTATATCATTCCGACGACTATGGAAGCTTTCGATCCGGCAGCGGAATGGCTGCAGCTCTCCGAGCGTTATCGCCAGATGAGTGACAACGAACTCCTGGCCCTGGCGCGCCAAATCTCCGAGTTGACCGATGCCGCGCAACAGATTCTGACGTCCGAGATGTCCCGGCGCGGGCTGAAGCTGCAGCCCGAGGAACCTGCGGCTCCGCCGATCCCCGCTCGGCAGCTCGATCCCTCCTACGACGAGGACCGAAAGTTGGTCGAGATCCGCACGGTGTGGAGCTTGTCGGATGCAGTTCAGTTGCAGACCCTGCTCGACGGGGCGGGGATTCCATTTTTCATGGGACCAGAGAAAGCTACCAGCGTTGACACGGTGACCTCAAGCATTGTCAATGGCGTCAGCGTGCAGATCATGCAGGTTGGTCTGCCTTGGGCGCGCCAGGTACTAATGAATTACTCTCCTGCGAACGAACCGGCTCCAACACCAGGGGAAGAACCTCACGATCTTTCGGTACGCTGTCCCAGATGCCATTCCGCGGAAATCGTTTTGGAGCGTCTGCTCAGTGAACCTGCAACCGCAGCGGACGATTCGCAAAAATACGAATGGACCTGCGATTCATGCGGCCACCAATGGGAAGATGACGGCGTCGTGGAAGAGGAATAAGCGTCGAGCCTCAGCGCGGAAAAACGGAAGGGCACGTTCTGGCGGTTTTCAGGTGGTGAAATCGCTGTTAGCAACAGTCAGGTGAAACCGGGGTCGCTCGGGAGTAAAGTGCTAGTGTAACGTTCCGCATTGGGAGGTGGTTTTGTCCGCCGTGCTCATTTCTGCTGTCGCTGCCATCTTTGCTGCAATTTGTGCATTCGCGGTGATCGCTTTCGTAGGGGCGGCATTCTTTCCAGGTGAAGGGGGTTACGGCTTCGGTCTCATTCTCTGCCCAATCGGGGCGCTGCTTGCTGGCGCGACAACGTTTGTCGTGGTCTTCCGACGGGTCCGCTCTTCACAAAAGCCGTAAGATCGGCAACTGTTGAAAAATCCCCTTTACACTCATCTCCCTGGTTCTAGGCGCATCCCGCGCCGCAATAGAACACCTCCCTTAGTCACAGAAGCTCAAGTTTTTCGCGGGCTATACTGACCGTAAGTTCGGCTTCCGTCGGAGGTGAAATATGCAATTCAAGCTGCGCCTTCCCGCATCGACTCTGCTGCTCATCTTAATCATGTCCTGCGGCGTGAACGCCAACGGCCAGGATGATAGTAACGACTGCGCGTTCCATCCCAATCAAGAGGCGCGAGTTGAGTCTCTGCCTCCCGCCCTTGCGGCCTCGAAAAACGAATCCGCTGTGCTTGCCGCGAGCCTGGCCATTGCGATCATGGAGCCGGATGTGTGTTGTGGCCGGAACTCAGTGCTGGAAGATCAGGTAGCTTCAGCAACAGGATTGTCCCTCCGGCAAGTAGGGGAAAAACTTAGGGGCAAGCATTATTCTGGTGACGGTTTGCCCATTGTCGTGGCCGACCAATACTGGTCTGGAGCATCGGTGAATGCGGAGGAAATTATTGCCACCCTCCAGGCACAGCGCCCACTACTGATGGATTGGAACGGCCATCTCTACGTCTTGTACGGCGTCGTGTACGACGAAAACCTATGCGACGATGGCTCACAGCACTCAATCCAGAAGCTCTTGCTGGTCGATACGCGATTTGCGGATCACCGGAGATACGTCTCCTTTAATCGGCAAACGGACGATTGGGGAAAAGTAAACGGACTTCTGGCCCTGACCATCACACGCGATAAATAACACGGGAGCGAACTGTGCTCTGGCAAGTTCGTCTTGCGCGCTCATCCTAAGCGGTAATACTCAACTCATGAACCAACCGCCGTTGACATTGATCGTCTGTCCGGTCATGTACCCGTTTCTGGCAAGCATTACAGCGACTTCCGCGACCTCTTCCGGCGATCCGTATCGGCCCATCGGGATGCGGTCCGGTCGCGCATTGGGATTGGATGTCACCATCTCAGTTGCCACCAGCGCCGGAGCGATGGCGTTTACCGTGATGCCTTCCTTCGCCAATCGCTGGGCGTAAAAATGGGTCAACCCGAGCATACCGGCTTTCGAGGCGGCGTAGTGCGGTCCAACAACTCCTCCGACTTGCGCCGCCACCGAGGATAGATTCACGATGCGACCCCACTGCCGAGCCCTCATGCCCGGCAGGACGGCCTGCGTCACCATGAAACAGGATTTCAGGTTTACCGCGATCACTTCGTCCCAATCCCGCTCGGTGATCTCCTCGATCGGCTGGGGACGAGAAATGGCGGCGTTGTTCACGAGAATGTCGATAGGCCCCAACCGCTCTACGCTACCTTTGATGAGGCGCTCGACGTCGCTCGACGAGGACACGTCAGCTTGGAGGGTGACACAACGCCGCTCCAACTGACGAATCTGCGACTCCACGGCCTGCGCATCGGCGGAGCGGCTAAGAAAATTGAGAGCGATATCGGCTCCGGCCTGGGCAAGCGCCATGGCAATCGAGCGGCCAATCCCCCGGCTCGAACCGGTCACTAGTGCGACTCTTCCCTTGAGGTCATCCATGAAATGAGGATACACATGCGCTGGAGAATCGTCCGCGTAGCGGAGAGTCGCGGCAAGATCGGAATCAACCAGTTAACCGACCTGCATCGTCAACATCGATATCGATCCTCCATCGACGCCTTCAATCGGAAAAGTGATGACTTCGCCTTCTTGCCGGCTGGCAAGTACGTACAGCATCGGAAGGTAGTGATCGGGCGTTGGGACTGACAGCATGGCCTCCGGTCCGAGGCTCTCGTAATCGATGAGAGGCTTGTATTCACCGGCGACCATCATCGCCTTCGCTTCATGCTCGAAGTGGATCGCCCAATCGTAAGGATCGGGCATGTGCCGTCCCCACGCGTAAGCGTGCAGATTGTGGACCAAATTTCCGCTGCCCACGATCAGAATATTTTCGCCTCGCAGCGGCGCGAGTCTCCTGCCGATTTCAAAGTGGAACGATGCTGGCTGGGTTTCGTCGATACTCAGTTGCACGACCGGAACATCGGCATCGGGATACACGTGCTTGAGCACGGACCAGGTTCCATGATCGAGCCCCCAGGAGCTGTCGAATTCTACCGTCAAAGGCTGCAGTATTTCTTGCACTCTGCGGGCAAGTCCCGGATCGCCCGGAGCCGGGTATTGCACCTGATAGAGCTCTTGCGGGAAGCCGCCAAAATCGTGAATGGTTCGCGGAGACGTGCTGATCGTAACGCCCGTTCCAGGCACAAACCAATGTGCGGAAATCGACAGGATGGCTTTTGGCTTCGGCGTTTGCTTTCCGATTTGCCGCCATCCTGCAGTGTAGCTGTTGTCCAGCAGGGCATTCATCGGATTGCCGTGTCCGAAGAATATTGCGGGCAGTATATCGGCCATATTCGGATTCCTCTCAAATCTCCATGTTGCCTCAACCGCGAATTTTCCCGGAATACAACGCCATCCCCACTACGGCATCGATTCCCAGCGCGTCAAGGCTATCGATTTCCTGCTGTTCGGTAATGCCGCCAGCTACCACCAGATGTCGTTGCGTGGCGCGCTTTATGGCATGAACTGTCTCCATCGGAATTCCGCCCATCAAACCCTCCGTATCGATATGGGTATACAGAAAGGTCTCGCAGAACGGTTCCAACTCGCGAATCATATCGAAGGCAGTGATGGCGGTAGTCGTGCGCCAGCCGTCGATGGCAACTCGGCCTCCTCGGGAGTCGAGCGCAAACATCAGCACTGGCCTCGGGAACAGATCCGCCAGTGTGCGGGCATACTCATGGTTAATACGGCCTTCGCTCAACAACGCGGACCCGATGATCACCTTGCGTGCGCCGAAGTCCAGAAGTTCCTGCGCGCTCTCGAGGCTGCGAATGCCGCCGCCAACCTGGCAGGGCAGTTGGCCGACGATCTGTTTCACCAGCGAGCGGTTATCACCGGCGCCGCGCGCTGCGTCGAGGTCGATGAGTTGGACGATGGGATATTTCGAAAAGCGTTCGATCCAGTAATCGAAGTTATCAAACTCCAGTTTCTTTTTTTCTCCCTGGACTAACTGCACGATCTTGCCGCCCATAAGGTCGATCGAAGGAATCAGCATGGCCACCTCACCGGCACGTTGGCAGCTTGCAGTTCGCGTTTTAATTGTCCGATGTTTTCGAGACCGAAATGGAAGATCGAAGCGGCCAGAGCAGCGTCAGCGTGCCCGTCCCGGAACACGTCAATGAAGTCTTGCGCCGACCCAGCGCCGCCCGACGCAATCACAGGAATGGAGACGACGTCGGCCACGAGCCGCGTCAAATCACAATCAAAACCAGCTTTGGTCCCGTCGCGGTCCATGGAAGTGAGCATTATTTCTCCAGCACCGCACGCGGCTGCCTCGCGCGCCCAGAGGATCGCGTCCCGGCCTGTGGGAGTGCGGCCTCCGGCAACGAACACCTCGAAACCACCGTTCATTCGCCGGGCATCGATGGCCACCACGACCGCCTGCGAACCAAAACGGGCGGCGATTTTTCCGATCAGCGATGGGTCTTTCACTGCGGCCGAATTGATGGCGATCTTGTCCGCGCCAGCCTCGAACACAGCTTCGGCGTCGGCCAGTTCGCGGATTCCTCCGCCGACGGTAAACGGAATAAACAAACAGCGCGCCGTGCGGGAGACGACATCGAGCATGGTGTTGCGTTTATCGCTGGTGGCTGTGATATCGAGCAGAACGATTTCGTCTGCGCCATCGCGGGCGTGAGCGGCGGCACAGTCCGCAGGGTCGCCAGCGTCGCGCAGATTCACGAACTGCACACCTTTCACGACACGGCCGTCGTCCACATCGAGACAGGCGATGATGCGCTTGGTCAGCACTTAACCTCACAGAAATTCTTGAGAATGAGCAGCCCCACGGTCCACGATTTTTCCGGATGGAATTGCACTCCGAAAATGTTTCCCTGTTCGACGACGGCGGAAAACTGCGCTCCGTATTCGGTCGCTGCCGTGGTGGCGGCGACCACCGGCGCTTGAAAAGAATGAGTGTAGTAGACGAAGGATTCTGGCGCGACGTTACGCAGCAAGCGCGAACCTTCCCGTACCGTCAGCGAGTTCCATCCGACATGCGGCGACTTCACGGAAGAGGGAAACGGACGGCATCTGCCCGCGAAAATTCCCGCTCCCGCGAACTCCGGGGCCTCGTCGCTGCCCTCAAACAGCCACTGCATTCCGAGGCAAATTCCAAGGAACGGCTTGCCGGAGTTCGCGCCTTGCAGCACCGAGTCTCGCAAGCCCGTGTTGTCAAGGCCGCCCAATGCGCTGAAGTGGCCGACGCCAGGCAACACGATCTTTTCCGCGGTGGCAACGATTTCAGGCTGCGTGGTTACGACCACTTCGGCGCCGAGATAGTCGAACGCCTTTTTCACCGAATTCAAGTTGCCAGCGCCGTAATCCACGATGGCGATCTTTGAAGCGATCGTTGATGCGATCATAGAAGTCCCTTGGTGCTCGGCAGCATGCGCGCCAGACGGCGGTCATGCGAGCAGGCTACGCGCAGCGCTCGCGCAAAAGCTTTGAAGAGCGCTTCGATCTTGTGATGGCTGGA
>PMMJ01000275.1 GCA_003162255.1 Acidobacteriaceae bacterium | reverse complement strand
CGGATGTTCTGGAACAGGCGCGAGCTCATGCCTCCCCCGAGCAGCGTATTCAGGATGTAGGAAGCGTAGCGGCGTTCGTGTGCCATGGGATGCGAGGGAACGCCGATGCAGATCTGGACCTGCTCGAGCGATTTCTTGTTGCGCAGGTTGATGCGTGAAAAAGTCTTGGGTTGAGGCGAGTGCAATCCGTTTTTCGCGGGCTTCACGTGCTCGAAGTGTTTCGCGACGAGTTCGACAAAATGCTTGTGATCGAGGTTCCCGGCGGCGCTTACGATGAGATTGCCGGGAGCGAAGTGGTGACCATAAAAGCGGGAGACCACGGGGCGCTCGAATTTTCTTACGGTTTCGCGCGTGCCCAGGATCGGCAGCCCGAGAGAGTGGTCCTTCCAGAAGCTCTGGGTGAAAATCTCATGGACTAAGTAGTCGGGATTGTCTTGGTCCATTTTTATTTCTTCGAGAATGACGCCGCGCTCCTTCGCGATATCGCCAGCATCGAAAACGGGATGAAGTACGAGATCGGTGAGGACGTCGAGGGCGAGCGGAAGATGCTCATCGAGGACTTTGATGTTGAAGCAGATGCATTCCTTCGCCGTGAACGCATCCATATTGCCGCCGATGGAATCGACTTGGCGCGCAATGTCTTCGGCGGAGCGCGTTTCCGTGCCCTTGAACACCATGTGCTCGATAAAATGCGAAATGCCATTCCATTCGGAATCTTCGTCGCGCGAGCCGGACTTGAGCCAGACGCCGATCGCGACCGAACGGATGTGAGGCATCTGCTCGGTAATCACGGTGAGGCCGTTCGGCAGAACCTGACGACGAATGCTGCGGGTTTCTTTTACCATTTGCTTCTTACCGAGAATTTTCTACTATGACGTTATATGAATACCGGGGCGGGTTGCTGATACCATTCTCCCACAATCTGTGGCTTGGCGACGGAGGTTGAAGTTCCGCCTTGCTTTTGTTTAACTTACGGTGGCTGCTCAGCATCATAATTTCAGTATTACGCTCCTGACTTACACTTAAAGGACGGGCGAGAGCCTGCCGAAGGGACGCCCGTCGCCCCGCTACCAACCCAATGCCAAAACCGCCATCCAATTCGCTTTTAGGGCTCGATCTTGGGGAGCTCACCGACCTTGCGCTTGAGTCGGGGCAGCCTGCCTACCGGGGTCGGCAGTTATTCGATGCGGTATATCGGCAAAAGATTGACCGGCTGGATCAGGTTTCGACCCTTCCGCTTGAATATCGCGCGGGTCTGGCGGAACAAGGCTGGGGGATGGGGCTTCCAAAGATCGCTCACAAGTTTGTTTCGAGCGATAGCACGGCGCGGTATCTGATTGAACTCTTTGATGGCGAGACGGTCGAAACAGTCTGGATGCCGGAGGGAGACGGCGGCGAGGTCGGCGACGGCAGCGAAGCGGGCGATGAAGTCGAGGCGGGCATGGATGCGGAACGTGTGGTGGCGGGGCTTCGCCCCGCGGGACGGGGCCGAGCCCCGTCACCGCACATGCATCGGTCTACCATTTGCGTGTCGAGCCAGGTGGGATGCGCGGTGAATTGCAAGTTCTGCTTCACGGCGCTGCTCGGCGTCAAGCGGAATCTGGAGGCGGGAGAAATCGTCGGTCAGATCGCGGCGGTGCTGCGCGATCAGGGAGTCGAGCCTCCGCTGCAGCGCGTCAACATTGTGTTCATGGGCATGGGCGAGCCCTTTTTGAACTATGACAATTTCATGAAGTCGGTGCGGCTGCTGGTGGAGGGCGTCGGGATTCCGGAGTCGCGAATGACAGTGTCGACCGCGGGGATCGTGCCGCGGATACGCGATTTTGGGCAGGAGCAGGTGCGTCCGAAGCTGGCGATTTCTCTGAATGGATCGAATGACGCGCTGCGCAGCGCAGTGATGCCGTTAAATCGGAAGTGGAACTTGGCGGAGCTGATGCAGGCGGCTCGCGAGTTTCCGCTGCGGACGCGGGAGCGGATGACGTTTGAGTATGTGCTGATCGAGGGCGTCAATGATGCTCCGGAGCAAGCGCGCGAGTTGGTGGAACTGGTGCGCGGAATGCGGGCGAGAATCAATTTGATTGCGCTCAATCCGGGGACGGAGCTGCCCTATCGGACGCCGGAGCAGGAGCGAGTGGTGGCGTTCCGGCAAATACTGGTAGACGCGGGAATCCTGGCCTTTGTGCGGCGTCCGAGGGGGCGCGATATTTTCGCGGCCTGCGGACAGCTGAAGAGAGAAGGTCTCAAGGTTTCAGAGATTTCAAAGTTCCAAGGTTAACCCTCGGCGACGCCGGCCTTTTCCTTGAAATGTTGAAACCTTCAACATTACGAACTGCTGCGTGCCGCGGCCCGATTGGGCTCGCCGAGCAGGGAGCGGATGGCCGCATTGGTTGCGATGCGCAGTTCCATCCGGAAAGCGGAGTTGCCGGGAGTCGAAGGCTGCAGGAGACGGCCGCCATGTTCTTCGACGATGCGGCAGCAGGCGTTCAGCGAAAGCGTAGAAGGCTTGTTCGCGCCTTCGGAGTTGAGCGGCGACGCGTACGTGGGGGGCAGCGAGGAAGGATCACGCGGGGAAGAATCGTACGAGGAAGAATCGTGTGAAGAAGGATCGCGAGAGAAGAAGTCAACCAGAACGAAGTCGTTTTGGCTGTGGGTGCGAACGAACACGGTGGGGCGCGTCTCGCGATTGAGAGGTGCGCTGATCTGTCCGGCAAGGTGCATGCAGACGTGGAGAATCTGGTTCGAGTCGGCGAGCACGAGCGGGAGCGGAGAAGCGAGGTCGAGGCGGATCGAACTGCCTTGCGGGTCCAGTTGGGGAGCCAGCAAACGCATGGCGGTCTGCAGCACGGAGTTGATGTCGACGGCGGCCAGCCGGGCAGGAGCCTGGCCGGCAAAAGTGAGCAGGCTCGCCACCAGCGCTGTGGTGCGGCGGACCTGTTCGCCGATTTCCGTGGCTTGGAGTTGTTCGTGAGTCGGCAGGTTGGACGCGCTCAGCAGATCGGAGTATCCCAGCATGGCGGTGAGCGGGTTGTTGATCTCGTGGGCGGCTCCGCCCACCAACTGGCCGAGCGAGGCCAGTTTTTCGGACTGAATAAGTTTGTCCTGCAAGGTCTTGAGGTCGTCCAAAGAGCGGCTGGACCTCTCCAGAAACAGCGATAGCTCGTCGCGGAGCAGGTGCTGGCGCCAGAAAAACACGACGCCCATCACGACCATGGTGAAAAGACTCACGGCAATTCGGAAGGCCTTGACCGAGGCCGGAAGCTTCGGGGCCAGTTCAGCGTGCATGGCGCTCCAGATGATGCTGAACAGAGCCAGCATACTCAGGCGCGTGATCCAAATGCCGAGCACCGGCCGCGACGGCTTGAAGTCGGACAGGTCGTAGCGTAGGGCGAGCAACGGAGCCGCGCCCATCCAAGCCATGGAAACAGTGAGCGGGATGTCGTAGATGTTGCCGCTGTAATAGAGCTTGTGTCCGATAGCCCAGTTGGCGACATAGGAACTGGAGGCATAAAGCGCGCTGGCGCCGAGCAAATTTCCGTAAAGCTGGCGCCAGTCTCCGTGCGCGGCGTAGGCGAGGAAGGCAAGCGAAACCAGGAGCACGAGCTTCTCGGTCAGATATGCGAGGTTGAGATTGGCGCTGTAAACCGCTTCATCGACCTGCACCGTTTGCCAGGGGATGACGGTGTATACATAAATGAAGACCCACCAGATGAGCAGGAGGGTAAAATCGAGCATGCGGATGCGTTCATCGCGCTCGCCTTCGCGGAGATGAGGAAGCACGGCGAGAGCGGCTATCATGGGCACCAGATGCAGGAACAGAACAACGTCGCCCAGGAAGGGATTGGGCACATCCTGACGCTTGAAGACCTCAAAGTAATTCCACATCCCCTGGTAGGTAAGCCAGAAGATCATGCCCACGCTCATGAGGATCCAAAAGAGCCGGATGTGGAGAGTGGCACAGCGCAAGCGCGAGGTGTTGGCCAGGAAGGCGGCGGTGGCCACCAGCAGGAGACCGCCCTGGATGAGGTCGCTGGCGATGGTCAGGGCGTCGCCCCTTGGCATGAGCAGAGAGGCCGCCGTCTGGGCGAGAACCAGCGCGATCAGCAGAGAGAGCCAGAGTTTAGTCAGCTTAGCCAAGTCGCACCAGCCCGCCTCCATTCTAGGGCCCGACATGCGCGGGGCAGGGGTTACTAGCGTAACATCGCTAAGGCGGAAGTTAGAAGTGAGAACTGCGGAATTGAGAAGCTCATGGAGTTTGGCTGAGATTGCCTTTAGAATTAGTCGCTCGACTGGAATTAGTGGCTTTACGACGAGAATCTCTTGTCCTGGATGATCCCTCGATACCGCGATCTATGGCGCTTTCGGGCGCCACTCAGTGCGGGCGAAATCCGGCGCTCGGAGCGCTGGCTGGCCACGGCGCGAGCGGCGCTGACGATGACGGCTCTGGTTACTCTCTGGATGGAGCCGGTACGCGGGTTCGTCTATTCGCGCTGGCTGTACTGGCTGCTGATCGTTTATTTCGCGCATGCGGTGGTGGTGATGGTGCTGGTGCGCTTCCGGCCGGCGTCGACCACGGCTTTTCG
The DNA here is from genome assembly GCA_003162255.1 of Acidobacteriaceae bacterium. Taxonomy (GTDB): domain Bacteria; phylum Acidobacteriota; class Terriglobia; order Terriglobales; family Acidobacteriaceae; genus Acidiflorens. The sequence continues at coordinate 11,535 of PMMJ01000275.1, read as the reverse complement.
TCTGGTGGTGCACGCCGCGGACATCATATGGCCGGTGCTGATCTCCATGTTCGCGACGGCGCAGCGGGGGCCCTTCTTTCTCTTCCTCGTGTTCGTGATGGCGGCGGCAGCGTATCGCTGGGGGCTGTGGGAGACGGTGGGTACCGCGTGTACGGCGGTGGCGTTGCTGTGGGCCGAAGCCTTCGCGGTGCGAGCGGGATTGGAATCGAGGGCGGATCAATGGCTGCGAGCGGTGCACCTTCCGCGGCTGGGTGTGAGCGTGCGGGAACTGGAACCGCAGCAGCTGTTCATGTTTTCGTTCTATCTGATTGTGCTCGGATTCTTGCTGGGCTACATGTCGGAGAACCAGAAGAAAGTGCGGGCGGAGCGCGCCGTAATCACGCGCGTTCTCAGTTCAGCGCGGGTGGAAGCAGGACTCACCGGAACCATGCAGCAGATTCTCGGTGAGGTGATGAGCATCTACGGCGCGTCACGGGTGCTGGGCGCGTCGCAGGAAGCGAACAGTTACCGCGTGTTTCTGGCCGAGGTGAAACGTGGAGTCGGAGGCATCGAAGCGCTGCGCTGGCGCGAAGCTCTGCCGGAAAGCGAAAAGGTGTATCTGTTCGACTCAACGGCAGACGCCATTTACGCGTCGCGCACCGCCAGGGGGTTTCGCACCGTGCTGCTGGATCGCGAGGGCGGGCGGCTGCACGATGTAAGCACGGAGTTTCTGGATGCGCTGGCGCGCGTAGAAAAATTTGACGCGCTGGTTTCGGTGGCGTTGCTGTTTGGCAGGGAGTGGTCCGGCCGGCTGTTCCTCTTCGACCCGGAGATGATGGGGGAACCGGAAGAGGAATTGCGGTTTCTGCAGGAATTCGCGCAGCAGGTCGGTCCGGCGATTTACAACGTGTACCTGATGCGACGGCTGCGGGAACGGGCGGGGGCGCTGGAGCGGGCGCGGTTCGCGCGCGAACTTCACGATGGAGCGATTCAATCGCTGATCGGGGTGGAAATGCAGTTGGATGTGCTGCGGCGCCAGTCCGGAACGCAGGCGCCGGCGGTGAACGCGGAACTGGTGCGGATCCAGAAACTGCTGCGCGAAGAGGTTTTAAAGTTGCGCGAACTGATGCAGGAGATGAAGTCCTTCGAAGTGATTGCCGACCGGCTTCTCGGTTTCATTTCCGACACAGTGGAACGCTTCCGGCGGGAGACGGGAATCGCGGCGGAGTTTGTCAGCGAACTGGAACGTGTGGATTTGCCGCAGAAGGTGTGCCGCGAACTGGCGCGCATTGTGCAGGAGAGCCTGGTGAACGTCCGCAAACACAGTGGAGCGCACCACGTGCTGGTACGGCTGGCGCAGCGGGCAGGTAATCTGCAATTGACGGTGGAGGATGACGGCAAGGGATTTTCTTTTTCCGGGAAGTTGTCGGATGCGGAACTGGAGACGTCCGGGAAGGGACCGGCGGTGATCCGCGAAAGGGTGCGGCTGCTGGCGGGCGAAATCACGATAGAATCGACACCGGGGCACGGCGCGCGGCTGGAGGTAAGGATTCCGCCAGCGAGAAAGGCCAATCATGGATAGGCCAACCACGGATAGACAGAGCACGGATAGGCAGAGCATGGATAAACGCATTCATTCCATACGCATTGTGATTGCCGACGATCATCCCATTTTCCGCGACGGGCTGCGGCGACTGCTGGAGTCGGAAGGGGATATGAAAGTAGTGGGCGAAGCCTGCGACGGCCTCGAGGCGGTGAAACTGGCGAATGAGCTCAAACCCGACATCCTTCTCCTCGATCTGGCCATGCCCCACCACACCGGCCTCGATGCGCTACGCGATCTGAACACGAGCGGCGGCGCGGCAGGGGGGGTGCGCATCATATTGTTAACCGCGGCGGCGGAGAAGAAGCAGGTGGTGGAGGCCTTGCAGTTGGGAGCTCGTGGCGTAGTGCTGAAGGATTCCGCCACGCAACTGTTGCTCAAGAGCATTCATGCGGTGATGTCCGGCGAATACTGGGTGGGGCGGGACAGCGTTTCCAATCTGGTGCAGTACCTGCGCAACCTGATGCAGAGTACGAACGAGGAATCGAAGCAGAGGAAGTTTGGGCTGACGCCACGAGAACTCGAGATCGTTTCGGCGGTGGTCGCGGGCTATGCCAACCGGGAGATTGCCGAGTACTTCAAGATCAGCGAGGATACGGTGAAGCACCACCTCAGCAACATCTTCGACAAACTTGGGGTTTCCACCNNTCCACCCGCCTGGAACTGGCGCTGTTCGCGGTGAATCAGGGGCTTCCCCTGAAAACGATTGTGTAATCAGTAGGTTGGCTGGCTCTAAGGGGAACACCCGAGGTTGTAGCACGATAGTGCCATCTAAGGTCACCGGTGTGCTATTGGGTGGAGGGGGCGGTTCTTGATATTTTAGAATTATACGACGGCGAGTAGTGTCCCGAGGAATGAGTAAGACTGGGGCGGGTCGTAAATGGGGGTAAACAGTGATTAATACAATTCGTCAATTTTGGACTGAGGACAGCGGTCAAGACGTCGCCGAGTACGCGGTGATGCTTGCGGTAATCCTGGTGATTGTGATTGGCACGGTCCGGCTGATTGGCGGCAACGCCAACAACGTGTTTTCGCAAGTCGGAAGCGCAATGGGGCAGCAGTAGCCGCACGACCCAGTCCCCGCTGCGTATGGCAGCGGGTTCTCCCTGATTTTTTCTGCCGGTTCCCTTCCAAAGACAGAGTCTCACAAGGTTTCAGGTTTTAACATAAGGCTCATGGCTGCTGGTTGCTAGCAGCGTGAGCCTGTGCGGATCAGACCTTGAATCTACGCACCCTGCCTTCTCTCACTGCCCGGTCGGGGCTGCTGCTGTTTTCTCCGGAGCCGCTTTTTCTGGAGCCGCGCCGGAGCCGAGCCTTATGAGGAACGGGAAGAAGGGCGTGACTTCGAAGGGCATCTTGTCGGCTGCGGTAGTGATGGCGACAGGCTTGGTCTTGATCAGTTCGAGTTGATTCGTCCAGGGATCCACTCTGACCCGGCCACCAAGTGGAAGCGCCGCGACCTGATCGGCCTTCTTCGGGTCAAATTGCGGCGAGGCGGTCATTAACGACGACATCTTGGTGGCGTTGCCGTTGAGGAGGCTGTCGCCGAGGTGCGCCCGGATCAGGTTCCGCAGTTCCGGAGCGCGAGCCTGGACGGCTTTGAGGAACAAGCCGGCGTTGCCGAGCTTGTCCTTATAGGGCGAGTTGTTGAGCAACTCGACGGCTTTCTTGTCGGCGGCTTCTTCTTCGTTGCGATCGCGAGCGAAATCCATGCGCTCGAAGGTGCGCTCGTCGGGAAAGAACATGCGGTCGTTGAAGGCGAGCTTGGTGTTGAGGTGATGGCCGAGCACGATGTGCGCCAGTTCGTGGGTCAAAATCATGGCCAGGGCTGCTTCGTCGGGCAACACGTCAATCATGCCGCGGCTCACCACGATGGTATGGCCAATGGTGAAGGACTCGAGCGGCGTGGTCATCAGCACGCGGCACCGGATCTCGGGTTGAATGTCGAGATTATTGGTGACCATCACGTTGTTGACGACGGTCTGCAGCACCTTGTCGATTTCGCCTTCCGGCGCGAGCAGTCCGATCTGCGTCAGGCGGTCCAGCACGTTGATTTCAGCCTGGCGTTCCCATTGGCGCTGGGCTTCGATGGGCGTGGCGTCCTGCGCTTTCTGACTCTGGTCCTGGACCACCTGCGGGGCATCGACAGTAATTTCGGTGAATTCAGAGCTGCGGCGGAGATCCTTCAGGTTGTAGCCCCACAGCCGCGTCTGCGCCTTGTAATTGAGCGTCTGACCGAGACGATATTTGAGATCGGACTCCTCGGAATAAATCAGCGAAGGCAGCCAGACGCCGGGGCGAAGATTCTGGCGCCAGCTGTCAAAGTGCAGGTAGTAACTGGCTCGCGGATGAGGATAGTAAGTGCCGTTAAAGCGGACGATATTGTTGTCCTGGTCTTCGATCCAGATGCGGCCGAGGAAGCGGCCCTTTCCGGCGTCTTTCTTGGGGGCGACGTCGATGGCGATGCAGCGCACCTCGCCGAGAAACTCGCGGCGCACGAAAGTGAAGTCGTAATACTTGCGCTGAAAATCCTGATCGAGGATCACCATCTGCGCAAAGCCCAAGGGCAGGAATTTCATGGAATAAACGTTGCTCAGTTTGCCGAGCATGCGTTTGCCCAGGCCGGCCGTGGTGGGCGAGGTGAAGGTACGGTCATCGGTCCCTTCGCTCATATCCAACCGGCCCAGGAAGTACACGTCGCTGACGGGGACGGGAGCGCCGAGGTCTTTGTCTTCCTTCAGATTCTGGAGATAAGTTTCCACCAGCGGATGAAGTTGCTTCATCTGCGCCATGAAGAAGTGTTCGCGCTCAATCGCCCGGTCGATCACCTGGTCGAAGCTGGCGGCGTTGGTACTGGCCTGCTGGGAGCCGGCGTCGCGCGTCGCGAGCTCGGGTTGCGGCGGAGTCTGGGCGAACGAAGTCTGGACAAACAAAGACGCGGCGCAGAAGACCACAGACAGAGTAAGGAGTGCGAAGAGGGAGCGCAACATTTTTGTTGGTTTCATTTCACCTACGATGCGTGACCTACGATGCAAGTTCAAAAACAATGTGCAATACCGCCTCAAAATCAGCGGGATGTCCGTCTACCTGGGCGGGCTTGAACTGAATTTTCTCCGCGGCGCGAACTGCCGATTCGTCCAGCCCATGACCAAGACCATGGACCACCTTCACCACGCGAATCTGCCCGCTTGCTGAAAAGACGACATCGAGCAGGACCTCGCCCTCAATCTTAAGCTGCCGCCCCTCATCAGTGTAAACCGGACGGGGCTTGAACGTGATCTCCGCCGGCAAGGTTTTGACGACGGGTTCGGCGGACTTGGCTTTGGGCTGAGAAGCGGCCACCATGTCGGCATCTCCGAAGCCGCCCTCCCGAACCGTACCCCGCGAGGCAGAAACGCCGGAACTATTGCCGGTAGCGACGCCGCTGCCAAACCCTGTGCTGGCCACGATCCCGCGAGCGCCGTGCGAGCCGCCGGTGCCGTTGCCATAGCCGGTGCCGGAGGGCAGATCAAATGAGCCCGCTTGCGCGATCGTAATCGGGTGGCCGTGCGTCTGCGATGCGGGCACGCCATTCGGATCGCCGAAACCGCCAGTTTGTACTTTCTGCGGCGCGGCTGCGATGGTGGGCATAGCCGAGCTTCCGTTGGAGAACACATTCGTCTTCACCGGCGCCCTGGGGATCAGCGGCTTCACGTCCGGCAGAAGTTCTTTAGTGGCAGCGAGAGTGACCTTTGGCGCCTGATCCTCGGGAACGGGAGCCTTCTTCCGAACCAATTCGGAGGGAACGCGCAGAGCTTCAGGTCGCGGCGTTACCGGTTCGGAGATCTTTGGAACTGGAACCGGAAAATGCTTCACCGGGGCCGGGGCTTGTGGAACCGGAGGCGGAGTGCTGACCAGGCTGACGAAGTGGTAGTCGCGCTCGCGAGGCTCGAGAACATCGGGGTGGAGGATGGCGATGAGCAAGAAAAACACCACCACCACGGACTGCACGCTGTAGCTGAGAACAAACTCCCCCCATGGCGTGCGAGGCTCGGGAAGAAGGCCTAGGGTCAATTGTGAAGCCTGGGAATCCATGTCCGGCACCTCATGTAACTACCTGCTTAGCGCTTGCAAAAAGAAGTGGCCCATCCGACCAGCTAGCATTTTAGAGACCGCGAGGGACGGGTCGAAGGAGGACACTTCTAAGTCGTTAAGTGCACGCCGAAGGCCATTTCCGACGCAGCCTCTTCACCCTTAAGATGCTGCCAAGCGGCTACTTACACGAGAAAAAAGCAATTCTAACAGATCGGAGGATCTCGTCTGCAACGTTTTTCCTATTTGGGAAAAGTCCCGGAACGAGAAAATTTTTTGGGAAGTTGGAAGATTTTGCCCGGACCGCAGGTCTCAGGAGGCAAGGTTTCGAAGTTTCGACTCTTCAGAGTTTCAAACGCATCCCTATTCTTAATTCTTACCCTGAAACCTTGAAACTTGCTACTCGTCTTCTGCGTCGATCTTGATGCGCAGCGACTTCAGAAACTTCAGATCCTGATCGTTGACCTTGAGCTCGGCATTGGTGCTGAGGGTGGAGACGAGGGAAGTCTTGTCTGTGGTATGTTCGCCCTGCTTGCTGACCCCGATGGTGGCTTCGAGGACGAGGAATATGTCGTAGCCACCTTCCTTGATGCGGGCCACGACTTCGGCGATCGATTCCGAATCGGACAGAGATTCGTTGATCGCTTCTCCGAGTTCTTTCATGAGCTGCTTCAGTTGCTGATCCACGAGTCCCCCTCGCATCGGACGTCGCTGACGGGGAACATCACAGTCGCTTGTGAGGTCTCCCAGCGTCATTGTACGCCCGGCCGCTGCTAAAATCGACAGATGATCGACCGAAAGATGATCGACCGACGGATCACCGACGGCCAAGCGCTGAGAAAAACCAAACTGATTCTCCGCGTTGCCGCCAACATGGTGGAGCACAGCCGGACGGGACGGGCTCTGCTGGCTGGGATGCGCGCGACCGCGCGTTCTTTCGGGCTGGTGCTGCACCAGCTCTGGCTGGAAGTCACCGGGTTCACGTTTTTGGCGCTGGCCGGAATCGGGGCGATGGCTGGCATGCGCGAGTACGGGAAGTATCAGTCTGGCCATGCCGCCGGACCTGGGCGCTTGCTGCTCGCGGTATGCTTCACGGTTTCGTTTACCTGGTTTGGGCTGAGCTCATTCTGGAGAGTAAAGCGAAAAGTGAAGAGCTAAAAGCTTAAGAGCGCAAGGCCAAAAGCGAAGGACGAAAAGCGAAACCTGAAACCGCAGCCTCTTCAGCCGCACCTCTGAGAGCCACAGACTAAGCGGGCTTCAGGCCCGAGAGCTGTCTCCGTTCGCCGGTTTGTAGTCGCAGGCGGAACGGCAGGCTTCGCAGTACATGAGGCCGTCGGTGCAAAGGCGCACGTCGAGTTGCGACTGGCAGTACACACAGAATTTTTCGCACCCGCAACCCTCTTCAGGCCGCTCACATTGGGCGCAGACGACGCGGCTTACGCCTGGTTTAGACGACATAGTTGAAGTTTAGTTCGGCAGACGCAGGGAAGGAACGTAACGGAAGTCACCGGAAGACAGGTCTCAGGTGTCAGGTCTCAGGTATGACAAAAACCCAATCGGACAATGCCAGCTTGGCATGCGCAGGTTCTGCTCTTCCTGAGACCTGGGCCTGAGACCCGAGACCTGACCAATTTGCCGCCTTTCCCGTCCGGATGTTAACGTAGTCAGTTCCAAGTTCCGGCGGCCCAGCCACTGTCGGAGAGAAGTCCGATCGAGGTTTTTCTTGTCTGTAGCCGAAGCGATTCCCGTTGTGAGTAAGCCGGTCCGCAAGACTGCGTTGAACGCCGTCCATCGCCAGATGGGCGCGAAGATGGTGGAGTTTAACGGCTGGGACATGCCGGTGGAATATCCTGCGTCGATCGGGTGCGGCATCGCGGCCGAGCACATCGCGGTGCGCACCGGCGTCGGCATTTTTGACGTCAGCCACATGGGGGACATCCGGCTGGCCGGGCGCGAAGCTCTGGCCGCCGTTCAGCACATCTCGATGAACGACGCCTCGCGGCTGGCGATTGGGCAGGCGCAGTATTCGGCGTTGCTCTATCCGCAAGGGACGTTCGTAGACGACGTCATCGTTCACCGCTTGGGCGAGGACGAGTACCTGCTCGTCATCAATGCCGGTACGCGCGAGAAGGACTTCAACTGGGTGCGCGACAACACGCGCCAGTTTGATTGCAAGGTCGAGCATCTCTCTGACGATTTCACGCAGATTGCGATCCAGGGACCAAAGGGTGTGGACGTGCTGCAGCAGCTGACCGACGCCGACCTGAGCGCCGTGAAGTTCTACTGGGTCACACGCGGGACGGTATGCGGCCTGAAAGATGTCCTGATAGGGCGGACGGGCTATACCGCCGAAGACGGGTTCGAGATTTACATTCCATCGGACGAAGAGACGAGCGCGCGTGTCTGGTACGAGATTCTGGCGGCGGGGAAAAAGTTTGGCGCAGTCCCTTGCGGCCTCGGTGCGCGCAACACGCTTCGCCTCGAAGGCAAGCTGCCGCTCTACGGGCATGAAATTTCGGACACGATCAATGTGTGGGAAGCCGGGCTGGATCGTTTCTGCAAGATGGACAAACCGGATTTTATCGGGCGAGCCGCACTGGAGACAGCGAAAGCCGGCGGCCTGAAAAAAACCCTGGTTGGGCTTGAGATGGTGGACCGCGGCATCGCCCGCGATGGCTACAAGGTTCTAGACGAAGGCGGCCGCGAAATTGGCTACGTCACCAGCGGTTCGCCAGCGCCGTTCTTAAAGAAAAATATTGCGTTGGCCTATGTTCCGCCCGCGCAAGCTGCGGTCGGAACCACGGTGAAAGTCGAAATCCGCGGACGAGGCGTGAAAGCGCAAGTAGTACCGACGCCGTTTTATAAGCGTCCGAAAAAACCTTAACTACGTGGGTGCCCCATCCTAAACGTCGCGCCTTTTGCGACGTTTAGGGTGGGCCCAACGGGCGAACGACGAACAGCGAACGGCCAGGAGCGAAGCGACAAATGACCTACCCCACCGACCGCAAATATACGAAAGAACATGAGTGGATCACTGCCGACGGCACCATCGGTATCACAAATCACGCCCAGGAGTCGCTCGGTGACATCGTGTTCGTTGATCTGCCCAAGGTGGGCGCGGAGATCGTCGCGGGCAAGCCCTTCGGCACGGTAGAGTCGGTGAAGGCCGTGTCCGATTTGTTCGCTCCGGTTTCGGGGACCCTGACGGGCGTGAATGAAAGTCTGGCTACAGCACCGGAGCAGGTCAACAAAGATGCGCACGCATCCTGGATTGTGAAGGTCAAAGTGAAGGATCCGGCGGAACTGAATGCGCTGCTTTCGGCGGCGGACTATGAGAAGTTCGTGAGCGAAGAGGCGGGACACTGAAAAACAGGGCAGACTTTAGAGGTCAGATTGCAGAAGTGAACCCCTCGGTTTCCATTAATATAGCTGGAAGCGAAGGCCTTTACTTCTGCAATCTCACCTCTGACCTTTGCAATTGCCCCGTGCCACAATCGAAACAGTCGCATCCCACATCCAAAGAAAGTTCCTATGAGATATCTGCCTAAATCTCCCGCGGATCGCGCTGCCATGCTGCAGGCGATTGGCATCCGCTCCGTGGACGAACTGTTCTCGCCGATTCCAGCCGAGTTTCGCCTGACCCGCGATCTCGCCATCCCGCGGCAAATGGCGGAATCGGAAATCGTGGACTGGTTCAAGCAGCGGGCCAAGGAAAACGGCGAAGGTTACACCAGCTTTCTCGGAGCCGGAGCTTACTCCCATTACCGCCCGGTGGTCATCGATGCGCTGGTGCAACGCGGAGAATTTCTGACCTCCTACACGCCCTACCAGGCAGAGTTTGCGCAGGGCACACTGCAAGCCATCTTCGAGTTCCAGACCATGATCTCCGAACTCACCGGCATGGACCTGGCGAATGCTTCGATGTACGACGGCTCGACCGGCGCGGCCGAGGCAGTGATGATGGCGGTCCGCATCACCGGGAGGCATTCGGGCGTGATCGCGCGGAGTCTGCATCCCGAGTATCGGGAAGTGCTCGACACCTACGCGACCCACCAGGCAATTCCGCTGCGCATGGTCTCGTCCACGGATTCGGGACAAGTTGATCTGAAGGAACTCGAAACGGCAGTGGGCGACGATACGGCGTGCGTCCTGATTCAGTCGCCAAATTTCTTCGGCACGATTGAAGACATCGAAGCGATTGCCGAGATCGCGCACAAACGCGGAGCGCTGCTGATCGTGTCGATCGCCGAAGCAGTATCGCTAGGAATTGTCGAGCCGCCGCGCGCGGCCGATATCGTGGCTATGGAGGCGCAGTCGTTCGGAGTGCCGCTCGGGTTCGGCGGCCCTTACTGCGGCGTGCTGGCTACGAAGGAGAAATTCGTAAGACAAATGCCCGGCCGCCTCGCCGGCCAGACCGTCGATAAGAACGGCAAGCGCGGCTTCGTGCTGACGCTGGCAACGCGCGAGCAGCATATCCGGCGCGAGAAAGCGACCTCAAATATTTGTACCAACCAAGCGCTGGTCGCGTTGATGGTGAACATCTTCATGACCGTGTATGGCAAAGTGGGACTCAGGGAACTGGCGAAGCAGAACCTGGCGAAGGCGGCGTACGCTGCCGGCCAGTTCAGTAAACATGCCAAAGTGCTCTTCCAGGGTGCGCCACGATTCAACGAGTTCGTGGTCGAGACCAGCGAAGATCCTTACGCCATCAACTCGCGGCTGCTGGGACACAAAATCGTTGGCGGTCTGCCGCTGAAGAAGTTCTATCCCGAGCTTGGCCACGTGGCACTGTGGTGCTGCACGGAATTGACCACGCGATCCATGATCGATACGGCGGTCGGCCTCGTCGCCGAGAGCGAACACTCGGTTCTTAGCAAAGATGCCGAACCGGAAGAGGTGGTGAGATGACGACGAAGCACATGACTCGCAAAGCGACGCGTCACATCAGCCAGAACGAAGGATTGATTTTCGAGAAGTCGTCTCCTGGTAAAGCGGCCTGGAAGTTGCCGCCGCTCGACGTTCCTGATGTGGACACGGCGAAACTGCTGGTCAAGCAGGAGCGCAAAGATCTCGGCAATATGCCCGAGGTGAGCGAGATCGAAATCATTCGCCATTTCACCCGCCTCTCGACCTGGAATTACGCCATCGATCTCGGAATGTATCCGCTGGGCTCCTGCACCATGAAGTACAACCCGCGGGTCAATGAGTTTGTCGCGCGCGTCGAAGGCCTCGCCAACGGGCATCCCTATCAGCCGGAGAAAATTTCTCAGGGCGCGCTGCGCATCATGAAGACGCTGAGCGATTGCCTGCTCGAAATCACCGGCATGGACGCCATCACGCTGCAACCGGCCGCGGGCGCACACGGCGAACTGACCGGAATGCTCATGGTGCGCGCCTATCACGAATCGCAAGGCAACGCGCGCAAGAAGATTCTGATCCCAGACTCGGCGCACGGAACCAATCCAGCGACTGCGGCCACGGTCGGTTACGCGGTCGAAAATCTGAAATCGAACGACCGTGGCATGGTGGACGTGGCGGCGCTGGCTGCGCAGATGAATGAAGACGTCGCGGCGCTGATGGTCACGAATCCAAATACGCTGGGCGTTTTCGAGCAGGAGATTCACAAGATCGCCGAACTCATGCACGCCAAGGGCGGCCTGCTCTACATGGACGGCGCCANNAACCTGCACAAGACTTTTTCCACGCCGCATGGCGGAGGCGGTCCGGGATCGGGCCCGGTCGCGGTGAAGAAGATTCTTGAGCCGTTCCTGCCGACGCCGGTCGCCATCACCAAGCCGGATGGCACGCTGGGCTTCGAATACAACCGTCCACAGTCGGTGGGACGAGTGCGCGCGTTCTATGGAAACTTCGGCATGTTCATC
>PMMJ01000365.1 GCA_003162255.1 Acidobacteriaceae bacterium | reverse complement strand
CTATTCCCGACAGACTCCTAGAGGGCGTGCGGAACGGCTGGGGCTTCGTATCAGAGCATCGCTTCAGCGATGGCGCAACTCCTCCGAAAGCAGAGCCCCTTCACGGGGCCCGCATCGCTACACCATCTCCGTGCCCCAAAGATCGTGCAGGTGCAAGATCCCCAGCAAGCGCTGGTCGTTGTCCGCGATTCTGTCCACCACAACCAGCGACGTGATCTTCATCTCTTCCATGCGCGCTAGTGCGGTAGCGGCGAACTCCCGCGGTCCAATGGTCTTCGGAGTCCGCGTCATGCAAACCCCCGCGGTCAGGTCGAGCGCGTCCTTGCCGCGCTGCTCCAGCAGTCGCCTCAGATCGCCGTCGCTGATCACTCCCAGCAAACGATCGCCCTCGACCACGGCGGTCATGCCCAGTTTCTTGCGCGACATCTCGTAGATCACGTCCGGCATCTTCGTCTGCGCCGTCACCCGCGGAATCGCGTCCCCGGAGTGCATCAACGATTCGACTCGCGCCAGCCGTTTGCCCAGCTTTCCCCCGGGATGCAGGTTGGCAAAGTCCTCTTCCTTGAACCCGCGTTTTTCCGAAAGCGCGACTGCCAGCGCATCGCCCAGAGCCAGCATGGTCGTGGTCGAAGCGGTAGGGGCAAGCCCGAGCGAACAAGCTTCCTGGGAAATCGAACAATCCAACGCAACGTCGGCAGAGGATGCCAGAGTGGAAGCAAGTGTGGAGCGGGCGCCCCCGCCCGCTGAGTCTGCAGCAATGTCGTCGCAAGTCATGCTGATCAGCGGCACCTGCAACCGTTTGATCGTCGCCACCAACTGCAGAATTTCTTCCGTCTCGCCGCTGGCCGAGAGCGCCAGCACAAGATCGCCCCGGACGATCATTCCCAGATCGCCATGCAGCGCTTCCACCGGATGCAGGTAGAGCGCCGGCGAACCGGTTGAACTTAATGTAGCCGCGATCTTGCGAGCGATGAGCCCGCTCTTCCCCATCCCGGTCACGACCACACGGCCCAGGCAGTCGAACATCAGTTCCAGCGCCCGGTTGAAGTCCGCAGCCATAGGGCCCGCCAGTCGGTCCGCCAGCGCCCGCAACGCCTCGGCCTCGATGCGCACCACGTTTTCGCCCACGTGTTTCATGAAAGGGGAATGTTAGCAGAAGGAACCGGAACATCGGCGATGATCGTGCTGTCGGGTCATCTTCATTTCACAGCCCCGACGCCACCCACCCGCCGGCGATATGTGGGTGAAAACTCGCTATTGCATTCTTGGCAAGTCCGTTTTGGTGGTGAACGCCGGCCTACGGAGAGGGCTCCTGACCGCTGTATCGAGACCGCGCCAAGCACGGCGAAAACCGCCCCCAGCGGGCACCACCAAGTACCGGCCTTTCCAGATTTCATATCCGAGACCCTCGTTTCTCCCATTCATGGAAGCCTCAAAGAGGCTAAGGTCTGCTTTTGCAGGCATTAACAGTTTGGCTCACGAATTGCTGTCTAGATGTTGGGGACATCGTCCAGGACCTTTCCTATGCCGCAAGAAGTGTCAGTTTCGTACCATGCGATCAAGAGCAAGGTCTACCGGTTGATCGACGCCTTGGTAGCCGGCGAGAAGACAGAAGCAGAGGTGCAGGAATCAATCTGCCGCTGGTGGAGTCTCATCCATCCCGCAGACCGGCCTATCGCTCAAAAATATCTTCTGACCGTGCTGGGACGCTCCGTATCTGCTTTGGACGCCATCGAAGGCGGTCTCACGTCTTCCAACAGCTGCGCAGCCTCCTATGCGCCGTTGCCTTCTGAACGGATGAAGGTAATGGAACGATTCGTCAAGGAAGCCGCAGTCCGCCCTGTGGTTTAAGCCTAAGCGGCGGCGACTGGATCTTAGATTTCTTCGCTTGTAGTGCCTTTCCGTTCGGAATACGCCAAGCAGCGCCGTGCAAACTGTGGTATCGCGAGAGAGTCGCGTGCCGGGCCTCCTCGGACCCAACCGATTCTCAACCGCAATCATGCAGCAACTGGATGCGCCTTGAGATACTCCTCGATCTCGAGAATCTCATCGGGACTCAAACGGAATTCCGCCGCGCGCACGATCTGCTTCGCCTGCTCGGCAGAACGCATACCCACAATCGCCCCGGTGACGACGGGATCGCGCAGCGCCCAGGCTATCGCAACCTCACCCGGCGTGCGGCTGTGACGCGCACCGATCCCGCGCAGGACTTCTACCACCCCAAGGTTGCGAGTCAGCAGGGGTTCCTTAAAACTGGCGGTTCTCGGGCGGAAGTCGTCTGGCGGCAGCGACGCGATCCGCTCGCGTGTCATTTTGCCGGTCAGCAATCCCGACTTCATCGGGGAGTAAACGATGACGCCGATTTGCCGTTCACGACAAAATGGCAGAACTTCCTTTTCGATGTTGCGGGTCACGATGTTGTAGTTCGGCTGCAGCGAGGTGATCGCCGCGATCCTCTCGACCCGCTTCATCTGGACTACATTGAAGTTCGACACGCCAATGTAACGGACCTTGCCTTCCTTTTGGAATTGGGCCAGCGTCTGCCAACCTTCTTCAACCTCGGGCTCGGGATCAGGCCAGTGGATCTGGTAGAGATCGATCGCATCCACCCGCAGTCGCCGCAAGCTCGCTTCCAGCTCGCGGCGCACGGAGGCAGCCTTCAGGCTGTGCCCGATCTCGCGCTGGTCGTTCCACACCAAGCTGCATTTGGTAAAAACGTAGGGACGGTGTGCACGTCCCGCGATCGCTTTGCCGACGACCTCTTCCGAGTGCCCCAGTCCGTACACGGCCGCGGTATCGATCCAGTTGACGCCGGCATCGAGCGCCACGTGGATCGCCGCAATCGATTTCTCGTCCTCCTGCCGTCCCCAGGAGAAGGCCCAGTCGCCGCCGCCCATCGCCCATGCGCCCACACCGATGGGAGTGATCTCCAAGTCCGAGTTGCCTAGCCGTCGAGTCTGCATAAGTCTCCTCGGGGAATTTTAGCGCACGAAAATGCTCCGAGCTGTTCTCGCCACAGAGTTGCGAGGAGTTTGTGATCGAGGAGTTGTGCCGGCTTCTGCCGCAGCAGACGATTGTCAGTTCTCAACAAATCCATCTCTGTCGCGTCTAACACGTGAAACCGCATGTTAGGCTTCTACGAGCCCACGGAGACGGCAAGGTGATTGGCCGGGTCTTTAAAGCATTTCAATATCGCGATTTCCGCCTGATGTGGTTTGGCGCCTGCACCTCCAGCATTGGCACCTGGATGCAGATCGTGGCGCAAGGCTGGCTGATCTACCGACTCAGCCACTCCGCGTTCTTGCTGGCGCTGGATCAGTTTCTCGGCGGCATTCCCATCTTCCTGTTCTCTTTGATCGGTGGCGTGGTGGCCGATCGGGTGGAGCGCCGGAAGATTCTGCTCGCCTCCCAATATGTGCAGATGACTACCGCCGGACTGCTCACCATTCTGGTGACAACTGGCCAGGTACACGTCTGGCACATCCTGTGCCTTTCGTTCGTTTCCGGTTTGGCCCAGGCCTTCGGCGCTCCGGCCTACCAGGCGCTGATTCCCACCCTGGTCGAGAAGGAAGACATGCCGAACGCCATCGCGCTGAATTCGATCCAGTTCAACGTGGCGGTCATGGTCGGGCCCGCACTCGCCGGGCAAGCTTTAGCGAAGCTGGGAGAGAAGTGGTGCTTCGGCCTGAACGCGCTTTCCTTCCTGGCGCCCATCGTGTCGCTGTTGATCATCCGGGCCCGCTTCCTGCCGCTGAAGACCACGGAGTCGATCTTCACCAGCCTGAAGCAGGGCATTCAGTTCGCCCGCAAGCAGAGTTCGATGGAAGCGCTGATCGTGCTCGCTTTCTGCATGACCGCTTTGAGCATGCCCCTGCGCACCTACCTTCCGGTATTCGTGAAGGACATCTTCCATCGCGGTCCGGAAACCTACGGCAATCTCCTGGCGCTTATGGGACTCGGCTCGATTTGCGGCTCGCTGGCCATCGCCAGCAAGGGCAATATGAAAAGAAAGGGGCGTGTCGCTCTGGGGGCGCTGGCGTGCCTCGGCGCGGGCATCTCCGGATTTGCTCTTTCGAAGTCGCTGCCGGTTAGCGAGGTCTTCATCGTGCTCGTGGGCGCATCCATGATGGCGGTTTTTGCCACCGTGAATTCACTGGTGCAGTTGATTACCACCAATGAAATGCGCGGCCGGGTGATGAGCGTCTACAACTTCGCATTCCGCGGCGGCATGCCGATGGGAAATCTGTTGTCGGGATGGCTCGTTCCCGTGTTTACGGCCCCGGTGGTGCTCAGTGTGAACGGATTCCTGATTATTCTGGTGGCCCTTTACTTCCTGCTGATCCAACGGCGGCTGGCTGCGCTTTGAGAAGCGGTGAGCTTGCGCGATTTGGAGACATGACTGGTGAAGAGACGCCCGTCCTCTCACATGCTCTCCCCGGCAAGAGTCCATCGCCACGCTTTACAATATCCGCATGGCTACTATCCCCGCAGAAATTCACGGCCAGCGCTACATCAGTCTCGCGACTTTCCGAAAAAGCGGCGTTGCCGTCTACACCCCCGTCTGGTTTGCCGAATACGACGATAAGCTCTACTTCATGACCAACAGCAAGCTGGGAAAATGCAAGCGCATACGCAATAACCCGCAAGTCAAGATCGCTCCCTGCACCATGCGCGGAAAAATCACCGGCCCCGAATTTTCCGTGACCGTTCGCATCCTGCCGCCGGAAGAGTGCGCTCGCGTCCGCCAGGCGATCAAAGCAAAATACTGGCTCGCCCGGGTTCCCTTTCTGTGGCGCAACACCGACACCTACATAGAGATCACGCTCGCATGAATTCACTTCCGCCGCTGTGCTCGCTGCCCGCTGTGTCGAGTAGTGTTCCAATTGCGGAAGTTGCCCGCCGACCCCGTGACATTTACGCTGGCTGCTCGACCCTGTTACCATTGAATGTTGTTTAAAGCTGCTGCACATTTTTGGGCAATTAAAATTTTCCTTTTGGAGGCACCATGGCCGTAAAAGTTGGCATTAATGGATTTGGACGCATCGGGCGCAACGTTCTGCGCACCGCGCTCACCGACAAGAACATCGATTTCGTCGCTGTCAACGATCTCACCGATCCCAAGACGCTGGCTCACCTGCTCAAGTACGACTCGATCCTCGGGAACCTGCCGAACAAGATCACTGCCGGCCCGGACAGCATTTCCGTCGACGGCAAAGTCATTAAGGTTTTCAAGGAAAAAGATCCCTCCGTCCTGCCCTGGGAGTCCGTCGGAGCTCAAATCGTCATCGAGTCCACTGGAAAGTTCACCGACGCCAACGAAGCGAAGAAGCATCTGCGCGGCTCTGTGAAAAAGGTCATCATCACCGCCCCCGCGAAGAACGAAGACTTCACAGTCGTACTCGGCGTGAACGAAGAGAAGTACGATCCCGCCAAACACCACATCGTCTCGAACGCTTCCTGCACCACGAATTGCCTGGC
>PMMJ01000198.1 GCA_003162255.1 Acidobacteriaceae bacterium | reverse complement strand
ATTGCCGCTGCGATTGAAAGGAAATGGCCAGTGGTTTCGAAGGAGGTCGTAGCCAACTGTCCGGTGGACCGTAGTCGAGAGCGTCGCCGGAAGAAGCGCCGCCACATCTTCAAAGGTATTGTCGCCAATGCAGGACCAGAAAGAATCGAGAGCCTCGGTAGCTCACGAGGAGGCATTCAAACCGAAGAGGGGCGCCCGTGAATGCGATGTCCTGGTGTACCGAGTAANNCGGCAATCAAGTGCGAGTGTGGGTGCCGGACCTCAAGAGCCGGCGTACGGTCGCGCGGTCGCAGGACAGAATTTGCGAGAGGCGTCGTTTGCTGCCATCCGCGCGAGAGAAGAGCAACTTCTCCAACTCCGTCGAGGACAGGGCACGATGAGGGCGAAAGGCGGCAAGTATTTCTTTCGGAAAATCGGTTAGCGCGGTTCGACGAATGACCAGCTCTGCGACGAATGCATCGCCGAAAACGGCGAGCCTAAAGGATTGCTCTCTTTGGTGTGCGGCCTCTTGAATCTCGGAACCCAGCCCAAGGGCATTCGCCAACACGACTAGGGCAGTTTCCGGCCGGAGTTCTCCAGCGCGAATCCCTTCGAGAAGCCACTCGGTAGTAAAGTGCAATTGATCGGGATTGAGCGGAAGAGGAAGCCGGGTCATCGACGTGACCCCAGGCGAACGCTGCGGGATTCTACTTCAGGTGAAGCGACCGAATCGACCACCACGCGGAATAGGCCAGCGACTTGCGTGATATGTCTGACCGATCTGACAATCCAGTGTTCGGCCAGTATCTCGTCAACGGCGGGCCTCTCCGGGTGGCCAATCACCGCCAGCCGGTCACCAGTTGTGCTCAGCAAAAGCAGTAAACACGAGCCAGGTGATGCCGCAGTCGTAGCAACCCTTGACACGGCGCGGGAGTTGGTGCTAGTATGGAGGTTACCTTCGCTGGACTGCGTGGCGGGCGTTTCGGTTCGAGTGGAGAAACCACTCTCCTCATCTTGAGGCGCAGACAAGGTCTCGCAGCGTGGTCCGACGGGGGTAGTATATTGGCGGATCATCGTGGGGCTCCTTCCCTGGTGGTCTGCCCGTATGCGAGATGCGGTGCTGGTAACACCGCCCCCCTTCGGGCCAATCTCAAACTCTTTCCGCTAGCCTTCGTTCCTTACGTATTGCTTCCTTCCGCAGCGCGCCCCCATGCTCCATGGCGGGCGCTATTTCGTTTCCGGCAGTCCGCCCGATCTCGCCGCCTAAAGCGGCCTGAGATTCGGATTTGCAAACGCACGAACATAAGGAAAGGGTAGCCACAATCGAGGTGGTTCTTCAAATTCAATTGCGATTACGCCCACTTAGCTACGTCTAGGCACTCTTAGTTGCAATTGCCATGGAAGAGAACGAGCATCCAAACATGTTTGAGTTGGCCAGTGGCACGCGCAAACGCCCGAAGAAGACACATCGTGGTCCCGCGCACGCCTGGAAGCGTTGGAACGGACTTCTGAAGCCGCAGAGAATTGCGATCCTCCAAGCATTCAAAGAGTNNCCTGCTAGCGACTTTTCCGGGCACATGGGGTTGGCGTGATCAACAGTTTCTCGAACTGTTTGCGTTTCTTCGAGGGCACCTAACGCCAATACTGGAGAGCGCCCCTTACTCCATCGCAATCACTAAAGACAATCGCAGCCCATCTACCATCCCGGCTGGCAAAGCATGGAGATTGCAGTACAACAAGTCCGGCAATGCGGGCGGCGTCATATACAACAATCTCTCCGTCAAGGCCAACGCCGGCTTCGATGCATTTCACACCTGGATTATTGAGAACAACAAGTCGGGACTTGGCGAGGCTGTGAGAAGCTTCCTGCCGATTCCGACGACTGACATTCTTAAGGACAAACTCCAAATCGCGTTCAGATGGGCTTTCCGCGGGTGGTTCAATGGGATTGCAACTCTTCTTGTTCTGCTCCTGAGCGTCCTCTCTGGCCGCTACCTTCTGTCATGCGATGGCTGCAGGCCCCATCGAGACGCAAAACAGGCACTTTCCAATCCTTCTGCAGAAGACGGCGAACGATCGACCGTCGGCAGAGAAGACTCGATACTAGAGCACAGCCATTCGGTCGTCGGCGATTCGCGAATAGTCATGGCAATCCCTCCGGAGTGTGCACGTCTTCCCAAGAGCCCCGAACGGAAGTCGTGCCTCATCAAGGCCGCGGACGCGGCCAGGTCGAATCTCGGGCGCGCCAGAGAANNCTGTATGAATTGGCCATCGAGGAAACCTATGACCCTACTTCCGTCGGAACACACCAAATCGAAGATGGCTACGTAAACCATTTCTGGAAGAGGGAGAAATCTGGAGTCGCCTTTTTGGATGCACAAACATTTCAGGCGACGGCCGGGCTTTCATCTGTATTCGCTTTGCACGGGAATTTTTCAAACGCAGCAAGCATATGGGACAGGGCGATGGCGGTGGTCCGGAACGCAGTGGCGGTGCAGGAACAAGCGCCTCCTGGCTCGGCATTCGGGCCAGGAGTGACTAACATCGAGGGTCACGTCAAAGCATATCTGGATAGGAGAGCAGGAATTCTGAAGACTGGCGCCGAATTTGAGAAATGGGCTTGTGGCTACCCCTATGGCGCAAACAGCCGGTGTGATATTGAGCGGGGCATTCAAAGGGAGGCCGACGGACAACTCCTGGATGCGTTAGAGGATCTCACGTACGGCATATCCGAACTCGGAGACCCAATACGTGACCGCTTTGACCTGGACGACGCCGCGCAAAGTCGGTACTGGACCAACATTCTTCCTCCCACTGAAACACTAGTGGCTGAAACACGCCGCTCTACTCTGGAAGCAATTCACAAACTGAAGGATGCTCGAAAGGCCCTCCTCGTAGGAGGACTTGCTATTTGGTTGAGGGGCTCCGAAACTATCTGCGCGGCGATTGTTGAGTTTCCTTGGAAGCCAGGTTGCGCTCTGGAGAAAGGCAGTACGTCGTCGCATGCGGGGTGGCGGCTTTCATTGAAATTCAATGGGGTTGCTGCGACAAACGTGGCATCGAAAGAGGGCCGCGTCGAGGCTACGTTGCCCAAGAGTACGGTGCGGCTAGCTGTGGAGACAAGGCTTGTCAATGCAATCGCGACCGAACCCAGATGCGGACACGGCGAAGAAGNNACGAGTGGCGAGTATACCCTTAGGATGATGAACGAATCATGCGACTAAGTACGAGGGTTTCTCGACTATGCAAGACCGCAGGGTAATGATGGTGCGGTCCAGCCGACAGGGTGGGTTGCGTGGTTGCCTTTCTCTGCCCGACGATCCACCAAAGATCTCACGCGCGATCATGGGCGACATTGTTCTTGCCGGCTCATCGACGGTAGAGCGTGGGAGAATCCC
>PMMJ01000010.1 GCA_003162255.1 Acidobacteriaceae bacterium | reverse complement strand
CTGGGGAATGCCGTATCCATAGGTACTGCGAGGACGCTAACCCGTTGCCACCTTGCCCACGCGACATGAAGACCTCGCCCCCGCCCGTACCAGCCACGCTACCTCCCGGAAGCGAGATGACCTACAGCATTGCAGGGCGGCTGCAGTTTGGGCAGGGCTTCTACACCGTAAAGGGATGTGTTCCTTCGTGGCGCCAACATTGCTGCAACCAGGGCGCGAAGGAGGCCGTCCTCATTGTCGAAGACGGTTCAAGCCTCGCGCTCCCCAACGTGGGCTGTTTCGGAGACGAGTCGCGACTGTGCTGCAATGTCCCTGTCAAGGAAGAGCGGGTGGTAGCAACCGGGGTGNNGCTCGCCGCGAAGGTAGACGAGCTGGAGCGAAAGATGGACCTGAAGTTCGCGGCTCACGACAAGAGCATCGAGGCTCATCGCAAAGGTATCGTTTCCCTGTACTCCGCGATCGAGAACCTGATGCCGACCCTGACCGGCCGTCAGATCGGATTTGTCGGCAAAGGCGCGGGCAAGGTCACGGACAAGCCCAAGAACGCGCCGCCCTTCCATCCATAAGCGCTNNTCGACCTTGGCCCGGACAGCAACCTGCCCCTGTGGGACGCACGCGGCCCGACTACGACTGGGCCGTGGGGGCGCTGGTGCGGGCGGGGCAGGGGCGAGGCGATTCAACCGCGTCGCCAGGACCGACGTGTGCCCTCAACCTCTGTCGCACTTCTGAATGTATGTCAGGCACCTCCCACACGGGAAACATCCTTGGCGGCCGAGAAACGCCGTGAGGGTTTAAAAGGGACGGTTTGTCGCCGGCAAAGTCGGTCCTTCCTGTCAATAGCTTCACGAGCTAAGCTCCAATCATGGACAATGCTTCACCTACCTCGAACGATCCAGTGCACCCTCCAACTGGCTCTTGCTCGACCGACGTTCCGCCGGCATCTGCGGAAAAACAGCCCGACGAAGCCGAATCTTTGCGACAACGAGTTGGTTCTGACCTCGTGGGAAAGATCAAGGCTATCCCGGAATGGGCCCGTCGGAACTCGCCGGTGCTCATCGTGGCGGTCACGGTCGTGTACACCTGCTTTTCTTACAGACAGTTCCGGGCGATGGATTCGCAAGCGAGCGTCATGAACGCGCAACTTGGCGCCATGAATTCCCAACTCAACGTCATGAAATCGCAATTGAAAGCTGAGATGGGGAAGCCCGTCGTTGTGAGCGTTGCCGGGCCATACCATTTGGAACACGAAAGGGCGGTAGCCCCGACGCTAACTATCGGCACGGCCAAGTCCTCGGCGGAATTGGCCGACTGCAAGCTATCGATGTGGGCATTGCCGATCACGGATTCGCCTCCAGATATCGACTTGCTCGACGTGCCTACTCAGCCGTGCAGCGGGACAGTAACAGACAGGCCAATATCATTCTTCCTATCCAAACGTAGTACCGACAAACCAGAGGACCTGACGGTTGAGAAGCAGCTCAACCTTATTGAGCAGCTACGCCTCGTCAGAGCCGGCAAGCTTACTCTCTACTATGTCGGAAGAATGACCTACTACGATGTGCTCGACCAGCGCGGCTCACTAAAATTTTGCAAGTACTATATTGGCGATGGAGAGTCTGCATGGCAGGATTGCCGGCGTACGCATTAGCCGATGGATTGTGGGACGTCCCCGNNTTTAGGGAGCGAATTGGACATCCTGACTGCGACCTGCTTAGAGCGGCGAAAGATTCGGCACTTATCAGCATCAGGATGTTCGCGGAGTTTCTGGGACTGAAGACTGTTGACGGCAAGCGGAATGACGCTGTTTTCGTGGATATGTTGGGCGGNNCGTACTAGATCGCTTCCGGAGAGGGCACGATGATCTGGAGGCGTCTCGACCGTCCTGCCGAGGCTGACGAATCTTCGAGCCACAGACGCGAAAGGCTGAAAGGAACGCATGGAACTAACGGAAGCGCAGAAGGTCGCATTTCTCGATAAACACATTCCGCATCGGCTTTGTCTCCTTACGACCTTCCGAGACCGGCAACCATGGTTTAGGGAGCGAATTGGACATCCNNGTTTTCGTGGATATGTTGGGCGGCACCCGTGCGCCCATGGAGGACTTGCCCAACAAGGAACGATCAGTGATCGGAGGACTGCTTCGACGCGCAAACAAGGAACTTGCGCACCTGACTTGCGACTACACCGGGCATGACGAATTTGGCACAGCAAGGGCCCTGGTCGATGGGATCAACATTGTCGAACGGCTTCTGCGCGAGCATCTCTACGAGCCGCTGAAAGACGAACATCCTTTCCCCGACCTTGCCAAAGAGAAGCGCTTCTACGACGACGAGTTCCAATTCGTTGATGGCAAGGAGTCTGTGTCAGATTTTCCGCGAAGATAGAGGCAGCCGGCTGTTGGGGAGACTCGGGCATGACCGTTTTCCCCCGTTGCTCATCCAAGTCGTCGCAAAAACTCCCCCCGCACTCGGGCCATTCGCTTGCTCAGCTCATCGGAAAGTTGTGCCTCACTCAATCCCAAACTGCGCGCCAATGGTGACCGATCCTCGGCGTGCAACCGGTCGTCGTGTTGATCGCGTATCAGTCGCAGGCGCAGGCCGGCTCGCTGCAGGAA